>CAJWIN010000037.1 GCA_913042035.1 uncultured Gammaproteobacteria bacterium | reverse complement strand
ACAACTTTTTTTGAATATTTCTTAATGATTTCTTGTCTTCCGTTAGATCCTAATTTATTTCTAAGATCAATAGAATTGTGAAGCTTTAATACCTCTTCTTTAAATTTTGATAAAGAGTGATCAGTAACTAACAAAGCTGCATTTATATCTTTTAGAAAAGCTACAATTGATGTCTCTTCAGATGAAACTACTATCATTGGCTTGCCTGATGCCATAATTGTATAAACCTTAGAAGGGAATCCATACTTTTCAACTTTTTTATTCATGGCTATGAAGTGAATGTCTGCAAATAGATTTATTGCAGGCATATACTTTCTATCATAATACGGTAATAAATTAATATTATCTAGCCCATTTTTTTTAATCTCTGATTTCAAGTAAGATTTTCTTAATCCTTCACCAACTATCCATATAGTTATTTTAAATTCTTTTATTTCTTTGGCTAAATTTATTATTAAATCCCATTCTTGAGCTAAGCCAATATTACCTGCATATAGCATATTTGTATAACCTTCCATCTTCTCAAATTCATCTGGTAATGAGATTGAATTTTTTATTGAGTAAAGCTCAGTATCAACAAAATTTGGTATTAATAGTAATTTGTTTTTTTCATTAATCCTGGTTTCTAGAATATTATAAAATTGATCGTCAATTGTTGTAACTGAGTCTGACATACTATAAACCCAACTTTCTATTTTCTTTAAAATTTTTATTAAAAATATATTATTTAAATATCCAAGATTAATTAGTAAATCGGGATAAATTTCTTGAACATTATAAATAGATTTTGAACCTTTAATTCTGGCTAATAATATTGCTAATAATCCATTAGTGAGTGGCGGGGAAGGGGTAAGGATTATATCTGGTCTTTTAAGACTTAGTCCGATAATAAATGAGGCTGTATGCCAGTATATGAACGATAAAATTCTATTTATATGATTTTTATATTTTTTTAATGGGATATGGTAAACCTTAACACCATTATAAATACTGGTATATAGAAGACCAAAAAACTTTTTTTGTAGTGGCTGTTCTTCTAGAGATTCTTTAGTGATATTATAATGAGGTGTAGAAGTTAAAACTGATACATCATACCCTCTATTTTTAAACCCAAGAACAAGATCATTATAAAGATATGCTGTTGAAACTCCATCAGGACTGAATACAAGAGAATATATTAGAATTCGTTTTTTGTTTATTCTTTTTGCCAAACTACTCGATTTACAAAATCAATATGAGACAATATAATTCTTTCAATTTTAGTAGAAACATTAGAAATATTATAATCTGAAACTATGTTTATATTTCTCTCATTACCTGTAGTTTGATTTTCAAGTATTTTTATTCCTTGTAAAATTCTCTCGATTTTAAGTCCAGTAACAACAACAGATGTCTCTTCAATTGCTTCTGGTCTTTCATGAGACTCTCTAATATTTAAAGCTCTAAAATTTAAAATGGAGGATTCCTCAAATATCGTACCGCTATCAGACAATACTACAAAAGATTCAATCTGTAGTTTGTTATAATCAATAAAACCTAAAGGGTCAATAAATTTGACAAGTTTATCTGCTTTAAGTCTGCTTTTCTCATATATTTTTTTTGTTCTAGGATGAATAGGAAAAATAATTGGCATTTTATACTTATTGGCCAGCTCATTCAATGATTCAATTAATAATTTAAAATTTTTGTTATTATCCACGTTCTCTTCTCTATGACAAGAAATCAAAAAATATTCTCCAGAATTCAATTTTAATTTGGTTAATATTTTTGAACTATTTATTGCCTTTTTTTGAGTATTTAAAACCTCAAACATTGGAGATCCAACCTTTATAGTTCTGTCTGGATGAAGACCCTCGTTTAAAAGATAGTCTCTGGCAATACCACTATATGTAAGATTAATGTCTGCAATATGATCCACTATTTTTCTATTTGTTTCCTCAGGAACTCTTTGATCAAAACATCTATTCCCAGCTTCAAAGTGAAATATTGGAATTTTTTTCTTTTTTGCTGCTATAGCAGAAAGACAACTATTTGTATCTCCTAAAATTAAAAGTGCATCTGG
>CAJWIN010000036.1 GCA_913042035.1 uncultured Gammaproteobacteria bacterium | reverse complement strand
CATTAAATATTGAAATTAGAGATGCTAGAAATGATTTAAAGTATCGTGAAGAATTAAAGAAGTTTGGTGGAAAGATTCAAGTGCCATGCTTACGTATAGAGAAATCTAAAAATGATATCGAGTGGCTTTATGAATCTGACGATATCATAAATTATTTTGATAAAATGCTTAATTCTTAAATTGCTAGACTTATAAATCAAAGGTATGTAATCTATTTAAAATTTAAATCTATAGGAGCTAATATGACTCAAGCAACAGCAAGACATATATTAGTTGAGACTGAGGAACAATGTCTTAGCTTAAAAAAAGAAATCGAAGGCGGGCTAGATTTTGCGGAAGCTGCAAAAATCAACTCTTCTTGCCCATCAGGTGGTAATGGTGGTGATCTTGGTTCATTTAGTCCTGGGCAAATGGTCAAAGAATTCAATGATGTTGTTTTTACAGGAGATCTTAATAAGGTTCATGGGCCTGTTCAAACTCAATTTGGCTATCATTTGATTGAAATAACAAGTAGAGAAGATTAACTTTAGTATTTTCTGTATATACCTGTAAAAATATCAATATCCGATTCTACAAATATTTCATTTTCATCAAATAAAAATATTTTTATACCATCTTTTACAATCTTTTCTTTAGAGAAAATATTATTTGTAAAAGTATAATTTATTTCGCTAAACCCATTCAAGTAATGCCATGCATATCCTCGTAAAATATACGCGTCATCATTATGCTTTGTTAAAACAAGCTCAATATTTTTTTGTGGGTCGACTTTGTTTTCTCTCCAATCAACGGAATCAATATGCCTGAATCTTGTAAATTTTTTATTTATTTTTTTTTCTACCGAAACAAAATCAGAAAAAATGAAACCTTCAACATCTTCATGAGACACCAAATACCATTTTCCAAATCTATAATTATTTACAATCTCAATATTATTGGTATTTAAAAGCTTTAGTCGAACACTAATATTTGGTTTAAGAAAAAAAACTTTTTTTATTAAAACTTTTTCATTTGTTTTAATTTTCTTTAATACTTTGCTATTGTTTGAGCTTATTAAAGGAATATCCCTAATATTTATATCATTTTTATTTACAACACCGTATGTATTTAATTCTTGATGAAATGTCACCATATTTTCTGGTATATTTTCAAAACAATTTTGATATATATTTTTACAGTTATCTAAATTTGCATGGGAGTTTATACTAATTAAAAGAAGGAATAGAATCTTTATGAATAATCTAATCATATTCATTATCTTTCCACTGTCTTGTATATTTGAAAATTTCAGATTCTTTATTCAGTTTAAGATTAAAGTGATTTTGTACTGAACTTATAACATCCTTATGATCGAATCTTAAAAAAGGATTAATTTTTAACTCATTTTCTAATACTGATGGAACAGAATATCCGCCTTCTTTTAAAATTTTTTTAACTTCTTCTTCTCTCGCAATTAAATCATGATTATTGGGATCTAATAATTTGGCAAAACCAATATTGTCTAAAGTGTATTCATGGGCGCAATAAATCAAAGTTTCTTTTGGAAGATTCTTTATTTTGGTTAAAGCTTTATGCATATCCTCATAAGTACCTTCAAATAATCTTCCACATCCACATGAAAATAAAGTGTCGCCACAAAATAGTTTTTTATCAAAATAGTATGCAATATGACTGTTTGTATGTCCTCTAACGTCTAGTACTCTAAACTCTTCGTTAAGTGAATCTAGTTTTATTATATCTTCATTCTTGACGATATTATCAGCTGGAATTCTAGGATCAGAAGGACCAAAAATATTTACCTTGGGAAAAACTTTTTTTAACTCAGATACTCCGCCAATGTGATCATTATGATGATGCGTTATGAGAATATCTGTTAGTTCTAAATTATTGTCTTTTAGGGATTTTATAACTGGGGCGCTATCTCCCGGATCAACAACAACTGCACTTTTCTCATTATCTTCGAACATTAGCCAAAAATAATTATCTGTAAATGCTGGAATTTGAACAATATTCATAATTTTTATTTTGCTTTAATATATATTCTTATTATAAAGGGCGAATTTTAAAAAACTATATAAATATATAGACTAATACTTTTTATAAAGATATTTTAAATTTGAATCAATTTTTTCATATAATTGATTAATACTTAACATTAATTTCTTGTTATCTTTTTCTCCAACAGGATCAGCTAACCCCCAATGAATCATATCCATTTTGTTTGGCCAAACTGGACATACTTCTTTTGCTGCACTATCGCAAACTGTTATCAAGATATTGATTTTAGGATATTCTTTTTCTAGAAAAACATCCCAGCTTTTAGAATGCAATTTTT
>CAJWIN010000035.1 GCA_913042035.1 uncultured Gammaproteobacteria bacterium | reverse complement strand
TTATATCATTTTTAATTATTCTTTATAAAGTTTTACAAAATAAAAGAGTAAAAACCTTAACCAAGAAATATCTATATCCAAAAATTAAATTTTTAATTGCTATATTTTTTCAATCAATGCCAATTACAATTGCAATTTGTGGCTATTCAATAGCATCAGCAATTATATTTAAATATGTAGGGATGACTAGTGAGTATGCTACAGCAGGATATGGTGCAGCAACTAGAATAGAGCAGGTAGTTTTATTACCAATACTTGGAATAAATACTGCAATAATTTCAATAATTGCTCAAAATTATGGCGCAAAAAACTTTAGCCGAATTAAAGAAACTTATTTTACAGCTATTAAATATTCTTTTTTTATAATGGTAGCATCAGGAATTTTAATTTTTTTAACATCTGCTGTAATACCGAAGTTTTTTTCAGACGATCTTCAAGTAATTGAATATGGTAAAAGATATTTAAAAATATCAGCTTTTGTTTTGCCTGCTTATCCTTTTTTCTTTTTAACAAATGGATTTTTTATGGCTCTTAAAAAATCAGAAAATGCGATGATTAATAATATAGCAAGGAATGTCATTGTTCCTATAATTGTATTCTATTTAGCGGACTATTTGAGTGCTGATTATGATAGTTTTTTCTGGTTATGGGTAATATTTCAATGGTCAGTATCCATAATATTATTAATTATTGTAAATTATTATATAAAAAATAAATTAGAAAAATCTCGAGCTATCGTTTAACCAGGACCATAAGTGGTTTGCAAAAGATCTTCTCACAAATAAATTTAAGTTATTTAGATCTTTATTGTGTATAATTACATCAATATGATTAACTAATGTTTGTGCTACAGCACCTTTTGTATTTTTAAAATCATTAAAATTGAATGGACATCCAGTCGATAGCAAATCAAAAGTATTTTTTCCTTTTATATTAAGCATTGTCCAATGATCGCTAACATTCGTAATTGATCCAATTTTACTTTTTGAAACTTCATTGAAGAGTTTTTCTTCTAAAAGATTTGTATTATTTAAATCACTTTTATCATTTGAATAAAGCATCCATTCATCTGGACTTAACCAAAGAATATTAAATTTTTCATTACCAGATGAAGTGTTCGGATCAGACGGTGGAATTATTGAAAGTTCTTTTCCGATTTTAGTCATAAAATCTCTTTTTTTTCCTCTCAAATTAAGCTTAAGTATAGGTTCTACTTCTGAAATTCTAATTTCAGAATACTCTTTTTGATCATTAATGGGTGAATTATAATTAAGCATTTAATCTCTTGTTCTCTTTATCTAAAAATACGGTATCGGTTATTGTGACATTTATAGTTTTGTTTTTCATAGGCACAAACATTTTATGACCTTTTAATTTTTTACCATTTTTTACAACGGCCAAGGCGATTGATTTATTTAAATTAGGGCTAAAGTAACTGGAAGTTACATGTCCTAGCATTTCAACTGGTTGTTTGTTAGTTTCAGAAACTATTTGCGCACCTTCTTCTAAAACTTCTTTTGGATCGTCTGTGATTAATCCTACTAACTGTTTTCTATCATCTCTAATAGTATCACTTCTATATAAAGATCTTTTACCAATAAAATCATACTTCTTTTTGCTAATTATCCAATCCATCTGTAAATCAACTGGTGTCATTGTTCCATCAGTGTCTTGACCTGTTATAATAAATCCTTTTTCTGCTCTAAGTAAATGCATTGTTTCAGTGCCATAAGGCGTAATGTTAAACTCTTTACCTGCTTCAAAGCATTTTTCCCAAACAGATTTTCCAAATGAAGATTGTATATTAATTTCATAACTATGTTCACCAGTAAAACTAATTCTCATTACTCTACATTTGACATTATCTATTGAGGCATTCTTGAAAGACATATGAGGAAATTCTTTATCTGATAAGTCTAAATCAGGTATTACTTTTGATAGAATTTTTTTTGAGTTAGGTCCACAAATACTTACAGTAGCGTATTGATCTGTAACGGAAGTTAAATAAACATCTAATTCTGGCCATTCTGTTTGCAGATAATCTTCTAACTTAGAAAGAACATTGGCGGCTCCTCCAGTAGTCGTTGTCATTATGTAGTGGTTTTCTCCTAATCTTGTAGTAACTCCATCGTCATAAACCATTCCGTCTTCATTTAGCATTAATCCATATCTACATTTTCCAATTTCTAATTTTGACCAAGCGTTTGTGTAGACTCTATTTAAAAATTCAGAAGCATCGGATCCTTGTATATCTATTTTTCCAAGTGTTGAGGCATCAAGCATTCCAGCGCTATCTCTTGCAGCCTTACTTTCTCTTTGAACAGCTTCATACATACTTTCATTTTTTTTAGGATAATACCAAGCCCTTTTCCATTGACCAACATTTTCAAATTCAGCTTTATTTTCTACATGCCAATCAT
>CAJWIN010000034.1 GCA_913042035.1 uncultured Gammaproteobacteria bacterium | reverse complement strand
AAATCAAAAGTACAAATTTTTCTTTTACTTGTAGTTTTTGTTCTTTTTATTATGCTTGCTAATAATATTTTTAAAGGTTTTCGTTTTGACCTAACTGAGAATAAATTATATACATTAGGTGATGGAACCTTAAATATAATTAATGAATTACAAGACGAGGTGACGCTTAACTATTATTTCTCAGATAGTTTAACGCAAGATGACACATACCTTAGAGCATACGCAAAACGAATAAAAGAACTTCTTGAAGAATATGAATTAAGATCAAAGGGTAAAATTAAATTAAATATAATTGATCCTGTTCCTTTTTCTGATGAAGAAGATGATGCAATGAAATATGGCTTGCAAGGAGTTCCTTCTAAAACTAAAGAAGAAAATATATTTTTTGGTTTAGTGGCTGCAAATAGATACGACAGCTATAAAATAATTAAATTTTTTGACCCAGGTAAAGAAGCTGTTATTGAGTACGAAATTACAAAAGTACTATACAGTCTTCTCGACATGAAAAAACCTAGGATTGGAGTTATGTCATCTCTACCAATGTTTGGTGGATATAATTTTACAAAAAATGAGCCAACACCAGAATGGGCTATTGTTCAAAAAATAAAACCTCTTTTTGATATTGAACTAATTGATAAAAAAACAAAAAGTTTTGATGATTTTGATATTTTATTTTTAGTACACCCAAAAAAAATATCAGATGAAGATAAGAAAAAAGTTCTTAGCTTCTATGATAATAAAGGAAAAATTTTATTACTGTATGACGTTTATTCAGAAGCTGATCCTGAATTCCAAGATCCAAGTCTTCCACCAGCTGGTGGTGGTATTCAATCTTCAGATTTCAAGGAGCTTCTAGACAAAATTGGTGTAACTATAAATACGTCAAAAGTACTTTTAGACAGAAAATATGCAATACCTGTTACCTCAGCAACCTCTGATAGACCAATAAAGCATGCTGCTATATTAAGCTTTCCAAAAAAATCTTTTAATAAAAATCTTAATATAACAAATAAACTTAATTCTCTAACGTCAGCTTTTTCAGGCTCAATTGAAAATACGAACATGAGTAATAAATTTACATCATTAATTGCATCAAGCGATGATTCATCTATCACAGAGAAAAATGTCTTTAGATATCTTCCAGATCCATCAATACTTTTAGATAAATACGAGCCAACCGCAGAAACTGAAATCTTCGCGGGGCTAATAGAAAATGAAAATAAGCAGGCAATAGTTATTGCCGACGCCGATATTACCGCTAACTATTTATGGGTAAGAGTACAAGATTTTTATGGTGAACAAGTTTTGGTCCCTTGGGCGAGTAATGGCGATTTAATAATAAATTCCTTAGATTATTTGTCAGGTGGAAATACACTTGCAAGTATTACAAGTCGAGAATCCTTTTCACGACCATTCAGTGTTGTAGAAGATTTAAAACTCACAGCAGAGAAAATATTTAATACTGAAGAAGCTAGGCTTCAAAGTAAGCTAGCACAACTACAAAGTAAAAATAGCGAGCTTATAGATAAAAATAGTGTCGATTACAACTCATTTCAACAAGAATTGTTAAAAGTGAGAAAAGAATTAAGAGATGTTAGAAGAAATTTAAATAAAGATATAGATGACTTAGGATCTATATTAAAATTTATCAACATTTTTTTAATGCCGATATTGCTAACTATCTTTATAATATTTTTTTCAACTTATAGAAAAAAGCAAAAAAATAAATGAAAAAGTTAATTATTATTTTAATTATTCTAGGCACTCTTATTGTTGCAAATATATTTATAAAAAATAAAGACTCTCAGTCAAAAATAAATATGCCAACTCTTTCCGAAGTAATTTCTTTAGAATTTTCTGTAAGTGACTATAAGATTAGTAATGATAGTAATAAGATAATCTTAATTGCCAATGAGTCTTGTTATGAAATTCAAGATTTAGGCTCTTGTGCAGATTTCTCTAAAATTCAGTTATTGCATAATTTTTTACAAAGAAGAGTTAAAGATGTATATGATAAAACTTTAGAGAATCTAAATAGACTTGGATTTAAAAATGTAAAAACAAATAGTTCAATTGTTGTTAACAATACCGCAACGTTAATTTTTGGAAACACAAATAAATATAATGAGGTATACGTCTTGCTGGCCGATAAAATTTATAAAGTTGAGTATTTTCAAGGTATTTTTGAAACAACTTCTAAGTATTGGGCTGATAAATCTTCAGTTTTATTGCCGTTTGTAGAAACTGATGAGTTCACTGTTCAGATTATTAAACATAATGGAAATAATAAGGCCATAAGATGTAAATTTATAGAACATAGAGATTTTTCAGATACAAAGTATTCTACTTTAAGAAATTCTTTTTTTGATTTGTATGCTTCAGATATTACAAGGCTTGTAGAGAAAGATGAGTCTTTGTTTTCTGATTCAGGTATATCAGTACTTTTTGATCATCCTTATACAGGAGAAGAAATGTATTCTTTTGAAATATGGAAAGACGACCATTTAGTTTATTTTGCGTCTAAGTATTCCGAGAATGAAAAGAATAACTTAAAATATACTATACCTAACTCGGTTTACGAAAACATAAGTATTTATTGTAAGAAATAGTTTTTTATTCCAATGAATCAATGAATTTTTCTGCGTCTAGAGCTGCCATACAACCTGAACCAGCAGATGTTATAGCTTGTCTATATATTTTGTCTGTTACATCGCCAGCAGCAAAAACTCCCGGTACGTTGGACTGAGTTGCATAACCAGAATCATTTTTAACAATAATATAACCTTCATCCATATCTAACTGATCAGCAAATATATCTGTATTTGGTTTATGCCCAATCGCAATGAA
>CAJWIN010000033.1 GCA_913042035.1 uncultured Gammaproteobacteria bacterium | reverse complement strand
AAGCATATAAAGAAAACAGACCCATAATTGATGTTGCTGCTGAAGAAACAAATATGTCAAAATTAAAACTTTTAAAATTATTAGATCCAACTAAGCTTGCTAAAGGTGGCATCTAGATTTGTCAAAAAAATTAAATCAGAGTTTTTGCGAAGCTTGTAAATTTGATATACCTGTTTTATCAAAAAAAGAAATTCAAGAATTAGCACCTCAAATACCATCTTGGGCAATATTCGAGGAAGAAGATATAAAAAAGTTGATATGCTCATTCGCTTTTTTAAATTATAAAGATTCTTTAGTTTTTGTTAATAAAGTTGCTGCTCTTGCTGAGAAAGAAGATCATCATCCAGTGATAATTTTAGAATGGGGCAAGGTAACAGTCTTATGGTGGTCTCATAAAATAAAGGGGCTTCATAAAAATGACTTTATATGTGCTGCAAAGACAGATGACATATACAAAGGTAATTAGTTTATATTTGAACTATATCTGTTTAGTCTGACGTTTAAAAAATACATAACTAAATCCAAATAACAAGACTGGTATTAACGGCACAAGATACCTCATATGCGAAACAGCTAAAATCGGAACAACTAAATATATAAAAATAACTAGAATCGATACATCTTTTTTTAAAGAAAGCTTACCTACACCATAGAGCCCTATTAAATGAATTGTTAACAAAACCATTGAAGTAACAAAAGATAATATATCAAACCATTCATCCAGAACAAAAATATCTCTACTAACACCTATAGACTCTCTAAAACCAAAAGCAAGAATAATGTTATAGGTTATTTTTTCTAAAAAATTAACATTTGAGTTAATGCTTATGAATTTAGAACTAAATTCCATAACAGGAACATATGTCAACAAGCATGCTGCGATTAGTACCGCTGAATATAATAATGCTTTTAAGTTTTTCTTATTAAACTGAGAGTAAATTTCATATAAACAATAAAAAACAAAGACTGGAATTAGTGCATTTCTAAAATTCATTAAGATAATTGCAGCTAACACAAAAAAGAAATTAATATTAAGATTCCTTATTTTATAAAATAATATTAAGAATATTCCTAAAGAAGCAAATATTTCAGTATAGAATCTAAAAAAATAAATATTAATATATGGATGTATAACAAAAAGAAATATTAAAAGATATTTACCTTGTTTATTTAGATATTTTTTAAATATTTTAAAGTATCCGACCAGAATTAACATATTGATCAAAGCAGCTAAAAATATAAAAACTGATGACCTATGAGTAATCACCTTTCCTGTAATTGAAGAAAGATCACAAAATAATTTACTGTAGAGTATATTAGTATATGGTCTTTCTGAGCAATTTCCGTAGGAAGTATAAAAATCAGGATATGTGAACATATCAAAACCTAAATATATTGCAAAATAATATAAAGTTGCACATGCAAATAAAGTTTTAAAAACTAATAAATATAAGATGTATTTATCATTCATCATCAGGCCAGGATATTTTCTCCAAGAATATTTACAGATTTAATGCTCATAGGTAATTATATCGATATAATTTGAATATGTTTGATAATGTTTACATATTAATACCTGTCTTTAATGAGGAAAAAAAAATTAAATCCGTAATCTCAGAACTTAGTTCTTCATTTAAGAATATTGTTGCTGTAAACGATGGATCAACAGATTCAACTCAAGAAATATTAGAATCACTTGATGTTGTTATATTAAGACATTCAATTAATCTCGGTGCTGGAGCAGCAATTTCAACAGGATTTAAATTTATCCAGAGTTCACAGAATGCTCATGCGGTTGTAACTTTTGATGCTGATGGACAACATTCAGTTGAAGATGCAAAAGCCTTTGCCAGAGAAATACTTGTATGTAAAGAAGAAATAATATTTGGAAGCAGATTTATAAAAAACAAATCAAATATACCAATAATTAAAAGGATTGTTCTTTCAGTAGTTGTTTTCTTCACAAACATATTAAGTAAAGTCAATTTATCCGATGCTCACAATGGACTAAAAGCAATAAAAAAAACAACCTTAAAGAAAATTAATATCGATATTGATCAGTATGGATATGAGTCACAGATTATTAATGAAGTTTCAAAAAAAGGCATAACTTATAAAGAGATGCCCACAAATACAATTTACACAGAATATTCAAAAAATAAAGGACAAAAGCTTAATAATGGATTAATAATCCTTGAGGATTTATTTAAATCAAGGGGTAAAAAATGATTTTTAAGATAATTTTTATATCAATATTTTCTTTATCATTAATTTGGGGGTTGGTAAGACCATTTTCGAGCTTCAGTGGGAGATGGTTTTTGAGGATATTCTCAGTGGTTGGTATTTTAAGTATTTTAGGGGTTGAATATACTCAAAGGATTGCAGAATTCGTTGGTATTGGAAGAGGAGCAGACCTCTTTTTATATTTAAGTTTAGTGACAATATTTTTATTTATAGCATTTACAGTGAATCGCTTTGATGCGCTGAATAAAAAAATATCCACTTTAGTCAAAGAACTTGCAATATTGTCTGAATCATCAAGCTTGAAAGACGAAGAGAAGTAATTTATTTATTTTTTAATATAAGAAAAGATATTATTGATATGATCATATCTCCAATAATTTTTAATATCCAAATCTCTACTTGGTCAAATAATCCTATAAATATTTTTAAAATAGTTGATGAAGCAATAGGGCTTAGCAAAACAAGAAAAAAGAATTTTGTGTAAAAGTTTTTTGAATTTTTAAATATTATCTTTCTAGCAATAATTGAAAAAAATATAGATAAGAAACCTCTGATAAAGGCATTCAGCCAAAATACATCATAAGGCCATATTGCATATAAAAATGTAAATGAAACTATCTCAACAATATAAAAAATAAGGATTATTTGATAGTAAATAAAAATATCTTTCATGAGTAAAGATTTTATCGATAAATTCATAAATAAAATTGATTTTTTTAAAAATGCTTTTTGTTTACAATATCAATTATGAGTCAAAATGAAAAGCCATATCAATTCTTAGCTTGGACATCAACTTCAATTTTAATTTTAGCTGCAATTCTAGCAAGCTTTGTACCAGCTTTAGAATATCATCACTGGGCATTTATAATTGCTAACTCTTTATGGGTAATAGTAGGAGTCTTATGGAAAGAGACAACTCTTATTGTGCTTAATGCAGGTCTAACAATAATCTATATCCTAGGATTAATCCTATAAAAATATAAATTTAGAAATAAAAATTATTGTTAAGAACCAAGCACCAGAAGAAATTTCTTTTATTTCACCATTAGATATTTTTAGAGAAACATAAGCCAAAAACCCAAGAGCGATCCCATCGGCGATTGAAAACGTTAAAGGAATCATAACAATTATTACCAATGCAGGTATAAGTTCCT
>CAJWIN010000032.1 GCA_913042035.1 uncultured Gammaproteobacteria bacterium | reverse complement strand
ATGGAGATTATTAGCAAAATCAGCTAATAAAGTCAATAAACAAGGTATTTCATATATTGCTTTAGCTGAAGAAGCTCTGATTAAAAAAAACTTTATTAAAGCAAAGAAATATGTAGATTTAGCAAATAATGATCCATCTATACCTAACTCTTACAAACTAAGAGGTGCAGACATTATAGCAAGAATAAAAATAAAAAAATAATCTGCTTATTATTTGAAAGATTCTAATATGAAACAAAAAATTCAAGTATTACTTCTAATTTTGACCTCAGTTTTTTTACTTATTTTTCCATCTTATTCTCATGAAATTAAAATAGAAGAAATTGAAAAAATTATAAAAAATTATTTAATTAAAAATCCCAAACTGATTAAATCTACTCTTGAAGAGTATAAAAAAACAGTTGAAATAAACAAAAAAAATAATGCTATTACTTTACTTCAAAACATCAAAAATCCTGGTATTTTTAATAAAAATTCTGATATAACAATATATGAATTTTTTGACTATAATTGTGGTTACTGTAAATCAGTTGTGAACACAATTATGGATGTTATTTCTGAAGATAAAAAAGTCGACTTTGTTTTTGTTGAACTGCCTATATTGTCACAAAGTTCATATATAGCAGCCACCGCTGCTCTTGCATCAGAAAAGCAAGGTTTATATAATGATTTTCATCTATCACTTATGAAAAAAAAGGGTAGAATATCAGAAGATGTAATTTTTAATATTGCAGAAAAAACTGGTCTAAATATCAATCAACTAAAAATTGATATGAGAAGCAAAGAAATTGAAAACAAACTTAAGAAAAATAGAAACGTGGCTAAATTACTAAATTTAAATGGAACTCCAGCTTTTATTATTGGCGATATCATATATCCTGGCGCTTTACAAAAAAGTAATTTAAAGCAAATGATAAAAAGTTTCCGGGAGAAATAATTTATTTTACTTAGTGTCTTAAAATCGACAATTTTAAATTTTATTCAGATTTTGGAGGACAATTTTGAAAAAAAAACTATACATTATTAATGGACCAAATTTGAATCTTCTTGGTAGACGAGAACCCGAAAAGTATGGAAAAGCTTCATTGGAAACTGTTAAATCTATATGTCTAGAAAAATGTAAAGATTATAGCTTAGACTTACATTTTTTTCAGTCAAATGTAGAAGGTGAATTGATTAGTGAAATACATAAAGCGATTGATGATGGATGTGGAGTTATAATTAATGCTGGTGCATTAACACATACATCTATCGGTATTTTTGATGCCTTAAGTATGTTTAATGGTCCTAAAATTGAAATACATATAACTAATGTTTACGCTAGAGAAAATTTTCGACATAAATCTTATATTTCTCCAGTTGTGACAGGTATAATCGCTGGTTTAGGAGTGAACTCATATTTGCTTGCTGTAGATGCAGTTCATGACCTTATAAAAGACTGAACAAAAAAATAGGTGAAATAATGAATAAGAAGAATTCGCATAAAGAAAACCTTAATATAGTTCAAGACTTTGTCGATATTGTTAATAAGAATGATTTATCAGAATTAGAATATGAAGCTGAGCATTTTAAAATAAAAATTAAAAATAATCTGAATAATTCACCAAGTCCTCAAAAAACTATTGTTAAAACTCCGAAAGCTAATATTTCTGAAAATAATATAAAAATAGAAGAAAAAACTGAAAAGTTTACCAACAAACACCCAGGTGCAGTCAATTCGCCAATGGTTGGCACAGCGTATTCATCCCCAGAGCCAGGTAAGGAAACATTTATTAAATTAAATTCTTCAGTGTCAATCGGCGATACATTACTCATTATTGAGGCCATGAAAGTAATGAATTCAATTACCGCACATAAATCTGGAAAAATAGTTCACATAGGTTTTGAAGATGGCCAACCAATAGAATTCAATCAATT
The DNA here is from genome assembly GCA_913042035.1 of uncultured Gammaproteobacteria bacterium. Lineage (GTDB taxonomy): Bacteria > Pseudomonadota > Gammaproteobacteria > Poriferisulfidales. Next base: position 1,872 of record CAJWIN010000032.1, on the reverse strand, counting down.
ACTGGTAGTGATTGAGTAATAGGTTCATCATGTTTTCAAAGATTTTAATAGCAAACCGAGGTGATGTGGCTTTAAGAGTTTTAAGGGCCTGTAAAGAACTAAATATCAAAACCGTTGCTATTCACTCCACAGCAGATAATGATGCAATACATGTCCGATTAGCCGATGAAAGTGTATGTATCGGCCCTGCTCCATCTTCAAAATCATATTTGAATATCCCAGCAATAATAACGGCCGCTCAATTAGTCGGAGCTGACGCTATTCATCCGGGCGTTGGTTTTTTGTCTGAAAATCCAGAGTTTGCTGAAATTGTTGAAGCCCATAATATTGTTTTTATAGGACCAAAACCGGAACATATAAGATGCATGGGAGATAAAATAGAAGCAAAGATAACAGCGCAAAAACTAGGAATACCTCTTGTTCCTGGTTCTAAAAATAATATTTATGATTTCGAAAATGCTTATGAAGAAGCCAAAAAAATTGGTTACCCTGTCTTAATTAAAGCAGCTTCTGGAGGTGGCGGCAGAGGAATGAAAGTCGCTTTAAATGAAGAAGAACTTGAATCAGCTTTTACAGCGGCTAAAAGTGAAGCAAAAGCGGCATTTGGTGATGACCGCGTATATATTGAAAAATATCTTCAAAATCCAAGACACATAGAAGTACAAATAGCGGCTGATAAATTTGGCAATACTGTTCATCTTGGCGAAAGAGAATGTTCTATTCAAAGACGTCATCAAAAAGTTATTGAAGAAGCCCCTTCACCTGCAATAGATAATAAAACAAGGAATACTATAGGTGAGATAGCATCAAATGCTGTATCAAAAATGGGATATTTAGGATTAGGTACCATTGAGTTTTTATACGAAAATAATGAGTTCTTCTTTATAGAAATGAACACTAGACTTCAGGTAGAACACCCCATTACTGAAGCAATTACAGGAATAGATTTAGTAAGAGAACAAATAATGATCGCAGCTGGACTACCATTATCCTTCAAACAAAATGATGTAAAAATTAATGGTCATGCAATTGAATGTAGAATCAATGCCGAAGATCCGAGAACATTTATACCTTCTCCAGGTAAAATTTTACAATTTCACTCTCCATGTGGACTTGGTGTTAGAATTGAGTCTTGCATATACTCAGGATACGAAGTTCCCCCATATTACGACAGTTTAATTGCCAAACTAATTGTGCATGGAAATAACAGAGATCAATGCATTCTAAGACTTAAGCAAGCTTTAAGAGAAATCGTGATAGAACCAATTTCTACAACCATAGATTTGCATAGAGATATTCTAAATACCGAAGTAATGGAAAAAGGCTCATACGACATCAGATGGTTAGAAAATAAATTATTAAGTTCCTATTAATATTCATTAGTAATGTAAGAAAATATACTTGAGTACTAGACACCCTTTATCAATCTCACCTGAACAATTAGTTCGAGCTTATACTCTTGGTATTTTCCCTATGGCTGAGAGCAGAAAAGATGAAAAAATTGTTTTTATTGATCCTGAATATAGGGCTCTTATACCAATCAATAAATTTAAGGCTTCAAAAAGTCTTATTCGTTTAGCAAAAAAAAGACCTTTTAAGATAACTATGAATAAAGCTTTTGCAGATGTGATAAGATCATGTGCAACTATAAACAGAACAGAGACTTGGATAAACAATGAAATAGAAAATTTATTTATTTCCCTAAATAATTTAAAATATGCACATTCAATTGAATGTTGGCAAAACAATCAACTAATCGGAGGGATATACGGAGTTGCTTTAGGAGGAGTTTTTTTTGCAGAATCAATGTTTAGTTATATTTCAAATGGAAGTAAAATTGCCTTATTAAACCTAGTTGCACGATTATGGGAA
>CAJWIN010000031.1 GCA_913042035.1 uncultured Gammaproteobacteria bacterium | reverse complement strand
CCTTGGATCCTTTTAGAATGCGTCCGAAATTTTCTAATTGAACATTTTTTTGTTGTAAGGTTCCATAAGAGAATAAGTATTCCATATTAACTTTATAGTCTTAAATATTTTTTTACATTATATATAATTTTATTAAATTTAGATTTTTATTGGTTTAGAACCCATTCAGATTTAAATCGTGATCTTGGATTATCTATTATATAAAAGAATCCCCCTTCAGTGAGATGAACTTCTTTATAACAGTTGAAATACCTACCAGCAAATTCTCTTTCTGAAGGTTCTGCTATCATGAAAAAATGAGTTTCATATTCTGAAAAATCTTCAGTATTAAATGAATAACCTTTACCAGTGCAGTTATTAACCTCATCACCAAAAATTCTGCCAAAAGCATATACATTATTTTCACCATCAGATAAATCAAAGACTTGAACCTCTTGATCTCGCATATATCTTTCTGTGTTATTTACTCTTACAAATTGCCACAATCCATCTTGTGTATTAGAAAAAACAAACACTTTTCTCTTTTTTAATTCAGAATTATTAAGTTGATCTAAAATTTCTTGAGCATTATCCTCTTTTTCAATATCGCTTTCGATCATTAATCCATATTCTAATGTTGAACACGAAAACAAAAAGAATGTTATTGATAGTAAATATATATGTTTCATAATACTTAAAATACAAACTCCCTTAAAAAATCTTCTGTCATATGCTGAAGAAATTCATTGCTTCCAGATCTTGGATTTTTCAATTGTTTAACAAAAAAATCTTCATTTACCTGGAAATCTTTAAAACACCTAAGTTTTAATATTGTATCTTTGTTAATAACTGACTGTATTACAAAATAATAAGTTTCTACTTCAGGGAACATCTCTGTATTAAAAGTATAAGGTTGATCATCACAATTTAATTGCTCACTTCCTGAAATACTCATAAATGAAAAGACGCTATTTTGTCCATCTTTTAAATCAAAAATCTCAGCTTGTGTATGTTTTATTTTTTGCACATCACCATTTACACGAATATTTATTGGGCGAACATCAACATGGTTGGACAAAACAAATATCTTTCCTTTTTTTAACTCAGAATCAAAAAGTTCAGGAATGATTTCTCTATGATCAACACTTGTTGTTGCGCATGATGATATAAAAAATAAACATAAAATGAGGGTGAAGTATTTCAATTTAACTCCTTGTTAAATAATTAAATAAAACCGGGTATATTCTATTACAAATAATGTGTAAAAAAAACACTAATTAAATTAGGTTAAAGACCAATTATGAATCGCAATAGTCGAATTAGTTTGTAGTATGATAATTGACATGAATAAGCTAATTCTTTCAAGAAATATTTTGTTTGTTGTCCTCGGTATTAAACTTGTTGTTTTAACTTATTATTGCTTTGTTTTTTTTAGTAGCATAAACATAACTGAAGATTTCAACCTATACTTAGATATAATTATATGGAGAGTTGTAATCCCTTACCTCATAACTTTTGCAGGACTCTTTTTAACCTATCTTAGATTCCAAAAAAAATATCTAAAAGCAAATTGGGGTTTATTAGTTTTTGCTTCATACATATTTATTGCCTTTGCTTCCGAAACATATCAAATGTTATTTTATTCGTCTTTTTATTGGCAGTATATTCCATTTACTTTAATTCTTGATATCGCTATTTTTTATGCAATCTATCTAATTCTTCCAGAGATGATGCCCTCAATTTTTTCTCAAATGAAAAATTCAAAAAATGTGCAAATATACCAACCTTCTGAAGAGTTGAGTGAAAAAGAATTTCTTCCAACTCTTATTCTCTGTTTCTTTGTTGGATTTCTAGGAATACATAGATTTTTTGTTGGAAAACTAGGGACAGGTATATTAATGATTGTTACTTTTGGGGGTTTAGGTATTTGGATTCTTGTAGATTTCATAATGATCTGTGTTGGTTCATTTAGAGATATAGACGGACGCATTATTAAATACCAAAGATCTGTTGTAATTAAGTCAGAAGCGAGTGTTGCTGATGAGCTTAAGAAGTTTGCAGAACTTAAAGATAAAGGCGTAATCTCTGAGGAAGAATTTAATAAAAAGAAAGAAGAGCTACTTTAACCTCCACTTAATGAGTAATAGGTTCATCTAGTTTGCTAACTATTTCTTCATATACAGAAGATGAGAACTTAAAGTCATCTATAAAACCACAATGTCCCCCATATTGTTGAGATTTAAATATAACATAATCAGTTTGATCTAGTTTATGAAGAGGCTCAATAGGAACACATGGATCATCAATAGATGAATATATATGCGTATTATGTTTTATCCTATCAATGGTATCTTGAGTTATAGCATATCCAGAAAATAGCTCCTTAGTATTGTCATGTGGTGAAAAATTTTCTGTAAAAAATTCTGTCATTTCTTCAAGATTTTTATATTTTAAAGCCTCTTCTGCATTATCAATTTCATATAATCTAATTTTTCTTCGCAGTGTTTTTTGCCATTTATTTACAAAATATTTTTTCAAAATCCAAGAAGTATTATCCATAGCGCGCATTGAAATTTCAGGATCAATTACTGGAGACAGAACAACAGTACTTTTTAAAAAATTAATTGCCTCAGAAGCAGATATTCTTAATGCGATATTGCCACCTAAAGAAAAACCAATTAAGTGTATTTCATTGTGTGGATATTTATTGCCAATAGATTGAACTGCTTCGATTAGAGTTTGAATATCAGTGGCTCTAAAAAAGTCTTTATTTAAATGCTCCGTATTACCATGGTCAATAGGATGTATCCTTATAATATCAAAGTTTTTAATGTGCAAAAGATTAGCTAAAGGAATTAAATATTTAGAATCTTTATGGCCTAACCACCCAGGAAAAAATATTACTTTCTTTTTATGTAAATTTGTCTCAAATATTTCAATTGACTGAGAATTGGAAGATGTAAAAATTTGTTTAGAAGAAATTTTGTTTATTTTTTTTCGTATGGGTTTTTGATGTATCTCTCTTATTGGACTTGACGCTATGAGGGTATTAAATAAACCATTCTTAAATAAATTCATTGTTATTTCATTTATTAAATAATTTTTTTTATATTATACTTAGTTAGTCAAGTTAAAAATAATTTTTTATATGACAAACATTAATTCAAAGACCTTTTTATTGGTATCTTTTTTAATAATATTCATAGCTCTTTCTGGGTGTGAAAGATCCCCTGATATAAAATCAACCAAAAATTTTAATGGTATTAATTTTAGTTTCACTTATCCTGGAAACTGGAAAATTACTGAAGATGTATATATTGGAAATATTCGTTCTATTACAATTGAAAGTCCTGGTGCTGCAATAGTTGTAATTCAAGAATGGCCTAAAATAGAATTTCAATATAGAACGCTAAAAGAATATGCTTATTCTATTTCTGATGAAGCTGAAAACGAAATTCCCTTTGGTTCAATTTCTAAGAACTCTTTTAAGGATATTGAAACATCTATACTCTCAGGTGAAATTAAGGGCATAAGAGAAACTTTTACGATGAGTGCATTTTCAGAAGATATACCACATATTAGGGATACTTTTCTTATAAAATCAAAAAATAATATTGTAATTCTATTGACGCAGGTAGCAACTGAAGATTATAAAATGGTTGAGCCTGGCTTTGCTAACGTTCTAAATTCATTTAATTTAAAATAAATTTTATAATACTGCTTTTAAAAGCTTTTCTTAATATCATAATCATTCCTGCTCAACTTCTAGATAAGTCTTTACTTTGAGTATCGCATTCTCACGTATATCCATGTAAAAAAGAGCAAAGTCTAAGCCATGGTAGTTTCCTGAAGCGCCGCCAAATCCCTGAAACCTAGTTCCTGTTTGATCAGATGCGAATAAGATTCCATTTTTACACTGGGCTTGAACATATTCCTTAATTGGAGTCTCTAAAGGACCAAATATTTCTCCTTTAGGAGCATCGTCTCCACTTAATTCTAGTGAATAATTGCCTGATATATAAACAGCTCCCTTAGAATTTGAAAGATCAGATAATGGGCCTTCATTTTTCCATGTAATAGGGTTAACACAAATATTATTTTCATATCTAGGCATATCATTATTTATAAGTGTGACATTCATCGTATCCCAATGAACTAAACAACCTAATTCTGTTGGGCCATCACAAA
>CAJWIN010000030.1 GCA_913042035.1 uncultured Gammaproteobacteria bacterium | reverse complement strand
GAAGACGAAGATGAAGAGACTGAAAGATTAAAATTAAGTGATTTGTTGAATGGATTTATAGACCCTGAAGCAGATAATGATGTTATCGAAGATCATGCTATTAAGAATGAAGATGATGAAGAAGATGATGAAGAAGTAGAAGTTGATACAGGAATTGATCCAGAAGAAGCAAAAAAACACTTTGATGATTTAATTAAATTATTTAAAAAAACAAATCAACCTGCTGTAAAAAAAGATCCAAAAAAACTACTAAAAGCTAGAGAAAAAACTGCAGACTATTTCATGAGATTTAGAATTGTTCCAGTACTTTTATCAGAATTAAAACAAGACTTAAAGCATATTGTTAGCAAAATAAGAGATTTTGAAAAACAAATATCAAAATTGGCAATTTCATCAGGGATGCCAAGAAGAGAATTTATTAAAAGTTTTACCGATAATAGTTCTAATCTTGATTGGGTTCAAAATAGATTAAAAGGAAAACCAAAGTATGCTGTAAAGTTAAAAAAAAATAAAGACAACATACGAAAAATACAAAAAAAACTCTTAAAGATTGAAGAATTAACAAATCTTAAAGTATCGGAAATAAAAGAAATCAATAGGAAAATGTCTATTGGTGAAGCAAAATCAAAGCGTGCAAAGAAAGAAATGATTGAAGCAAATTTAAGATTAGTTATATCTATCGCTAAAAAATATACCAATAGGGGGCTTCAATTTCTAGATCTTATTCAAGAAGGAAATATTGGCCTAATGAAAGCAGTTGATAAATTTGAATACAGAAGAGGTTATAAGTTCTCAACATATGCTACATGGTGGATAAGACAAGCTATTACAAGATCAATTGCTGACCAAGCTAGAACAATTAGAATTCCTGTTCATATGATTGAAACTATTAACAAACTTAATAGAATTTCGCGACAAATGACTCAAGAAAATGGTAAAGAACCATCCCCAGAAGAGCTCTCTATTAAGATGGCAATGCCTGAAGATAAAATACGAAAAGTTCTGAAAATCGCAAAAGAGCCAATATCAATGGAAACACCAATAGGAGATGACGAAGACTCTCACCTAGGAGATTTCATTGAGGATGGAAATATTTTAACTCCAATGGAATCAGCTGCCAATGAAAGCTTAGGAGAAGCGACAAGAAGTATACTTGGATCCCTAACTCCAAGAGAGGCTAAAGTGCTTAGAATGAGATTTGGTATCGATATGAATACAGACCATACTTTAGAAGAAGTAGGAAAACAATTTGATGTCACTAGAGAAAGAATTAGACAAATAGAGGCTAAAGCTTTAAGAAAGCTAAGACATCCAAGTCGTTCAGAACAATTAAAAAGTTTTCTAGATTTAGAGTAACTTAAATAGGTATAGCATGAGGTATAGTTTCATGAAATTTTTCCATTATAAAAGTTATCTCATTACCAAAATATATATAAACTAAAAACATTAAAGTAAAAAAGATAAATACGAATGTTAAAAGCGTATAAGAGAACATTTTTACAAATAGTCCTATAAAAAATAAAAAGAAATTTAAAATAAAACTCAAAATTATTGACCTTAGTTACTATATAAAAATATTTATTCCACTAGATACTATTATTAAAAGAAAAACAAGCACGATGGAAAAAATAAAACCAAAAAATATTCCTTTTGATCTTAGATAGAATTCATCTGGCATAATATTATCCGAATCGTTATCTTTTTTACCACTATCAAAATTCACTTCTTTTATTTTGTTGGTTTGTAAACTATATTCATCAAATTTTTTATGAATCTCATTTAGAGACTTTTCAATTGATTCAATTCTCTTTAATCGTAAATTTTCAGCTGCAACATAACCCTTTTTTGCATTTGAAAATCTACCTCTTGCTGGCAAAGTGTTCAAATATTTTTTCCCAAAGTCAGGCTTATTTTCACTATCTAATTTTAGAATTTTTTCTTCAAGCTCTTTAACTCTTTTATGCAACTCTAAGTCACTAGACGAGTTAACTGACGAACTCTTATTTTCTTTTGATAGCAAAGATATGTTATGGTCTAGCTCTTCTAATTTGTTGTCCAAGCCAGATATTGCAGAAATTAATGATAATTCTGCGTCAGATATATTATTTTTTTCATTCACAAGTAATATTTTATCCTAATATATTAAGGATTTACAGTACTAGAATATTTAAAATAATTTTTTATGACGAATCCAGGAATATGCTCCTGTCATTGATAGTAAAATTATACCAATAGTAACTAAATCTATTAATGTAACCCCGAATGAGCCAAATAATCTTCCAGAATGTAGGTCAACAACTATTCTTTCGTAAGTAATTGTTTTACTCAGACTTTTATTCTCTATTATTTGTTTTTTATTTTCTGAAATTGAATCTAATTTTAGTACCACATTCTTATCAATATTATTTTTTGGATTCGTATGGCCCATTTCTGCTATTGATGAGTCAGAATTTATAATAATCTCATGATTATCATAATGAATATGATATTTTCCTTTATTTAAATATATCGAGTTAATATTATTTATAGCACTGGCTATTTTTTTTTCATTAAAGTACAAATCATTATTGCACATGGATATCCATTTATTATCGTATTCATAAGAATAGATTTTACATGGTTTTATATTATAAAAAGTTTTTGCTACCGAGCTTGGTGCATAATTATTCCTTATATTAAAATCTTCAGCATGCTGAAGCAAAGTGCCAGTAATTGATAGAATTAATATAAAAAATACTAATGTAATACCTAATATTCTATGTATCTTCATAATCATATTTTAATTATAATTTGTATTATATAAAAAAGATACTTCTTGGATATTTTGCTATAATTTACTCAATAAATTATTTAAAAAATATGACTTATTACAAGCTAAAAATATTTCTTTTAATTTTTATTTTTTCCCATCTATTAGCATGCAGTGCTAATAAATCTTATAAACTAAGCGGGAATGCTTTTGGAGCAATTTATTATATCGTTATAGAAAATGATAAAATTCTGGACCCAAATGAAATTCACTCAAATATTAAATATATTTTAAATAATATTGATAATTCTGCTTCAAATTATAAAAATAATTCTGAGATTTTTGCATTAAATGAATTTAAAGGTGGTACTTTTAAATCCGTGTCCTCTAATTTGTTTAATATTATTCAAAAAGCAAAAGTTGTTGGTGATCAAACAAATGGTTACTTTGATATAACATTAGGGGATATAAAAATTTCGAAAGGCTTTTACTTGGATAAAAAAAGTATAAAAAAAGACATAAAGAGAAATTATACTTATAAAGATATTGTCCTATCTGGAAATAATCTTGTTAAAAAACCTTATTCTCATGTAAATATTGATTTATCGGGAATAGCTAAGGGTTATGCTGTTGATCTTGTTTTTAATTATTTAATATCAAAAAATATATCTAATTTTTTAATTAATATCGGTGGTGAAATAAAAACTTATAGTAGAACTGAAGACTTCATAACTATAGCTATAGACGATCCAACTAATAATCAACAATATATTGAAGAAGTATTGCTGAATAATAATTCTATTGCTACATCAGGAACATATATAGATACTGTAAATTTTGAGGGCTTAGAAATAAGCCATATTACAAACCCAAAAACTCTTCGGAATGTATCTAACTTAAATATTCTTGTTTCAGTGATTCATGAGGAGTGCGCTATTGCTGATGGACTTGCCACAGGTCTAATAGCCATGAATCCTGAAAAAATTATTAATTTTTCAAATTCAAATGGCATAGCTTCTATGTTAACAATTGTAAGAAAGGGGGAGCTAGAAAAAAGCTACTCTACAGAATTTTTGAAATATTTGAGTGACTAGATCTTTGTATACAAAAATAATGATAGTTTAGAAAGTTTTCTCATAGAATTCACAGACATTGTGGCACCTGAAATATTCGCAAGTTTTTTAGACAACTTGTTGCTTGTCTTCAATGAATTCCCCTTAATTTGATTTATAAAATAATCATATTTTACTTCGTAACCATAGTTCTCTCTATACGTAATTACCTTGGCATCTGATATTTTATTATTCTCAACTAAATAACCAGTTGTTATAAATTCGTGTTTACCAATTGCTTCTAGAATAAAAGCGACTTTATCCCCAACTTTCCAGTATTTAATTACAGGGGTATGATACGAATCTTTTAGAATCTCGTAAATGCCATCTTCAATGTCATCTTTGATGATTAAATATTTATGCATAGGTAAATCGCTGACTCCAAGTGCTGACTTTAAATATTTTTTTTGATCCAAGATATCATCTGAAGCTTGAACAGAGACAAACAGAGAAAATACTAATGTGGTTAATAAAAATTTTTTCATAATTTAATTAAAACATTTCTTTAAAGAATTAAAAACTTGTATGAGACCCTTGCAATTTTAACTCTTTAAAAAAAAGGAATGGCTAGCTGACATCGAAGTTTAAAATATTAAGAATGAAAAGAACAAGGAGAATTTCTTCAAATCATTCGTATAAAAGTTTAGCTCTTACTGAGTGGAGGAGAAAAAACTAAACTTTATTGTCAACTAGCCAAAACACGTCCTAATGTGTATTTCTTATATTATTATTATATTC
>CAJWIN010000029.1 GCA_913042035.1 uncultured Gammaproteobacteria bacterium | reverse complement strand
CCATTTTTTATAAGTATATCACATTTTAAAATTTCTTCATTTTTACATGAAAAGATAGCTAGTACTATAGCTAGAAATAATGAAACACTATTTTTATATACATATTTATTCATAATAAATAAATTTAATAAATCTTCTTAAATAATAAGATATTTCTAAAATAAGTGTCTTAAAATTATTCTTATCTTAGATATGAAATTTTTTTTATGATAAGGTATATCACTTTAACATTTTTACTGTTTTTTTTTAATTTTATTTTTTCTCAGAATTTTTCTAATCTAAGTAGTCCTAATAGCTTAGAATCTCTTCAAGGACAAATTGCGGGACTTACAATAACTCCCGGTTATTTAGGTGATTCTCCTAACGTTCTTATTAGAGGTTATAACACTTGGAATAATAATGGTCCTTTATATGTAATAGATGGACTTCAGACTCAAGACGCTAAAGTGTTTAATAGCATCAATTTTAGGAACATTCAGAGCGTATCTGTTCTTAAAGATGCTTCAGCTGCAATATATGGATCTAGGGGATCAAACGGAGTCATAATTGTCAAGACAAAGCGTGGAGGTAAAAATTATACTAATAATAAGTCAGTTCGTCATATTAAAAAGAAAAAAAAGAATAGAAATTTAAATTAAAACTATATAATTTATGGAAAATCAGTTAACAAAAAAACCTAATGAAAATAAAGGAAACCCACCAAAAACATGGCTTGTTGAATCAATCCTTGTAACTCTCTTTTGTTGTTTGCCATTTGGAGTTGTTGCTATAGTAAATTCATCAAAAGTTGAATCTCATTTTTACGCAGGTAATATAGAAGCTTCAGAAAGAGCTTCAAGAAATGCCAAGATATGGGTTATGTGGTCTTTTTTTCCGGCACTAGCATTTTGGGTTTTATATCTCCTTTTGATGGTTACAGGCGTAGTAGCAGCTCTTTCGATATAGAAAATCCGTGCAAACAATACTATTTAAAAGAGCACTTGTCTTCTTCGCACTAGTTTTTTTTGTTTTTTTATACAAATTTTACAGTCCAGTTGACTATTCTTTTTTCCCTAAATGTCCATTTCTTAGCCTTACCGGTTATAAATGCCCTGGATGCGGGTCTCAGCGAGCATTGCATTCTATATTAAATCTTGACTTACAGTCAGCTATTTCTCATAATATTTTAACTATTTCTTTTATTCCATACCTTTTTTTTGGCATCATGATTGAAAAAATGAATATTCAGTCAAATAAAGTTCTCTTCATTAAAAAGCTGTTTTTTGGGCAAAAAGCTATTTACACTGTACTTTTTATTATCGTATCTTTTTGGCTATTAAGAAATATATTATGTTTGAATTGCTAAAAATGAACTTATCAAAATTAAATCAACTCTGCACTACTATTTTTTCCCATATTAAGTTCTCATTTATTAGTTTATTTGTTTTCTTTTTGTTTATCAGTATATCATCTTGTAATGAATTTTTCTTTTCTGATGGGCATAGCAATGATAAAATCGAAACACTTATGAGAACCTACGTTAAAGCCTGGAGTGATGGTGATGTAAATAAAATAACCGATCATATTTACGAAGCTCCTCTTACAATTCGTTATCAAGATTCTGTTATTGTTTTAGGAAATAAAGAAAGAATAAGGTTTTTTTTAAACCAGACATTTGAAAATTTACAAAAAAGTAATTATGGATATTCTGTAATTAATAATTGGGAATCTAAAACTATTGATAAAGATATTGTGTCTTTTAAGATGAACTATACTCGTTTTTTAGAAGATGGATCCATAATGGGAGATTCAGATAGAGAAGCATTTTATGTTTTAAAAAAAAATATTAATGGTAACTACAGAATTAAATCCTTAATCCCTAAAACACCAATTGAATAAATTTCAATGAATATTTGAAGTCAAAGTAGGTTAGAATTTCAGTTAATTAAAGTTTTAAAGTCAGAAATTAAGATGTTTAGAGATAGTCATGATTGAAATTTTAGTTTTATTTGTAATTATTTAGTTTAATGAGAAGTAATCTAGATTTATTGAGAGATTCGGTTGATATGTTATCAGGAAAATGGGCTGATGTTATTCCAACGTTTTTCTTTTATGGCATTCTTACCCAAGTTTTTAGTGAATTTTTAAAACTTTATTTAGGATATGGCCCCTTTCAAGGCGTAATATTTGATATAGCATACTTCGCCTTAACTGCTCCAATGTCTGTTGGAATTATCATTTATTCTCTTGCAGTAATAAACAAAAAAGATTTTTCATTTAATCTTTTATTTAGGCCATATGATAACTATTTAAAAACGATTGGACTAATTTTTGTTCTTTCCATAATTATTATTGGTGGTTTTGCATTATTTATTATACCAGGAATTATTTTGTCTCTAATTTTTTCGATGTCCTTATATATTTTTGCTGAAGAGCCACAAATTACAATAGGTGAGGCTTTGAGAAAGAGTAGCGAATTAACCAAAGGATATAGAACTAAACTTTTTCTTTTAGGGTTAATATACGCTGGTTTAGTGATTCTTTCTTTATTTACTCTTTTTATTGGTCTAATATGGTTAATCCCTTTATTTGGTATAACCTCTGCTAACTTTTATAATGATTTAAAATCAACTCAAAGGCTAAAAAAAATATCTTAAATTTACTTCCAATTAATCATTAATTCTTGTTCTAACAAATGATTCTAGTAACTGGTGGACTCGGATATATTGGTTCGCACACAGTTGTCGAGCTACTAGAAAATGATTTTGAAGTTCTAATTGTAGATGATTTATCAAATTCATCTATATCTGTTTTAGATAGCATAAACTCAATTGTTAAAAAAAATATTCTTTTTGAACAAATTAATCTTTGTAACAAAAAAGATCTATCCCTTATCTTTCAAAAATACCCTAATATAAATGGAGTAATTCATTTTGCTGCTCATAAATCAGTAAGAGAAAGTATTAGCAAACCTATTGATTACTATTATAATAATCTTACATCCATTTTAAATATTTTGGAAGAAATTATGATTAAATCTGAATTCTGCCCATTAATATTTAGTTCTTCATGTACAGTTTATGGTCGAGCTAATGCATTTCCTATTAGTGAGGATGAACCAATAAAGCTACCTGAATCTCCCTACGGAAATACTAAGAAGGTTGCAGAAGAGATTTTGCACGATGTATCGTTGACAAATAAGAATTTTAACGTGATATCACTTCGATATTTTAATCCTATTGGAGCTCATTCTAGTTTGAAGATAGGTGAACTGCCACTAGGTGAGCCTCAAAATTTAATTCCAATTATTACTAAAACAGGTATTGGATCAATCGAAAAACTAATTGTCAACGGTTCTGATTATAATACCCCAGATGGATCATGTATTCGAGATTATATTCACATAACTGATCTTTCAAAGGCACATGTGATTGCTTTAAAAAAACTTCTATCAAAAGATTCTTCAAAATCCTTTGAAGTTTATAACTTGGGAACCGGAAAAGGAACATCTGTTTTTGAAATTATAAAACTTTTTGAATCAGTTAGTGGTTTAAAGTTGAATTATGAAATTGGATCTAGACGAGAGGGAGATGTTCCAATTTCTTATGCTAATCCAGCTAAGGCAGAAAGAGAGTTAGGATGGAAAGCTAATTTATCCTTAAAAGAGGGTTTAAGCTCAGCATGGGATTGGGAAAAAAGAATTAATAATTTATAATTAATATTGTAGATATGAATAGCGGATTTGAATTATTAGATTATATCATCTTTGCAACATATGCATTTGTTATACTTACCATTGGACTTTGGGTTTCAAGAGATAAAAAAGGAAAAGAAAAAAGTGCTGAAGATTATTTTTTAGCAGGTAAATCATTGCCATGGTGGGCCATTGGCGCCTCATTAATAGCAGCAAACATATCTGCTGAACAGGTTATCGGGATGACTGGTTCAGGATTTGTTGTAGGTCTTGCAATTGCATCATATGAATGGATGGCTGCAATTACTCTTATTATAGTTGGTAAATATTTTTTGCCAATTTTTATAGAGAAAAAAATATATACTATTCCCGAGTTTGTTGAAAAGCGTTTTTCAACTGAATTAAAAACAATACTGGCTGTTTTTTGGATTGGATTATACATTTTTGTTAATCTAGCATCAGTACTTTACCTAGGAGGTCTAGCTTTAGAGACTATTCTAGATGTTGACATGAAATATGCAGTACTTGGTCTTGGCCTATTTGCTGCAGCTTATTCTCTTTATGGAGGACTTTCTGCAGTCGCATGGACAGATATTATCCAAGTTTTTTTCTTGATACTTGGAGGAATTGTTACTACATACCTAGCTCTCGACACTGTGTCAGGAGGAGAAGGAGCAATAGAAGGGTTCAAGACGATTTACAATGCTGTTCCTGAAAAGTTTGATATGATTTTAGACAAGTCAAATCCTGAATACAACAACCTTCCTGGATTAGGAGTTTTAATAGGCGGTATGTGGGTAGCAAATATTTATTATTGGGGTTTTAACCAATACATTATTCAGAGAACATTAGCTGCCAAATCTCTTAAAGAATCTCAAAAAGGAATATTGTTTGCTGCTGGTTTAAAAATGATTATGCCTTTGATAATTGTTATTCCAGGAATAG
>CAJWIN010000028.1 GCA_913042035.1 uncultured Gammaproteobacteria bacterium | reverse complement strand
GTGTATGAGTTAAAACATGAACCTTAGCTTCTCGCCAAGGAACTAATTCACCATCGAACCAAATGTAACCATCCCTATCAGACATTGACATAATTTAGACTCCAGATTTTTTTAATATATCATTCATTTGCAAATGCAAATGAGAAATATTATCATTTATCCTCAAAACCACCAAAGTTATATTAAGGAAAATATAAATGAAAAATACACTGTTTTTTGCAAATTATAAAGCTTTGCATGTGATTTTAATATTAATATTTACGCTATTGCCTCTTATTGGTAATGCAAGTGAGATAAATGTTTACTCTGGCAGAAAAGCTAAATTAATAAAGCCTTTGTTAGATCAATTTCAAAAGCAGACGGGGATAACTGTGAATTTAGTAACAGCAAAGTCTGACGCACTAATTAAAAGATTAGAGGCTGAAGGAGAAAGTTCTCCAGCAGATATTTTTATAACTGTAGATGCAGGGAGATTAGAAAGGGCAAAACAAATGGGATTACTAAAGAAAATAGATACAAATGACTTAAAAATATCTTCAAATTATATTGATAAAGACAATAAATGGGTTGGGTTATCAAAAAGGGTTAGAACAATCGTATACTCAAAAAAAAATGTCAAAAAGAATGAACTTCTTAGATTTGAAGATTTATCATTGGAAAAATGGAATAAAAGAATTTGCGTTAGATCGTCAAATAATATTTATAATCAATCTTTAGTTGCATCATTAATTTCAAATTTAGGTGAAAAGAAAACAGAAGAGATTATAGAAAAGATAGTAAATAATTTTGCAAGGAAGCCCTCAGGAAATGATAGAGCTCAAATAACTGCAGTTGCTAGAAATGAATGTGATATCGCTATTGTTAATCACTATTATTATATTCTTATGCTCGATTCAAAAGAAAAAGAAAAAAGAGAAATTGCAAATCAAGTAGATATAACTTTTTTAAATCAAAATGATAGAGGAGCGCATGTAAATATTAGTGGTATAGGAATTGCTAAAAATTCAAAAAACACCGCAAACGCAAACAAGTTAATAAAATTTTTGTTAAGTAAAGAATCGCAGGAATGGTATGCAGAGACAAATAATGAATATCCTGTTTTAACAAATGCTAGCGTTTTTGGAGTTTTAAAAAATTGGGGCAAAATCAAACTTGACGAAAAATCTATAAATGAGTTAGGAGATTTAAATCCTAATGCTGTAAAATTGATGGACAGAGTTGGCTGGAAGTAATTATAGGGGAAATTTAAATTTTAAATTTAGAAAGATTAGCATTAGTAATTGCATTAATTTTTATGGTGCCATTTATTTTTTTGGCGTCGTCGATTTTTTATCCCTTTAATGAAAATTGGCAGCATATAATTGATACAGTTCTTTACGATTATTTTATAAATTCTCTATCATTAGCTTTAGGGGTAGGTTTTTGCACGTTTATAATTGGAACCACAACAGCTTGGTTAACATCTGTTTACGATTTTCCATTTAGAAAAATAATTTCATGGCTTTTATTAATGCCATTAGCCATGCCAGCTTATATTATAGCGATAACCTATGTAGGCATTATTGATAATTTTAATTTCTTGCCAGATATAAGAAATTTATTTGGCGCCACTATAATGATTTCTTTAGTTTTATACCCATATGTTTATATTCTTGCAAGAGGAGCCTTTTTAGAACAATCAAAAGAACTTTATGAAAGTTCACAAATATTGGGAGCATCACAACTCAAAATTTTTTTAAATATATCAATTCCTATGGCTCGACCAGCTATTATTTTAGGAGTTACTTTAGCTGCTATGGAAGCACTTGCGGATTTTGGCACAGTGCAATTTTTAGGGGTTCCAACTTTTACAACCGGTATTTTTAGAACTTGGTTTGGAATGAATGATACTGTCACTGCAACGCAAATGGCAACTTTGTTATTAACTATTGTATTTATTTTTGTATTTATTGAGCAGCAGTCAAGACGCAAAGTGAGTTATGCAGAAAATATTAAAACACAGTCAAAATTAGATTATAGAATTACATCAAACAAGAATAATATTATCATTATTACTATATGTATTTTACCTTTGATTTTTGGATTTTTAATACCATTCATTCAACTTCTTTATTGGTCAATATTTGTTTCTAGTGAAAATTGGAATACTGAATTTTTTAATATTGTAAAAGATACTTTAGTATTATCTTTTATAGCAGCTACGATTATTAGTATGCTTTCAATTTTAATAAATTATGTAAAAAGATTTAACCCGAACAGTATAATAAATAAAATTATGCAAATAATAACTTTAGGTTATGCAATACCAGGACCTGTCGTTGCGATTGCGGTTTTAATTCCTTTTGCGACATTTGATAATTTTTTAAATCAGTTTTTAATATCTAAATTTAATTATGATGTTGGTTTACTTTTTAGTGGAACTTTTTTTATTTTAATATTTTCTTATTGTATAAGATTTTTAACAGTTTCTTCAAGAACTATAAAGTCTGGTTTAGACTCTTTAAGTTTAGCAACAGATGATGCTGCAAGATCACTAGGCGCAAATACAAAAACAATATTATCTAAAATTCATTTTCCATTACTTAAAACTTCAGTTCTTACTGGTTTTCTAATTGTTTTTATTGATGTTATGAAAGAGTTACCATTAACTTCAATACTAAGGCCTTTTAATTTTAATACTTTAGCAGTTAAAGCATTTGAGCTAGCTTCAGATGAGAAAATTGCTGACGCTTCAAATGCAGCAATCATGATCGTTGCTGCTGGAATAATTCCTGTAATATTGATTACAAAAAATATATTAGGAAAAAGAAATAAGGTATAATTTGAAAATGAATAAAAAAATTATTGTTTCAGATGTATCTTTAGATTTTGATAAAAATGTAGTTCTTTCAAATATTAATTTTGATTTAGAAGAATCAGAAATAGGATGCATATTAGGTCCTAGTGGCTGTGGCAAAACATCTTTGTTAAGAGCTATAGCTGGCTTTGAAGATATTACATCTGGAACTATTTTAAAAGATGGTATATGTATTTCTAATAAACTAGAAAATACACCAGTTCAAAATAGAAAAATGGGTATGGTTTTTCAAGATTATGCTTTATTTCCAAACATGGATGTTAAATCAAATATTTTGTTTGGTTTAACTGAAGGCTCAAAAAAAGATAAAGAAGATAGAGTTAACTATTTGCTAAATTTAGTAAATTTAGAAAATTATAAAAATAATTACCCTCATGAGTTATCAGGTGGCGAGCAACAAAGAGTTGCGCTTATTAGAGCTTTAGCGCCATCCCCAGAAATTCTCTTGTTAGATGAACCTTTTTCAAATATAGATGCAGATATCAAAGAAGATCTTGTTTCAGATGTAAGAGATTTATTAAAAGAACTTTCAATAACTTCAATTATTGTAACTCATGATCAGCACGAAGCTTTTAATATTGCTGATAAAGTTGCAATAATGAATGATGGCAAGGTAGAGCAAGTTGGGAGTGCTTATGATATTTACCATAAACCTGAAAATAAATTTGTAGCTGATTTTATAGGGCTTGGGGTTTTTATTCCAGTAACAAAAAATAATAATGGTGAACTAGAAACTCCATTAGGACTAATT
This sequence comes from uncultured Gammaproteobacteria bacterium, assembly GCA_913042035.1. Classification (GTDB taxonomy): domain Bacteria; phylum Pseudomonadota; class Gammaproteobacteria; order Poriferisulfidales. The sequence goes on along the minus strand of CAJWIN010000028.1, from coordinate 1,558 downwards.
GAAAAAGATAAATTACCAGCAAATGAAATGAAATATGATAATTGTGAAATGTTACTTCGTCCTGATGATATTATTCATAATGATGAGAGCTGTACAAAAGCAGTTGTAGTTGAAAAACAATTTAGAGGTGCGGAATTTTTATATAAATTATTATATAATAAAAAATATCCTTTACTTTGTTTTGCACCAAGTCATCATAACCACAAAATAGGTGAATCGATCGGAATAGAGCTTGAAATTGAGCATTATGTAATATTTGAAAAGTAATGAAAAAAAATAACACAAGATATTCTAGTGAAATTGTAAAAGGCTATGAAAGAGCTCCAAGCAGAGCTATGCTTCGAGGAGTTGGATTTAAGGATAAAGATTTTGACATACCACAAGTTGGAGTAGCATCAACATGGAGTCAAGTAACACCATGTAATTCTCATATAAATAAATTAGCAGATTCTGTTAGCTTTGGTGTTGTGTCAAACAATTTAAAACCTGTAATTTTTAATACTATTACAATTTCGGATGGTATATCGATGGGTACAGAAGGAATGAAGTATTCATTAGTATCTAGAGAAGTTATAGCTGATTCAATTGAAACTGTAGCGGGATGCGAAGGTTTTGATGGTATAATTGCAATCGGTGGATGCGATAAAAATATGCCTGGGTGTTTAATTGGTCTTGCAAGATTAAATAGACCATCTTTGTTTATATATGGTGGAACAATTTTACCAGGAAAATATAAGAATAAAAAAATTGATGTTGTTTCTGTATTTGAGGCTGTTGGCCAATATGCGAAAAAAGAGATTTCTGAAGTAGATTTAAAAAATATAGAAAAAAAAGCAATTCCAGGACCAGGTTCGTGTGGCGGAATGTATACTGCAAATACAATGGCTTCAGCAATAGAGGCATTAGGAATGAGTTTACCAGGAAGTTCTTCACAGGCAGCTATTTCAAAAGATAAAAATTTAGATTGTATAAACTCTGGAAAAGCAATCAAGAATTTATTAGAAAAAAATATTACCCCAAAAGATATTATGACTAGAAAAGCATTTATTAATGCAATTACCGTAACAATCACTCTTGGGGGATCAACAAATGCTATTTTACATCTCTTGGCTATGGCTCATTCTATAGGTGTGAAATTAAAATTAGATGATTTTACAAAAATTGGCAAGAAAGTTCCTGTGCTTGGAGATTTAAGACCTAGTGGAAAATACATGATGTCAGAATTAGTAGAAATTGGAGGTATTCAGCCTTTAATGAAAATGTTATTAGATGCAGGAATGTTATATGGAGAATGCTTAACAGTTACCGGAAAATCTTTATCTGAGAATTTAAAAAATATAAAAGAATATCCTAAAAAGCAAAAAATAATTAGATCTTTAAAAAATCCAATCAAGAAAGATAGTCATTTAGTAATTTTATATGGGAATTTAGCTCCCGATGGTGCAGTAGCAAAAATTTCAGGAAAAGAAGGGCTTGTTTTTGAGGGGAAAGCAATAGTTTTTGATTCTGAAGAAATTGCAATGAAAGCTATTTTAGATGGAAAGGTAAAAAAAGGACA
>CAJWIN010000027.1 GCA_913042035.1 uncultured Gammaproteobacteria bacterium | reverse complement strand
CTAAAGACTCAGATCTAATATCTGCTTTATCTGTTAAACCAGGCTCTCTAAAGTGCACCTGATCATCAATCATTCCTGGAATGACATATTTATCAGTTGCGTCAATTATTTTATCAGCTTGAATATGGGATAAATCTTGAGATATTTGCTCAATCCTACCATTTTTTATGTAAATATCGCTTATCTTCCTAGAGTTTTCATTGATGATTGTTGCATTTGTAATTAATATAGACTTCATTCTTTTTGCTCGTTTTGTTTAAGTTTATAATTATAATATCTAAATATGAAATTAAAAATATATAATACTCTATCAAAAGAAAAAGAGCTATTTGTTCCTTTGAATAAAAATTCCATTAAGATGTATGTTTGTGGACCAACTGTGTATAACTTTGCGCATATAGGAAACGCAAGACCAGCTGTTATTTTTGATACACTTTATAGAGTCTTAAAAAGTATCTATCCAAAAGTAACTTATGTAAGAAATATTACTGATGTAGACGATAAAATTAATGAGGCTGCAAAAAAGCTGAATCAACCTATATCTGCTATAACAAATAAATATACAGACATATACCATAAGGATATGAAAAGTTTATGTGTACTTTCTCCAAGTCATGAACCAAGAGTTACTGATAATATTGATAAAATAATATCTATGATTAAAAAAATTATAGATAACAAGAATGCTTATATTAAAGATGACCATGTTTTGTTTGATGTTACTTCGTTTGATGCCTATGGAAAATTATCTAATAGAGACAGAGAAGAAATGTTAGCTGGAGCAAGAGTAGAAGTTGCAGACTATAAAAAAAATCCAGGAGATTTTGTTCTTTGGAAGCCATCAAACGAAAACGAACCTGGCTGGGAAAGTCCATGGGGATATGGAAGACCTGGTTGGCATATAGAATGTTCTTCGATGGTTGAAACTTATTTGGGTGATGAAATAGATATTCACGGTGGAGGACAGGATTTAATTTTTCCTCATCATGAAAATGAAATTGCACAAAGCTGTAGTGCACATAATAGTAATAGATATGCTAAGTATTGGGTTCATAATGGCTATCTAAATATGGAAGGAGAGAAGATGTCAAAATCTATTGGAAATATAGTTACAGTAAATGAATTATTAGAAAAATATGATGGGGAGGTAATTAGGTTAGCTCTTCTAAGTACGCATTATAGAAAACCAATAAACTTTGGAGAAAGTCTTTTGGAGCAATCAAAAAATATTTTAAATAAGCTATATAAAAATACTGAAAATGAAGTTCATGGTGATAAGATCTCTGAAGATGTAATAAATCCTTTATTAGATGATTTAAATACTCCATTAGCAATTTCAAATTTACTGAAAATAAAATGCTCAAAAACACTTTCTAAAAGTGCTGGTTTGCTTGGTTTACTTAACAAAACATCAGAAGAATGGTTTGCATCAAATAATAAGTCCAAAATTTCAAAAAATGATATAGAATTACTAATTCAAGAAAGAGATGAAGCAAGAAAATCAAAAGATTTTGTAAAAGCTGACGAAATTCGAGACCAACTAGACCAAAATAATGTAGTATTGGAAGATGTTGACGGAAAAACAATTTGGCGAGTGAAAAAATGACAGAGATATTTAAAAAAAGAAGGACAGTTGAGCAAGTAGAAGAGGGAAACGAACTTGCTCCTAAGTTTGACGAAAACGGTCTAATGCCAGTTGTTACAACTGATGCAAAAACTGGTGATGTACTAATGCTCGGTTATCAAAATGCAGAAGCTGTTAAGATGACTATTGAAACTGGAGAAGCCTATTATTGGAGTAGGAGTAGAAAATGCTTGTGGCATAAAGGTGCTACAAGTGGTTTGATACAAAAAGTTATAGATATAAGAATTGATGATGATCAGGACGCAATTTGGCTTAAGGTGGAGCTGCAAGGCTTGGAAGCGAGTTGCCATGTTGGATATAAGTCTTGTTTTTATAGAAGCATCCCTACAGGAGATATAAAACAAGATATAAAATTAATTTACAAAGAAGATAAAAAAACTTTTGAACCAGAAGAAGTATATGGAGATGCACCAAACCCAACAAAACTATAATATTGTATGGTTCATTTATTTCAATCTCTAACGAGTACAATAAAATTTGGTTACCGATCAAAAATAATTGAAGACAGTCTCAATAATTCAGTGTCAAATTTAGGCTTAATCTACAAGTCAATATTATTTGGCAATATTCTTTTAAGAATTTTGAAAAATAACTTAAATAAACCTATCGGATTAATGCTTCCCAATACGGTGCCAACTGCAATTACTTTTTTTGCAATTCAATATTTAAGTAAAGCAGCAGCAATAATAAATTTTACATCAGGCTCAAAAAATATTATTTCTTGCCTAAAAAAATCTGATATTAAATATATTATTACATCCAGAAAATTTATTGATCAAACTAATATGCTCTCTTTGATTGAAGAAATTGAGAAAAAAAAATATGAGTTAATATATCTTGAAGACATACGAAAAATTTTGTCCATAAAAGATAAGGTATTTGCTATAAAAGATTTTTTTCTTAATATTTTTAAGTCAAAAAATCTTAACAAGAATCAGTTGGCAGTAATCTTATATACCTCAGGCACAGAAAGTGATCCAAAGGGAGTAGGCCTAACTCATGAAAATCTCTTTTTTAACAGAATGCAAGTACTTAAATCTTTGAAAATTAGTAGAAATGAAAAATTTTTTACTTGTTTGCCCTTTTTCCATTCTTTTGGATTAGGTATAGGTATTTTGCTACCTATTTTATACGGATGTAAAGTATTTTTATACCCTACACCTTTGCATTTTCAAACTATTCCAAAACTTATTGAAGAAAAAAAATCTACGGTATTTTTTTCAACAGATACCTTTTTAAAAAAATATGTACCACATGTTGAAAAACATACTTTTGAAAATTTAAAATACTTAATTGCGGGGGCTGAAAAGGTTGATCAAAGAACTCATACGAAATATCAAGAATTTGGTGTTCAAATTTTAGAAGGTTATGGTGTTACTGAGGCGTCTCCAGCTGTTTCTGTTAATACTAAGGATAATTATAAGCTCGGTTCAGTTGGGAAATTTATCCCAGGTATAGATTATAAGATTGAGAAAATCGACGGCTATGATGAGGGCGGATTGCTATTCATAAAAGGAAAAAATGTAATAACTAGCTATTTAGGTCAAGCAGAGAAATTTGATTGGTACAATACTGGGGATGTTGTTAATGTTGATGATGAAGGGTATTTATTTATTCTAGGAAGATTAAAAAGATTTGCTAAAATAGCCGGCGAAATGATTTCATTGTCTCAGATCGAAGAGTTTCCTAATAAACTTTGGCCTGAAAATACTAGTGTAGTTTGTTCCATCAAAGATGATGAAAAAGGTGAGGCTCTAATATTATTGACCGATAACGAACACGCAGATTTATCAGAATTAAATAGTTTTATGCAAAATAAAGGTCTAACCAACTTATATTTACCAAAAAAAATAAAAGTTGTGAGTGAGTTTCCAATACTAGGTAGCGGTAAAATAGATTTTAAAAAGCTTCAAGAAATTGCTTACACCTAAATATATTTTTTACTTAATCTATTTCCCAAGGCACACATCAATTCGTATGGTATAGCATCTATTGAGGAAGATACTTCTTTAATATTTATGTTTTCTCCCCACAATTCAATATTTGATCCAACTTGAATATTTTTATCTTCAATATCTATCATAATGAGATCCATTGAAACTCGCCCTACAATATTGAAAATATTGCCTTCAAAGAAAACTTTGCCTATATTGCTTAATCTCCTAGGGACCCCATCCCCATATCCAATACCTAATGCTGCTATTCTAGTATTTTTTTTTACTTTATAAGTTTGACCATAGCCTATAAAATCGTCTTTTTTACATTCCTTCACTGAGACTACAGGTGCTTTTAGTGTCATGACAGGTTTGATATGAATATCATTTAATTCATCGCATGGATTAATCCCATAAATCATTAAGCCAGGCCTAATCCAATTTCTTTTATATTTTAATTTTTTAGAGTACCTAATTGTACCTGCGGAATTAAAAATGCTTAGTTCAATATCATCATCATTATTGACTATTTTTTCTAATAAATTTATTTGTTTTTCTGAGAAAACATCGTTATTTTCGTCAGCACATGCTAAATGAGTCATAATCCCAATTGGATTTTCTATTTTTTTATTTTCTTTGCATTTGTTTAATACTTCATGAAAGTCATGAGCATGAAAACCTAGTCTATTCATCCCAGTATCTATCTTAATCCATATTTTAATATTATTTTCAAGTAAAGTTTCTTCAATGATATTAATTTGAGATAAATCATGTATAACTGGCCTTATATTATTTTCTGAGCAATATAAATATTCATTTGCATTTGAAAAGCCTTGTAAACAAACTATTTCTTTTGTTATGTTATTATTTCTTAAGTATCTTGCTTCTTCTAATGTTGCTACAGCAAATGCATCAGAGTCATCAAGAAGCTTCGCTACCTCAATAATTCCATGGCCATAAGCGTTAGATTTAATCATGGACATTACTTTTGAATCTGGAGAAAGCTTTTTTATTTGAGAAAGATTATTAATTAAATTAGTTTTATTAATTAAAATACATCCATTCATTTAAATGCCTCGGGCGTTGAATATATTTCTGGGGTATAATTTTCAAATCTAGTGCATTCTCCAAGAAATGTTAAAGTTGTTTTAAAAATCGGGCCATTTCTCTGTTTTGCCACAATAATTTCAGCTTTACCTTTATCTGTTGAATCTTCGTTATAAACTTCATCTCTGTATATGAATGCTATTAAATCTGCATCTTGTTCAATTGCTCCAGATTCTCTTAGGTCTGACATTATTGGCCTTTTATCTGTTCTATTTTCTAAGCTTCTATTAAGTTGAGATAGAGCAACAACTGGAACATCTAATTCTCTAGCTAATGCTTTAAGAGATCGTGAAATTTCAGATAACTCAGTGGCTCTATTCTCAGAACTATTAGTAAGTTGCATAAGTTGCATGTAATCAATTACTATTAAATCTAAACCTTTTTCCCTTTTTAACCTTCTAGCTCTTGCTCTTATATCAGTTGGTGTTAATGCGGGAGTATCGTCGATAAAAATATTAGCTTTAGATAATAGTGCAACTGCATTTGTTAATCTAGGCCAATCATCATCTGTAAGCTTCCCCGTTCTAATTTTTTGTTGGTTGATTCTTCCCATTGAGGATATCAATCTTGTAGATAATTGAGTACCAGACATTTCCATACTAAAAATTGCTGTAACAGCATCACTTTTTAAGGAAGCATATTCGGAAAGATTCATCGCAAAACTAGTCTTTCCCATAGAAGGTCGCCCAGCAACTATTATTAGATCGCCGCCTTGTAGTCCAGTTGTTTTATCATCAAATTCACTAAAGCCTGTTGCAACTCCAGTTACAGATTCACCATTTTCTGCACGTTCCTCAATTTGTTCTAGAGATTCTTTAACTAATTGATTAATATTTTGAAATCCATTATTAGCTTTTAAAGATTCTTCTGAAATATTAAATATTTTTTGTTCTGCTTCATCAAGAAGAGCCTTGCTATCTATTGCACCGTCGCGTGATTTTTCGATTAAAACATTGCTAACATTAATTAACTGTCTTAATATAGATTGTTCCCTTACGATATTTGCATAAGCTTTAATATTTGCTGCCGACGGCGTTTGATTAATTATCTCTGATAAATATGTTGAAAAAGATTTATCATTTGACGTATTAACTTTTTCATTAATTGTAACAATATCAAAGGGCGTATTATCGTCCACTAAGCTTATAATGCATGAATATATCTTTCTATGCTCTTGATTGTAAAAATCATTTACGCTTAATATGTCAGCAATTTTTTCCCAAGATTCATTATCTAAAATAAGGCCGCCTAAAACAGCTATTTCCGCCTCAATAGAGTTGGGTGATTTGTTAAGACTTTGAAATGTAAGACTTTTACTCATTGTAAATAACCAAGCAGTGTATATTTAATATTTTATATTATCAGCTTTGATTATTTGTTTCGACAATTAGATTAATTATTGCATCAGTTTCTATACCAAGATGTATACCTATAGCATATTCGCCTATTTTCTTAATAGCACCATCGGGCATCCTGATCTCTTTTCTTTCAATTTCATGACCATTATCCACAAGTTGTTTTTCTACTTCGTATGGGCCTATCGAACCAAATAGCAGACCTTCATCATTAGCTTCGGCAGACATAGTTATTGTGACACCATCTAGCTTTTCTTTTCTTTTGGTTGCAATCTCCATGTTTTCTTTCGCAGCCTTTTCGAGTTCTTCTCTTCTTGCTTCAAATTCCTTTAAATTTTCTTCAGTGGCATATTTTGCTTTTGATTTTGGTATCAGATGGTTTCTAGCATAGCCAGGTTTTACACTCACTTTATCCCCTAGATCACCTAAATTTTCTATTTTTTCTAGTAATATTACATCCATTTTAATTATCCTGTGTATTAATGATTATCTGAATATGGAATAAGCGCCAAATATCTTGCTCTTTTTACAGCAGTTGATATTTGTCTTTGGTATTTTGCTTTTGTACCAGTGATTCTACTTGGTAAAATTTTTCCAGTTTCAGTGATATATTCTTTTATGAGACCAAGATCTTTATAATCAATATCTGTTATACCTTCTTTTGTAAATTTACAAAATTTTTGTTTTTTAAAATATCTAGACATTTTCT
>CAJWIN010000026.1 GCA_913042035.1 uncultured Gammaproteobacteria bacterium | reverse complement strand
TATTAATTGTTTGGATATCAGACAAGGGATCAATCTTTCCTGACACATGAGTAATATCATCATTTTCAAAACATCGAATCACATGTGCGATTGCATCTGTTTCTCTAATATTTGCCAGAAATTTATTGCCTAAACCCTCTCCTTCGGATGCCCCAGCAACTAAGCCTGCTATATCTACAAACTCAATTACTGCTGGAATAATTTTTTTTGGTACATCAATTTCAGAGAGTTGTTTCAGTCTTTTATCATTAACTTCAACAATGCCAACATTTGGATCTATTGTACAAAATGGATAATTCTCGGCTGCAACCTTATTTTTTGTCAGTGCGTTGAACAAGGTAGACTTACCAACATTTGGTAAACCAACTATTCCACATTTAAATCCCATAATTACCTCGTATGCAAAATTTTTGTATATTTTTCGTATTCGCCATCAAGTAAAATATTTATATTTTCAAATGACTGATTTATAGATATATTGATTTCAAGTTCTTCATCTTTAGATGGATTGCTAAGCACATGATTGTGGACTAACTCTTTTCTTCCTGGATGGCTGACACCTATTCTTAATCTCCAGTAATCTTTTCCTATATGATTAATAATATCTCTCAAACCATTGTGTCCACCATGGCCACCGCCTAATTTTAATTTTACATTTCCAACATCCAAATCTATATCATCATGGATAACCAATACACTCTCTGGTGCAATTTTATAATAATTCATGAAGCTTGAAACAGACTTCCCGCTATCATTAATAAAAAAAGTTGGTTTTACTAAAAAAATTTGCTGATCACTGTGATCAATTTTACAAAATAAACTATTGAGTTTTTTTTCTTCAGACAAAGTCACGTTATATTTTTCAAGAAATTTATCTAAATACCAGTAGCCAACATTATGTCTAGTTTTTAAAAGATTTTTATCTGGATTACCCAAGCCTACAATTAATTTTATTTTTGGCGAATTTCCTTTATCATTATTTGACATAAGGCATTAGGTAAATGTTTACGCGTCAGGTTCTTTATCTTTATCAGCTTCGTTGCTCTCATCATTTTTCTGATCAGATGCAACTTCAGATGCTTCAGGAGCAGCTGTAAGATCTTCTTCAACTTCTTCTGCTTTTGCTTTATGAATAACAACAACAGCCATATCTGAATCTTCAGCACCATGCTGTAATAAAGTAATTTCAACACCTTTTGGTAATTTTAATTCACTTAGATGAATTGATTTATCTATTGGGAGATCTATTAAATCAACTGTTATATTTTCTGGAATATCTGCAGGTAAACAAACAACCTCTAACTCTGATATTAAATGACTGATTATCCCGCCATCGATTTTTACGCCTGGGGCAACGTCTTCATTTATAAAATTAATAGGAACGGTTACATTAATTTTTTGATCGGCTTTAATTCTTTGGAAATCCATATGCAAGATTTCTCTTTTTGCAGGATGTCTTTGAATGTCTCTAAGAATTACTTGTTGCTTCTTACCGCCTAGAGAAATATCAAGAACTTGGCTATAAAAGGCATCATTCTCAAGGTTTTTAGCAATTTCAAATTTGTTCATTATAATTGGTTCTTCTGCATCACCTGCGCCATAGATAATTCCTGGCACCGACCCCTCTCTTCTAATGTTTCTAGAGTAGGATGTACCTTTTTTATCTCTCTTTTCGGCGTTTATTATAAATTCCATAACATTTTTAAAATTATTTATAAGGAGCGTATTATCAATTAAATTTTCATTAAGAACAAGTTTTTTTACTCAGTAAATAAGGAACTCAGAGATTCTTCGGTGTGAACCCTAATTATTGATTCTGCTAATAAATTTGACACAGAAAGTTGTCTGATTTTTTTACATTTTTTAGCTTCTTCAGACAGATGAATTGTATCTGTTACTACCAACTCATTTAATTCAGATTTCTCTATATTCTTAATAGCATCTCCAGATAATACTGGGTGAGTGGCATATGCCATAACTGCACTGGCACCTTGCTCTTTCAAAGCTATTGAAGCTTTACATAACGTTCCTGCGGTATCAACCATATCATCTACTATCAAGCAGGTTTTAGAAGTTACGTCACCAATAATATTCATAACCTCTGATTCATTGGCCTTTTCTCTTCTTTTATCAACAATAGCAAGATCGTCAATTCCCAATTGTTTTGCAACTGCCCTTGCTCTAACTACACCGCCAGTATCTGGAGACACAACTACAATATTTGGATATTTTTTTTTCCACATATCTGATATTAAAATCGGAGAACCATAAATATTATCTACAGGAATATCAAAAAAACCTTGCTCTTGATCAGAGTGTAAATCAACAGTTAATAGTCTATCAGTTCCAACAGTACTAACTAAATTAGCCACAACCTTAGCGGATATAGGTACCCTCATTGATCGAACTCGACGATCTTGTCTGGAATATCCGAAATAAGGTATGACGGTTGTTACTCTATAAGCAGAAGATCTTTTTAAAGCATCTACAAGAATTAATAATTCCATAAGATTTTCATTTGTAGGATTACATGTAGATTGAATCACAAAGACATCCTTTCCTCTAACGTCTTCGTGAAGCTCAACTTGAACTTCTCCATCGCTAAATCTTCCAACTAATGCTTTTCCTATTGGAATACCGATTTTTTTAGCGATTTTATCGGAAAGTTCTTTATTAGAATTTCCTGAAAACACTTTTAAACTATCATAATTGGACATGAGGCGCCTTGAGAGATTAATGTCATTTATAAATGCAATGATAATACAAAATGATTAAAAAAGAAGTAAAAATTAATATGATGGCTGGGCCGGTAGGGATCGAACCTACGCATGTCGGGATCAAAACCCGATGCCTTAACCGCTTGGCTACGGCCCAATAAAAGTATTATATATAAATTATATAGTATTTAAACTATGCACAACATAAGTTTGATATTTCTTCGGTAAACAGCCGCTAATTTTTATAGCACTTTCCTCATCATCAAAAATTGAAAATAAACAACTTCCTGAACCAGATACTGAGCCATTATTATATTTTCTTAAGATGTCTAGCAGATCACTAATTTCATGATATCGAGAACATAGCAAATCTTCAAAACTATTGAAACCTATATATTCGTGCATATTATCTAAGTTTATATGATTAATATAGTCATTTATCTTAAAATTTTGATACATAACTTTTGAGGAAACCTCAATACCTGGATACACAATAAGAAAATATTTTTTCCCCAAATCATGTTTGATTAAGGAAGTGCCAGTATCTTTTCCAAAGGCAGAGTGGCCATTAATAAAAACAGGAACATCAGAGCCTAACGTTTTTCCTAAATCACTTAGTTCATTTATTGAAAGATTACATTTCCATAGATTATTTAAACCCAAAAGAATTGATGCTGCATTAGAGCTCCCACCTCCAAGGCCGCCGCCAATTGGAATATTTTTTTGTAAATCTATAGAAACATTCAAACTTTTTTCTTTACGTATATAATTTCTTAAAATCTCAGCTGCATCAATGCAAAGGTTATCTGAATTTGATAACTTATTACTATTAGAAGTGAATTTAATTTTATTTCCAGGGATTAATCTTAAGGTAATTTCATCATACAAATTAATTAACTGGAAATATGTTTCAATATCGTGATAATTATCTTTTCTTTTATTAATTATATTTAGAAAAAGATTAATTTTTGCTGGAGACTTTAAAGTTATCATTTATTTATATTCCAGTTTACAATTTTTAAATCAAATAAAATATTAAAAAAATCAACCTTCATAATAACTGGAAGAGATTTACTATTATACATTTTATAGTAAACAGCATAATTATTATTTTTAATAATTTTATATAAGCCGTTTTCGTATTTTTCTAAATATAAATTATTATCAATTTTTCCTGTTAAAATACTTGAAAAATTTAAGATAATTTTCTTAAAGACTTTTCTGTTTAATATTTCTTTTAAAGATTCAGAATTAATTTTTTTTTGCGATTCTTTTATAAGGATCTCATTACTTTTAATTTCAAAAGAAATGATAGAATTATTAAATATATCTAAAAAAACAATTTCTTCGTAACTTTTATTTTTAATAAAATTAAATCTTGATGATATTTTTTGATTTTTTACTTCAAATTTGACAACTCCCTGAGCAGAAAAGTTATCATAATTTATATTACTTACGTTTTTCTTTACATTATTGCTATTAATTGAATCATTTTTGGTAAAAATGTTTAGTGTGGTGCAACCTGTTGTAATCACCACAAAAAAAAATATTATTATATTATATTTCATCTAAAATTTTCTTTAGTTCAATTAATATTTTGTCCTTGGGTTTTAGTTTTATGTATTTCTTGTAGACATTTTTAGCATCTTTGATTTTATCTACTTTTACCAAAAGTTGTATTACATGACTGACTATTTCAGAATCATCATTTAACTTTAAAGCTCGCATAAGATATTTTTCTGATTCGTTATAATTTCCTAATTTATATAGAACCCATCCCTTGCTATCTAAAATTGCCGCATCATTTGGTTCCATGGCTAAAGCTTTATCTATATATGAATTTGCTTCCTTTAGCTTAATATTATTGTTTGCCCAAGTATAACCTAGAGCATTAAGTGCCTGTGCATTTTCTGGCTCAAGTTGAATTAATTTCATCAAATCACTTTCAACAATGTCCATCCTATTAACTTTTTCAGCCACAAGTGCTCTTGTATATAAAAAAGCACCGTTATTTTTATATTTTTCCAAACCAAAATTTATTTTTTTCATAGCGTGATCAAACTTTTCTGCATTAAAAAATATTTCAGTTTCAATTAAAATTAATCTCATATGCATTGAAGTATTATTATTAACTTTTTTACTTTGAAACTCGAAAAATTTTTTCAACGATAAGAAATCTTTTTTTCTAACTTTAATATTTGCGACTTCTTTAACTGAATCTATGTAATTTTTATTATCTACACTTACTTTATTAAAAAAATCTTCTGCAATTGCATCTTTGTTATTTCTTGAATTTAACAAACCACTTATATAATAATAACTATTTATATCCTTTTCTTTTAATGAATTAATAAAAGTTTTTGCATCAATAAATTTTTTAGCTTCTATATTTAGCAAAGCCATTTTCTTAGAAGTCTCGACATCACTAAAACTTATTAATTTATTTGCTGACATAAATCTGTAATGTTTAATCGCTTCGATATATTTTTCTTGTAGAGTTAAAATTGTTACATAATACTGGTTTAAATTTAAATTCTTTGGTGAGAACTCCAAATATTCTTTTAACGTTTTTACTGCCAAATCTTCCTTGCCTATCTCGTAGTAAGCGTTAGCTAGAAAAATTCCCCATCTACTTTCTTTTTTACTGAAATCTTCAAACCTATCAATTGATTTAATTATATTTATTGTTTTTTCATATTCATTATTGTTAAGAAGTATTTGAACATAATAAAAATTTGCCAAATATTCATCTTTATATTTTTTATAAACGCTATCAAATATTTTTTTTACCGACTGATCATCAAAGACTTTAATTGTGTCGTATACAAGCGCAAATTTATCTTTATCCTTTGATATTTTTATTGCGAGAAGCGTCTCTTTCGTGGCTTCATTTATTTTATTTAGTGCTAAAAATATTGATATTCTAACGTGCCTAACTGCTATTTCATCTTTTGAAATTTCTAGCCATCTTTTTGAACTTTTTAACATTAATTCGTAATCGTTAGCATAGCCAGCTAGTTGCGTCGCTCTTTTGGCGACCTCAGAATCATCAGATTCCATGCAAATATCATAATATATTTTTGCTGCCTCTTTATATTTAAAATTTTTAACTAATAATTCTGCCTCGAATGCCTTTTGCATAATATGGCTTTGTGATTTTGTCTCTACAACCTTAATAATTGTTTGATTGTCTTCAGACGTATTACTTAATGGGTATGCAAGACTTATAAATAAAATATTTATAATGATGAAATGTTTAATAAACAACCCTATTTTTATAATAAAGCTATTATATTGCCTTAAATATGTTCGCATAATTAGTTATAATATACTTTGAAACTATATGAATCTACCAAAATGAAAAATTTAGTTGAGAAATAAATGAGCTTAGTAACCATAGGAATGAACCATAAAACGGCTTCTCTTGATATTAGGGAAAAAGTTTCTGTGGATAAAGACGAATCACAAAAAATTCTTAAAAAACTTCAAGGTATGCCTCTAGTCGACGAGGCATTTATTCTCTCTACTTGCAATAGAACTGAACTTTATTTAGAAATAGATGATTTGCAATATGTTGAAAATATTTCTAATTGGCTTTTAAGACATAAAGGCCTAACACCTAAAGATATTTCCGAGAATATGTACATATATTCAGATAGCTTTGTTGTTAGACATGCATTGAATGTTGCTTGTGGCTTAGATTCGATGGTTATTGGGGAATCACAAATACTTAGGCAGTTCAAAGATGCTTTTAATGAAGCAAGTGATATTGGCACAATTGGTAAAAATTTAAATAGATTATTTCAATATGCCTTTTCTACTGCAAAGGAAGTAAGAACAGATACTAAAATTGGCGCTAATTCTCTATCTATAGCAAACGTTGCTGTTTCATTAACTGACCAATTTTATGATGATCTTTCCAATAAAAACGCTTTATTAATCGGTGCAGGCGAAACAATTAATATTACTGCTAAAAATCTTCGAAAAAAAAATATTAAGAATATTTTCATAGCGAACAGAACTATCGATAAAGCAAAGATTATTGCAGATGAAGTTTCTGGAAAAGCTTTATCCTTAAAAGAGATGCCTAGAAAAATAGAAGACTCCGATATTATAATTAGTGCTGTATCGGGTAACGTTCCTTTAATAGGTAAAGGAGCTATTGAAACTGCGCTAAAACGAAGGAAACATAAGCCAATTTATATGGTTGACTTAGGCGTTCCTAGAAACATAGAAACAGAAGTAAAAGAACTTAAAGATATATTTCTATATACGCTTGACAACATACAAGATCTTATCAAAAAAAATTACAAAACAAGAGAGGATGCGGCAATAGATGCCCAACATATTGTTAATAGAAAAGTAGATGAATACATGAA
>CAJWIN010000025.1 GCA_913042035.1 uncultured Gammaproteobacteria bacterium | reverse complement strand
TTAAAAAATTTCCTTGAAATAAAATGAATATAAATGAAGCAGTAGAAAAATTTTCATCTGGCGACAGTCTGAAAAAAAGTGAAATAAAAGAAGTATTTCTTAACATTATGAATAATGAGTGTGACGATGCAGAAATTATTTCTTTCTTAATGACACTTAAAACAAAAGGAGAAACGGTTGAAGAAATTGCTGGTGCAGCTGAGGTTTTAAGAGAAATGTGCCAGAAGCTAAAACTAGATTCAGATGAATTAGTTGATACATGTGGAACAGGCGGCGATGGTCAAAATACTTTTAATATATCAACTGCTGCTGCAATTGTTGCTGCTGCTGCTGGAGTAAAAATTGCTAAACATGGCAATAAATCAATCTCTAGTAAATCAGGTAGTGCGGATCTTTTAGAATACTCCGGTATAAATATTGATTTGGATGAAACACAAGCTAAAAAATGTTTTGAAGATAATGGTATAACTTTTATGTTTGCTCCAAAATATCATAAGGCTATGAAGAATGTTGCAAAAGTAAGAAAGAGTATAAAAACAAGGACAATATTTAATGTATTAGGGCCATTGTCTAATCCGGCAAATGCAAACTTTCAAATATTAGGTGTTTACGATAAAAACTTGGTGTTGCCTATAGCAAAAGTTATAAAAGATCTCAAGATAAAAAAAGCTATGGTTGTGCATTCTGAAGAGGGTTTAGATGAAATATCTTGTGAAAAAGATACTCATATTGCAGAACTTAAAGATGGGAATATTACCGAATATATAATTAATCCAAAAGATTTCGGTATGCAAATTTCATCTTTAGATTCTTTAAAAGTAAATACGGTAGAAGAAAGCTATAAAATTTTTATTGATATGCTTAATAACAAAAATGAAGCAGCAATAAGTATTGTGAGTTTAAACGCTGGTGCTGCTATTTACCTGTCTGGCGTCAAGAAAAATTTAAAAAGTGGAATAGAATATGCAAAAGAAATTATTAGCTCAGGAAAAGCTATGAAAAAATTTAATGACATTAAAAAATCTATGCCTACGAAGATTAAGACACCAAAAATTTTAGAAGAAATTTTGGAGAATAAAGCAAAAGAAGTTGCTGAGCGAAAAACAAAAATTTCCATTCAAGATTTGAAAGAGATTGATTATATGAGTTCACTAAAAAGGGATTTTAAGGGCGCTCTATTAAATAAAATTAATCAAAATAAAGATGCTGTAATTGCTGAAATTAAACGAGCTTCTCCAAGCATGGGGGAGTTGAATATGAATATCATCCCAGCAAAAGTTGCTTACGATTTTGAGGCTATGGGTGCTGCTTGCTTATCCGTTTTAACAGATGCAAAATATTTTAAGGGCTCAGGTGCAATCTTAGAGATGGCAAAAAAAGGGTGTGGATTACCTGTTCTAAGAAAAGATTTTATTATAGACGAATATCAGATAGATGAATCTGTGACAATGGGTGCTGACTGCATCCTGCTTATAGCATCTGCTTTGGATAAAGATCAAATTAAAAAACTTTATAATACTGCAAAGCAAAAAGACTTAGATGTTATTGTTGAAGTACATGATCATAACGAGCTTGAGACAGCACTTGAAATAGAATGCGACATTATTGGAATCAATAATAGAAACTTACATACTTTTGAGGTGGACTTAAATACAACAGTTGATTTAGTTAAATATATAAATAATGATCAACTTGTAATTGCTGAAAGTGGAATACATACTGCCACAGATGTAAAGAAAATGAATGATTGCGGCATAAATACTTTCTTAGTAGGCGAATCATTTATGACTTCAGAAAATCCTGTAGATAAATTTAAAGAGATTTTTACAAAATAAATTGAAAATTATAATTAAAAATTGTTCGCAATGTGGTTCAGATAGAATAGATTTTGCAGTGCCTTCTGGAGATAACAAAAAAAGATATATTTGCAAAAGTTGTGGTTTTATTCATTATCAAAATCCAAATATAGTTTCAGGTTCAATTTTAGAATGGAATAACAAAATTTTATTGTGCAAAAGAGCTATTGAACCAAGAATAAATTGTTGGACACTACCTGCTGGATTTTTAGAAAATGAAGAACCTCTTGAAACAGGTGCTGCAAGAGAATGTGTAGAAGAAGCAAACGCATATTCAGATGATATGAAAATTTTTTCTATATATAGCTTAATTCATATTAGTCAAATTTATATTATGTATTACGGGACTTTGAGAGACGGAAAACATAGTCCAGGACTAGAGGAGTCTTTTGATACAAAACTATATAGTAAAAATGAAATTCCTTGGGACGAATTAGCATTTCCGATCATCACAGAAAACCTTAAATTATATTATGAGAAAGGAAAGCCAACTTCACCTTATACAGGCATTGTTGATAAGGTAAATAATGAGTACATTATTACAAGAAATACAGTTTAATGTTTATTCATGAAAAAGAATCATATTGTCCTTATTGCGGAGAAATAATATCTTTTTTAATAGATCCATCTATAGAATTTCAGGAATATGTTGAGGATTGTCAAATATGCTGTAGCCCAATAGTTGTTTGTGTTGAAATTAATTCAGATAATAAAATATCCATTCAAACTAGAAAAGAAAATGAATAATATTCGCTATAGACTAAATATTTTTTAATGTTATATTTTATAAAATAATAATTAAAAAATTAAGTTATGGATCTCACACTTTTAGCTACATTTGCACCACCTTTATTAATAGTTGCTTATATTATAAAGTCTGATAGGTATCCTGAACCAATAGATCTATGCATAAAAACTTTTATTCTAGGATGCTTACTCTGCATACCAGCTGCCTTATTAAATGAAATTTTCATACCAAATAGAGATTCTGCTTACTTAGCGGGTTTCACAGAAGAGCCATTAAAATTCGCAGCAATATATTTTTTCATAAAATCTAAAGCTCACTTCGATGAGCCTATGGACGCAATAGTATACGGAACTTTGGTATCTTTAGGTTTTGCAACATTAGAAAACTATGAATACGTATACCAATGGGCAGAACATCCAGAAGCTGTTGCTATCGCTAGGGCAATATCTGCAATACCACTTCATGCATGCTGTGGAATTGTAATGGGGTATTATTTTGGAATGTATATTTTTAATGGTAAAGATCATTTCAATTTATTTAAATCAATAACAATACCAGTTGCTTTTCACGCAACATACAATTACTTTGCTGTATCAAACTTTTATATAATGTATATTGTTCTAATAATATTGATAATTTTCGCAAATAAACTGCATAAAAAATTAAAAAATGCACAAATATCGAATGCCGTTTAATAAAAAAATTATTGAATTAATTTTCAAAATTACCTTATTATTTTTTTCTGTTTCTGTGCCATCCTATAGTTATGAAAATTTTAATGAATGCGGATTGCTAATTTCAAAAATTAAAAAAAATTTTCATAAATTATCTTTAGATGAACCAAGCATAAGTTATCAAAGTAGTTATTTTTTAAAAAAACAAGTAAAAGGCTATGCGTTAAAAAATAATAAAAATAAAAATATAAATCAAATTGTAGATAGTATTCCACTTGCTAGAACAAAAAATAATCATATTATTATTGAATCAGTAAATCCATATCATGAATTAAGAGATGAATATCTAAAGCCAAATGCAATTATCTATGCAATGAATGGCAAGCAAACCTCAAAAATGAATGACAAAGAAGTTTACGATGAATATATAAAATCTGAAAAATTTACAATTATAGATCCTAAAGATAATAAAAAATATACATATGATGAAAAGGGAGAGGGGCAAGTTGAATCTAAAACAATTTGGGTTCATGTCCAACCTAAAACTATTTCAAATATTGATACGCTTTCAGGTACTTTTATTTCATCATACATTTTTAATTTACATTGGTACAACGATAAAATAAATACCTTGGCCGATGAAGTTTATAATGAAGCTTTATTAAAAGATAAAGAAGTTAAAGACTATAACTTCTATTGCTCTTTTGATCACGATCAATTAAATGGTATCTATTTACCAAATCTAATTTTTAAAAATAAAGTACAAGATTTTGAAAATATATCAACGAAATATATTTTAGAGTATACACCTAAATATGAAGATGAGGAATCGTTCACAACAATTACTAAATCTGTTAGTGCGTCTTCACAATTTCAAGTTGATTTTGATTTCAAATCTTTCCCATTTGACAAACAATACTTAAAATTTGAAATTGAAAATAATGACTTATTTAATCCAGTAGTGCTAGATTGGTCTTGGAACATGCCAGAACAAATTCAAGATTTTTATTCTCTTCGATTATTGGAATGGAAAAAAACTGATATTGATATTAACTATCAAGAAGTCACAAATATACTACATGGTATATCTCATGATTCACTTGAAATTATATTTATCATTGAAAGGTATTTTGACTATTTTTTATTTAAAATCATCTTGCCAATTTTTCTTATTTTGATACTTGCATGGAGCACTTTTTGGATTAGTGCGAGAGAAATAGAATCCAGACTCACAGTGAGTGTAGTTTGTTTTTTGTCCCTTGTGGCATATACCTTTGTAATAGACGAAAGTATTCCAAAACTTTCTTATTTAACTGTAATGGATGTTATAGTTTTACTTGCTTATATTTTTTCAGCGATACCGACTTTTCAATCTATTAAATCCTTTAGATTATTGAAAAACAATAATGAACAAAATTCAATGGATTTTGACAAAAAATATCAAAAAATAATTCCAATAACTTTTATAATTTCTGTTATCTTTATTTTTGCTATTTTTTCAGGTGATAATATGCATACTATAAGCGCTTTAACTTTTTAATATCTTAAGATGCTATTATTATCCGACAGTATTAATAATGTGTAAACTATAACGATAATAATTTTTAAAAATTTAATTGTGTGTTATCTACAAAATCCAATGTTAGCAATAAACGTTTCTGATCTTCATTTTTTACTTTTGGTGAACGATGAACTAAACCAGCCCCTTCATTTCCTTGCCAAGTCTCTCCTTTAAACATCCCAACATCACCTTCATTAAGATGTTTTATATCTAAAATATTTTTATATATACCTGATTCTTCATCTGGTTTTCCTTGATTTCCAGCTCCTAGCTTACCTCTATCTACTTTATTGTGCGGTAGCCATTCTGATGCAATGCCTCTATAAGTGGTAATTAAACGACATGGCACTCTATCCACATGAAATCTAGGACACATTGCATGATCTAAAACTCTAAGTCTAAAACCTATGTTCTTAATATCAAATAAATAATGAAACATTTTTACTAACATAGACACATCTTTATAAAAATATTTTAAAATTTCATCAGAACCTATTTCTGAAATTAATATTTCATTTACTTCATTTGGTTTTATTACTCCAGATATCTGAAGGTTTGGATTACTCTTTATTATTAATTCCGAGGCTTGCTTAATTGCACTGTTAAGTTTGCGCTGCCAAACTGAAATGTTGATTTCTTCTTGAAATATTTCTGAAATTGCTGCTGCATCATCCCCATAATGACTTTTGCGATTATGCACAATAAAACTTTCTTTTTTAAAATTAGCTTTCATTGTATTCATGCGCTCTCTCTCCACTCGTCTGGAAACGGATCGTTAAAAGTAGCCCAATGATCTTTTCCTTGAAGCAAGTCTTCATCAGTCAGCAAGCAAGCATCTAACTCTTTAAAAACTTGCTCTTTATCTAATCCTTGCCCTATAAATACTAACTCTTGTCGCATATCTCCAAACGGCTCTTCCCAGTTTTCTTTAATTGAATCTAAAGAATCTTGATCTAGTGGCCATTGCTCTTCTGGAACAGCTTTCCAAAACATACCTGCAAAACCATAGCGGGCTATACCACCTGCTTGACTCCAGTGGCCTGCAAACTGGGGTCTAGTTGCAAGCCAAAAATAACCTTTGGAACGAATAAGTTTTCCAGACAGATTTTTACTATGCAGAAAATCAAAAAACTTTTGAGGGTAAAATGGTTTACGCGCTTTGTATGCAAAACTGCTAATACCATACTCTTCTGTTTCTGGTATATGCTCACCTCGCATTTCTTTCAACCAACCGGGAGCTTGTTCAGCTTTATCAAAATTAAATAGCCCAGTATTCAAAATATTTTCTATATCAACTTTACCATTAGAAATAGGAATAATTTTTGCAGAGGTGTTTAAGGTTTTTATAATTGCTATTAACTTATCTAATTCTGACTTTTCAACTAGGTCTGTCTTGCTTATTAAAAGAACATCAGCGAATTCGATTTGATCAACTAATAAATCAGCGACGCTTCTTTCGTCTTCTTCTCCTAAAGATTCCAAAGATTCGCCAGTATCTTTTAAAGATTTAGCTTCATCGTAATCTTTTAAAAAGTTGGCTGCATCGACAACAGTTACCATAGTGTCTAACTTTGATACGTCTGATAATGAAACACCGTCTTCATCTGCAAAAGTAAAGGTTTCTGCGACTGGTAGAGGTTCTGAAATGCCTGTTGATTCTATTACTAAATAATCAAAACGACCTTCCTTTGCCAATTTATTAACTTCTAATAACAAATCTTCTCTAAGAGTACAACAAATACAACCATTACTCATTTCCACTAACTTTTCTTCTTTATGACTTAATTGAACTTCATTTTGAACCATTGAGCTATCAATATTAATTTCACTCATATCGTTAACAATAACAGCAACTTTTTTATCTTGCCTGTTGTTTAATATGTGAGTTAAAACTGTTGTTTTGCCAGCTCCTAGGAAGCCCGATAAAACTGTGACTGGTAATTTTTCCATTATTGAACTAACCCTTAAAGATGAAAATAATGAATGTTATATTATAACATTAGAGAAAAAGTATCAATCTGTTATTAATAGTTTTATTGACTTGCACACGGTGGTGAATCTTTCACATACTCTTCTTTTTCTTTCCACTCATCCATGGTGAATAAATGAAGCGATAATGCATGAACACCATTTTCTAATTCATATTTTAA
Organism: uncultured Gammaproteobacteria bacterium; assembly: GCA_913042035.1. GTDB lineage: Bacteria > Pseudomonadota > Gammaproteobacteria > Poriferisulfidales. The sequence goes on along the minus strand of CAJWIN010000025.1, from coordinate 1,027 downwards.
GAGCTCATTAATCTTTCTATGACGTTGAACTAATTTAACGTCTTTAAATTCTTCAGAAACCAAAACTACTTTAAAATGTGTTTCAGTGTTAGGGCCGCTATGCATATGGCTTTCATTTATTACCTCAAGGTGACTTAATTGAAAATTATCACTCAAAGTATGTTCTATTTTCTTTTCTACATTCATTCATTTATCTCAAAAAAATTCAAATAATTTTGATATGTAATTTCACATATATAATCATAGGACTGATTTCTATATTTTGCTACATCTTTTGCAACCTCCACCAAATATTCTGGTTTATTTAAGTGTTTCATTGCTGAAGTTACTCCTGGTTCTTTTCTTGAGATATATGGAGATAGATAAGGAGAATCTGTTTCTATAAATAATTTATCATCAGGGATAATATTAATAAAGTCCCTTAAATGCTTACCTCTTCTATCATCACATATCCAACCAGTAAGGCCAACATAAACACCTAAATCAAGATAATCAATGAGAGCGTTTTTAGTTCCAGTAAAACAATGCACAACAATATTTTTACAATCATGAATATTATTTTTTAGAATACTATACATTTGGTGAAAAGCATCGCGTTCGTGAATAAATAAAGGAAGGTTTGTATCTTTAGCTAAAGAAATATGATCCATAAATACACTGTGTTGCACTTCTGGATTAGAAAAGTTTCTATTAAAATCTAATCCACACTCACCAACTGCTTTTGTTTTGTCTTTTTTTAAAAGAGATAATATTTCAGAGTAGCTTTTAGAGTTCCAGTCCTTAGCATTATGCGGATGATAGCCTGCTGTTGCGATAAAATTAAATCTCTCAGCTAAATTTACAACTTCTTTACTTGACTCTAAATCATTACCAACAAGAACCATTTTTGAAACATTATTTTTATTTGCTTCTTTAATAATATTTTTTTCTTTCCCTGAAAACGCATCATCAGTTAAATTTACGCATATATCGACTAATTTATTACTCACTTTTTATCTGCACTCTTTACATTTAGTTCTATCAAAAG
>CAJWIN010000024.1 GCA_913042035.1 uncultured Gammaproteobacteria bacterium | reverse complement strand
TATAGCTTTTTGAAATATTTCTTTACTAGGCTTCATAAATCCTACATCTGCAGCTTTAGTTTCAAAATCAAAAAATTTTTTTATACCTATTTTTTCTAATGAAGCATTTCCATTTGTTATAGTTCCTAAAAGATAATCATTACTTAGAATTTCTAGAATTTCTTTTACACCATCAAATAGCTGAACAGTATTTCTGTATTTCATGAAATAATTAAATGCATCTTCAGGCATATTGGCGGGCAAACCAAATAAACTTCTAATATGTTCGTAAGCGAGCATTCTAACTTTAGATAAATCATGTTTAATTTTTGGATTTTCCAACGATGTTTGTTTGGCTAAATCTCTAAGCTTTTCAATACTGAATTGTTCAGCTACTATCGGGTAATTCTTCTCTAGCCACTTTTGGAATTCAACTTCTGCTCTTGTGATTACCGGTTCGATCTTCCATAGAGTATCATCTAAATCAAATGTGATACATTTAATCATATTTTTTTAATCCATTAAAATTTTTCTAAGGTCTTCATATTTTTCAGAGGTTTTTATTACGATATCATCAGGTAGCTCTGGTGCAGGCATTGTATCATTCCACGATATACTTTTCACATAATCTCTTATAAATTGCTTATCTAGACTAGGTGGGCTTATGCCCTCTTGATATGAGTCTGAAAGCCAGAATCTTGATGAATCAGAGGTTAGCAACTCATCCATTAGAATTAGATCTCCATTTTTAGATAATCCGAATTCAAATTTTGTATCTGCTAATATAATTTTACATTTTCTCAAGTGTTCTTCAGCAGACTTAAATATCTCGATACTTATGTTTTTTACGTTTTCTGAAAGCTCGCTTCCTATTATCTCTGACATTTCTTCAATACTAATATTTACATCATGATCTCCAACCTCAGCTTTTGACGAAGGTGTATAAATCAGATTAGGAAGCTTAGAAGCTATTTTTAAATTTTGCGGTAACTCTAAATTACATACCGATCCTTTAGATAAATAGTCCGAATATCCTGAGCCTATTAGATAACTCCTTACTATTGATTCTACAGGCAAAGCTTGAAGCTTTTTTGCTATCACATATCTTCCTTCTATCTCATCAAATTCTTCATCAGTTATTTTCAGATCATTAATATTTTTTGAGCTATTGTGATTTTTTATCAAATTACTGAATTTATTAAACCAGAAGTTTGATACTTCATTTAAAATAATTCCTTTTTTTGGAATTGGGGTTGGAAGGATGACATCAAAAACAGAAACTCTATCTGTTGAAATAATTAAGATGTTATCTTCATCAACTTCATAAATATCTCTTACTTTACCTTGGTAAATTTTTTTAAGGCTTTTAATATTGGATGAATGTAATATATTTTTCATAAATTTATCTTAATTTTGAGTTTGCCTAGCTTTGTAGATAGCATGAGTTATATATACTATAATACCATATTTAATTATAGGGGTAATAATATGGCTGAAAGCAAAAAACCAATTATTGGTATTGTAATGGGCAGTGATAGCGATTGGCCTATAATGAAATTAGCAGCAGAAATTTTGGATCAGTTCAACATTGAATATGAATCAAAAATTGTTTCAGCGCACAGAACTCCAGATAATATGTATGATTATGCTGAAAATGCAAAAAAAAGAGGTATAAAATGTATTATCGCTGGCGCTGGGGGAGCTGCGCATTTGCCTGGTATGTTAGCTTCAAAAACAGAATTACCAATATTGGGAGTTCCAATACCGACGAAACATCTTGATGGTAATGATTCATTGTTGTCAATTGTTCAAATGCCAAAAGGCATACCTGTGGCAACATTTGCAATTGGTGAGCCTGGCGCTTCAAATTCTGCTCTTTTTGCGGTATCAATGCTTTCTAATGAAGATGATAGGTTAAAATCAAAACTATTAGAGTTTAGAAAAAATCAAACAAACGAAGTCTTAAATAAAAAATTAAAATAAATTATGTCGGAAGAAAAAAAATTAATTGCTATGTTAGGTGGTGGTCAATTAGGACTAATGTTTGTCCAGAAAGCACAAATGATGGGAGAAAGAGTTTTGGTTTTAGATCCAGATCCAGATTGCCCAGCAGGAAAAATTGCTGATGAATTTATAAATGCGAGTTATTTAGATGAAACAGCATTAAAAACTATTGTTGATAGTTGCAGTTCCTGCACTACAGAATTTGAAAATATACCATTCGAAACTCTTGAAATACTAGAAAAAAAAATAGATGTTTATCCAAAATCTAACGCATTAAGAATTACACAAAATAGAATACTAGAAAAAGGCTTCTTAAAAGAAATAGGCATTCCGACTACTGAGTATTATGAAATTAAGTCTAAAGAAGAACTAGATTCGTTAAAAGAAATTAAAAATTGGCCTTATATCATAAAAACAAGCACATTCGGCTATGATGGCAAAGGACAAATTATCGTAAATAATTATGATGAGCTTAAGATAGCATACAAAGAATTAGGCTCAAACAACTTTATACTTGAGAAAAAAGTAAAACTTAAAAAAGAAGTATCTCAAGTTGCTGCTTCATACAAAAATAATATTATATACCTTCCGATTAGCGAAAATATACATATCAACAATATTTTACATAAATCAATTGTTCCTGCTGATATAGATAATGGAACAACTGAACTTATAAAAAACATAACGGAAAAAATTATTAAAAATTTAAATTATGGCGGAATCATTTGTATAGAATTTTTTATAGATGAAAATGAAACTATTTTAGTTAATGAGATTGCCCCAAGAACACATAATAGCGGTCATTATTCTATAGAAGGATGCAATGTATCTCAGTTTGAACACCAGGTAAATATACTTACAAATAAAACCTCTGAAAATTCAAATCTGAAAATTCCTTCTGTCATGATAAATATTCTTGGTGATTTGTGGGAAAAGAATGATCCAGATTTTAATAAAAATAAATCTGAAAATATTTATATACACCTGTATAACAAGACTGTCCCAAAGAAAGGGAGAAAAATGGGTCATATAACAGTTACAAGTAAAATTCTACAGAAAGCTAACACAATTGCAGAAAAAGTATTTCAAGAATTAAACTAAAATGAAAAAATACCGTTCACTTACTATAAATTATAAGAATGATAAACACAGTGCAGTACTTTGCACAAATAATTTTAGGAACATAAAAAAAAATGAGGTACTAGTAAAAATAAAATATTCTAGCCTTAATTATAAAGATGCATTATCTGTAACTGGCAAGGCAAAAATTATAAGGGGAGAAAAAATGATCCCTGGATTAGATTTTTCTGGAATTGTAGTTGAAAGCTCATCAAAAAAATTTATTAAGGGAGAAAAAGTTCTTGCAACTGGCTCCGGCTTAGGAGAAACGATAAATGGTGGTTTTTCTGAGTACGCATACGTTCCAGATAATATTCTAATAAATATACCCAAAAATTTAACTTTATTGAGTGTTATGCAAATTGGCACTGCAGGTTTTACTGCTGCCATATCTATTGAAAAAATGTTATTAAATAAACAAAAAATTAATTCTGGGCCAATAGTAATAACTGGCGCTTCAGGTGGTGTTGGTAGTCACTGTATAAACATTTTGAATAATATAGGTTTCAAAACTATTGCAGTCACTAGAAATAAAAAATCTATATCTTATTTAAAAGATATAGGAGCTAGCAATGTTACCATGTACCCAGATAAGCTAATTAAGAAACCACTGAATAAGCAACTGTTTGCTGGGGCAATAGATAATGTTGGTGGCGAAGTACTTGACTGGGTTTTAAAAAGTACAAAAGAAAATGGCAACATTGTTTCTGTTGGAATGGCATCGAGCCATGTATTAAACACAACAGTTTTTCCATTAATAATGAGAGGTGTTAATATTCTTGGCATAAGTTCTACAAATTATCCAAATAAAGATAGAAACAAAGTATGGAGGAATTTATCTAAAAAGTATAAACCAACAAAATTGAGAAAGATAAACAAAAACTGTATAAGTTTGGGAGAGGTAATAAAGTGTTCTGAAGATTTAATAGATGGTAATAATTTTGGAAGGACAATACTTAAGATAAGTTAGCCTAGTTTTGAATCATTAGAAGAAGAGAAAACAAATTCTTTTATTCTTGAAATTTCATCTCTTACATTTGAAGCCTCTTCAAATTCTAAATTCGTAGCATGATCAAACATTTTCTTTTCAAGTTTCTTTATTTTTTTCATGGCTAATGAAGGGCTTATATCTAAATACTCCTCTAAGAATTTACTATCTATATATTTCTTTGTGCTTTTTTCATTCTTTTCTGCCTCCATAATATCGGAGACTATCTTACTAATTCCTTTAGGCTTTATATTATTTTCTTTATTATGAGAAACTTGTTTTTCTCTTCTTCGATTTGTTTCCTCTATAGTTCTTTGAATTGATCCGGTTATGTTATCTGCATAAAGTATTGCCCTACCATTAATATTTCGTGCAGCCCTTCCAATTGTCTGCATTAATGATTTATCTGTTCTAAGAAAGCCTTCTTTGTCAGCGTCAAGTACGGCTACCAAAGATACCTCAGGTATATCCAAGCCTTCACGTAATAAATTTATCCCAACAAGGACATCAAAATCTCCCAATCGTAAACCTCTAATTATTTCTACTCTTTCGACAGTATCAATGTCAGAGTGTAAATACTTCACTTTTATATTATGTTCTTTTAAATAGCTTGCCAAATCCTCAGACATTTTTTTTGTCAATGTAGTTACCAATACTCTTTCATTCTTTGCTATTACTCTTGATATTTCACTTAACAGATCGTCAACTTGACTACCTGCTGGCCTTATTTCAATTTCAGGGTCAATTAATCCTGTTGGCCTTACTACCTGCTCAGCGATCTGATCAGATTTTTTTAACTCATAGTCTCCAGGTGTTGCAGAAACATAAATTAATTGAGGGGATAATAATTCAAATTCTTCGAACATCAATGGTCTGTTATCTAAAGCTGAAGGCAGTCGAAAGCCAAAATCAACTAAAGTCTGCTTTCTTGACCTGTCTCCTTTATACATGCCTCTGAACTGTGGGACTGTAACGTGACTTTCATCCATAATCATTAACGCATTTGCAGGCATATAATCAACTAAACAAGGAGGCGCTTCGCCAGAATTTCTTCCAGATAGATATCTTGAATAATTTTCTATACCCGAACAATATCCAATTTCTTTGATCATCTCTAAATCAAATTTTGTTCTTTCCTCAAGTCTTTGAGCTTCTACTAGTTTATTTTGAGATCTAAATTCTTTCAGCCTATGTTCTAATTCAATTTCAATATCCTCTACAGCCTTAAGTAAAACCTCTCTTGGGGTGACATAATGGGTTTTTGGATATATTGTCAATCTAGGAACTACCTTAATTATTTCTCCAGTCAAAAAGTCAAAAAAACTCAATTTTTCTATTTCATCTCCAAATAATTCTATTCTTACCGCTTCGTTTTCTGAATCAGCAGGATGCACGTCAATAATATCTCCATTAACTCTAAATGTTCCTCTTTTTAGCTCTAATTGATTTCTTGTGTATTGAAGTTCTGCCAGTCTTCTTAATATTTTCCTCTGATCAATTATTTCACCTCTTGACAAATGTAACACCATATCTTGATATGATTTTGCATCTCCAAGACCATAAATTGAGGATACAGAAGCTACGATTATAGTATCACCTCTTTCAAATAATGCCTTTGTTGCTGAAAGTCTCATTTGTTCAATATGTTCATTAATTGATGCATCTTTTTCAATATAACTATCTCTAGCTGGCACATATGCTTCAGGCTGATAATAGTCATAGTACGAAACAAAATATTCTACTGCATTATTAGGAAAGTACTCTTTCATTTCTCCGTACAATTGAGCTGCTAACGTTTTATTTGGTGCAAGTACTATTGTAGGTCTTTGTAATCTTTCAACTATGTTCGCTATTGTAAAAGTTTTTCCAGATCCAGTAACGCCCAAGAGAACTTGGGAACTCAATCCTGATTCTAGTCCATCTGCCAGCTTATCTATTGCTTTGGGCTGATCACCTGCAGGCCTATATTTAGAAACTAACTTAAATTTTTTTTTGTTCATTTATATATAAAAAAATTGTTTTTAATCAAAAAAAGACTATTATTCTAGATTAGAATATCATAATATCCATTTAAGTTTATATAACATTTGAAATAATGAAACTCTCAAAGAGAATCTCAAATACAAAAACATCTGCGACAATTGCTATGAGCATGAAAGCCCGGGAATTAATATCTCAGGGTAAAGATGTAATTTCACTAAGTGCGGGTGAGCCTGACTTTGATACACCAAATCACATTAAAGAGGCTGCTATTAAGTCTATTAACGCGGGAAATACTAAATATACTCCAGTTGATGGAATGCTAGGATTAAAGGAATCAATCGTCAGGAAATTTAAAAATGAAAATAATTTAGAATACAAGCAAAACCAAATTCTTGTTTCTGCAGGTTGTAAACAAAGTATATATAATTTATGCCAAGCGATTCTAGATGAAGGCGACGAGGTTTTGATACCATCTCCATATTGGGTATCTTATCCTGAAATAGTAAAATTATCAGATGCTACTCCAGTTTTTATAGAAACGAATAGTGAAAATAATTTTAAAGTGACTGGAGAAATGTTACTAAACAATATTACTAATAAAACTAGGATGCTTCTTCTAAATAGCCCTTCAAATCCATCAGGATTTATTTATAATGAAAACGATTTAAAAGATATTGGCGAGGTGCTAAAAGATTATCCAGATATAATAATCGCATCAGATGATATTTATGAGCATATTATATTTAATGAGAAAAAATTTATAAATATATTAAACGTATGTCCAAATCTATATGATCAAACTATTATTCTGAATGGTGTTTCAAAAGCTTACGCAATGACAGGATGGAGAATTGGTTACGCGGCCGGTAATACAGAAATTATTGGAGCTATGAAAAAAATTCAATCACAAAGCACATCATGTACTTGTTCAATATCTCAGGCTGCTGCTGCTGCAGCTTTAGACCAAGGTAACAAAGAAGTTATTAAAATGGTTAAAGAATACCAAAAGAGATCTGAGTTTTTACATTTAGAATTAAATAAAATAGATGGTATCAAATATAAAAAACCTGATGGCTCATTTTATGCGTTTGTTAATGTAAATGATTTAATAAATAAACTGGAAGGCATTAATAATGATTTTGATCTTGCTGAATACTTTTTAAATGAAGCAAATGTGGCTGTAGTTCCAGGTACTGCATTTGGATCTAAAAATCATATTAGAATTTCTTTTGCAACTAGTATGAGTAATTTAAAAGAAGCCATAAATAGAATCAATATTTTGTTAGCGGCTACCTGATATTTCTGCTAGCACTCCATCCCATAATTTTATTCTTTTATCAATCGAATCAATAGCGTAGCAAATGGCTTCATCGTATGTTTCTTGATTATCGTTGCAAGTGTATTCGAATAATTTTAAAGATAAAGGTCCGTGGCGAGAACTATCAACTTCAATGTGCCGATTAATATATAACCTAAGATTTGCATACTTTAAATTTTCACTATCAATCTTATTTAAAATTTTTAAAAACATGTCTGGTATTGTTGTTTCTCTACCAAAAGTAAATATTCCTGCGATATTTGATAATTTAGATGTTTTTATGCATTTAAAAGTATTTTCAATAAAAACTAATCCTTCTTTAGGAGCATTAATATTTAAAAAAGCTTTATGCATATTGTCATATTCACAATTTTTAATTAAGTTCATAATATTTGATGTATCTGCACCAACGTCATTCATTGATTTAATATATAAATCAAAATGTGAAAAATAATTGCCTTCATCGTCGACATCTGATTCTTCTGAGAATACGATTTCATTTATTAAATGAGCTATACCATTTTTTGTATACTTGCTTGGTTTCCAAGGAAAACTTGATGGGCAAATATAATTTTGCATAGATTTTACAATACTCATAAAGTCCCAAACTGCATAGACATGATATTGCATAAATGTGCTTAGTTCTTTTTCAGAAAAATTAATACTTGTTTCAAATAATTTATGTGAGTTTAATTTTTTTATTTTGTCTTGTAAAATTAAAAAATCTTTAGTGTTTTTATTCATTTAATTATATTAATATTGAATTAGAACTATGAGAATACCTAATATTATATATGCTATTATTTTTTATAGATCTTAAAAATGCTTTAATAATTTATATTAATATCAAAAAAAATAAGTATAATAACATTTCATTGGTATATTCCCCTGTAGCTCAGTTGGTAGAGCGGGTGACTGTTAATCACTAGGTCG
>CAJWIN010000023.1 GCA_913042035.1 uncultured Gammaproteobacteria bacterium | reverse complement strand
GTGTTAATTTTGTAGATACCGCAGAAATGTATCCCGTTCCACCTAAACAAAAAACACAAGGACTTACAGAAAAATATATAGGCTCATGGCTAAAGAAATATAAAAAAAGACAAGAAGTTATTTTAGCCACAAAAATTACAGGTCCTGGATCAGATTTTTCATATATAAGAAACCCACTTAAAATTGATAAAAAAAATATTGAATCTGCAATAGTAGAAAACTTTAAAAGATTAGGTACAGACTATATCGACTTATATCAAATACATTGGCCACAAAGACAGACAAACTATTTTGGTCAGTTAGATTACATGTACAGTAATGAAAATAAAAATGAGATTGTAGATAATATTTATGAAAGTTACGAGACCTTAAATAAATTAGTGACATCTGGAAAAGTTAGGGCCATAGGACTATCCAATGATACTGCTTGGGGTACCATGAAGTTTTTAGAAATTGCGAAAGAAAAATCTTTCTCCAAAATCGTGAGCATTCAAAATCCTTATAGTTTACTAAATAGACTATATGAAATAAATATGGCAGAGGTGGCAGAAATGGAAAATGTTAAGTTGCTTGCATATTCACCCCTGGGTTTTGGAATACTAACGGGTAAGTACATTAATAAAAAGCCTGAGAATGCCAGACTCACAATTTGGAATAGGTTTGATAGATATAGTAATAAAAATTCAAAAAATGCGACTTTACAGTACGTAGAAATAGCTAAGAAATATGATCTTACTCCTACACAATTGGCTTTATCATTTGTTAATAAGCAGCCTTTTGTAGCAAGTAATATTATTGGCGCAACTAATTTATCTCAACTAAAAGAAAATATCGAAAGTATTGATATAAATCTAGGCGAAGACATATTAAAAGAGATAGAAACTATTCATTTAAATCAGCCTAATCCTGCGCCTTAATGAGATTATCCAAATTCTTAGCACATTCGGGATATTGCTCAAGAAGAGAAGCAGAGAAGCTTATTGAAGAAAATAAAGTTATTATAAATGGAAAATCATGCCAGGACTTCTCATATAGAGTTAAAGATAATGATAAGGTTTATATTGGGAAAACTCTTATAAAAAAACAGACTGAAATTCAACTTTTCGCATTATATAAACCACGGGGTTTCATAACATCAAAGAAAGATGAGTTAAATAGAAAAACTGTATATGACCTATTACCAAATAGTAAAAAAAATCTAATAAGCATTGGAAGACTTGATTTTAATACAGAAGGGCTTTTACTTTTTACAAATAATGGGGATTATGCAAGGTATTATGAATTGCCAGAAAATAAAATTAGGCGAACGTATGATGTAAAAGTATATGGAAATATAAAAAGCACTGATATGAAAAAAATAAGATCTGGAATTTTAATAGACGGCATAAAACATAATGTTGAAGAAATAATATTAACAAAAAAACTAAAAACAAATAATTGGTTTAAAGTAGAACTTGTTGAAGGAAAAAATAGAGAGATTAGAAAAATTTTTGAAAGTTTAAATCTTGTTGTAAATAGAATTATCAGAAAAAAATATGGTGAATATTCTTTGAATAAAATGAAATTAGGTGAATTTAAAAAACTAATTACAAAAAATATTTAAGATTATTTTTTTTCTAATTCTATAACTTCTTTTTCGCTACTAACTAAAATATGATCAGCTGGTCTTTCAGCAAAGAGTCCGACTGTAAGAATACCAGGAATTTTATTTAAATCTTTCTCTAATAAAATTGGTTCAAATATTTCCATATGATTTATATCCAGGATTATGTTTCCATTATCAGTTATAAAATTCTCTCTCCACACAGGCATACCCTTCTTTTTTATTACCTCTCTTGCTACAAATGATCTTGCCATGGGAACAACCTCTAATGGTAAAGGAAACTTTCCAAGCACATCGACAACTTTAGAGTCATCTACTATGCACAAAAACTTATTTGAAGCTCCAGCAATAATTTTTTCTCTAGTTAAGGCGCCTCCTCCTCCTTTAATCAATTGAAAATTTGAATTAACTTCATCTGCTCCATCGATATAAATAGGTATATCGCTAACATCATTTAAATCTAAAACACGTATCCCATTAGCCTCTAGTTTTTCTTGAGTGGATATTGAGCTGGCTACAGCGCCAGATATTTTATTTTTTATAGGCTTAAGGTACTCAATGAAAAAATCTACAGTTGAACCTGTGCCTACGCCCACAATATCATCGTATTCAACATATTCTATTGCGGCTCTTGCTACTGCCTGTTTTTTTAAATCAGAACTACTCATTAATTTTTCAATAAATTATTTGAAACTGTATTATAATTCATATATGCCATACTTTGTATTTAAATATCAAGATAATAAATTTAGGTCTGTTGACCATATGGAGACTTTTGACACATACAAAGAGGCAAAAATATTGTTAAAAGATTTGAGGAAAGAAAAATCACCAAATAATCCAGATGCCTATAAAGTAGTTTTTGCTGAGGATATGCTGGAAGCAGAAATGTTAATTCTTGAAAAGAGAGATGCTCCTATTTTAAGAGAATGGGAAAAATAGAATTACAATTAACTTATTCTTCTAAGTTATGTCTATCAATGGAAGCTTTTGCTTCATCATTCGCATAAAACTCTCTTATGCTTTCCACAGTTTCAGTTCTATTTGCTCCAGATCCAACTAAAACTTTTTGTTTTTTATCAACTGCCCAAAGAATATATGCGGTAAAATCTTTAAGATCATCTGGAAACTGGTCACTATGTGGTATCCCAGTGTATTCGACTTTATCTTTATTTTTTCTAAGTACTTGTCTTAAGCCTGCTAGAATTTTTTGAAGGTCTGCAACATCATCGCCGTTCCATTGACCGACAACCTCTCCATTTTTTGATATAATATCGTCTGACATTTTGTTACCCCTATTTTTTCGTAGAAATTATTTTATAATAAATAAATATACCATTCAATAAATTTAACCATGGAATCAAACGTATCTTTTAGAGCAGCAATATTATACTGGCTTAAACTTGGCTTTATAAGTTTTGGAGGTCCTGCTGGTCAAATAAGTATGATGTATGATGAAGTTGTAGAAAAGAAAAAATGGATAAGCGAAAAAAGCTTTTTACATGCATTAAATTATACAATGATACTGCCGGGTCCGGAGGCGCAGCAATTAGCAACTTATATAGGATGGCTAATGCATGGAAGAATCGGTGGTTTAGTTGCAGGAACTTTATTTATACTTCCATCATTTTTTATTTTAAGTATTCTTACTTATATCTACATTAATTATTCTAATAATATTTGGGCTGAAGGTTTATTATATGGTATTAAAGCAGCGGTTATAGCAATAATTTTCTCAGCTACCTACAAAATAGCTAAAAAAGTATTAAAGAAAACTTATTATTGGCTTACAGCAATATTGGCTTTTATTTCAATAAATATTTTAGATATTAATCTTCCGATCATTATTATTGTAGCCGGGCTAATAGGATTATCATTTCATTTTATTCAAAGTAATTATAAACATGAAAAAAAATTACAAAAATCAATAAGCAACACAATTTTAAAAAATTCTCTAATAACTTTTTTAAAAAGTTTTTTTATCTGGACTACAGCTTTTTTGCTGATAATTTTTACCAATGAAAGTATTTTGATAAAATTATCACTTTTTTTTAGTCAAGCAGCGTTAGTTACCTTTGGTGGTGCATATGCATTACTACCGTATGTGTTTCAAAATATTATAGAATCTCACGGTTGGCTAACTAGTCAACAGATGATGGATGGCCTAGCTCTAGGCGAATCTACACCAGGGCCATTGATCATGATTGTTACATATGTTGGTTTTATTGTAGGTTGGTATAATGACATTTTTAATTTTAGCTCACCATTATTAGGCGCTTTGTTATGTGCTTCAGTTGCAACTTTTTTTACTTTTTTACCATCATTTGCTTTTATATTTATCGGTGCGCCAATAATTGAGTTAAGTAAGAAAAATAAGGCCTTAGAGATTCCTCTTAATTTTATTACTTCAGCTGTCGTAGGGTTAATAGCAAATCTTGGATATATGCTTGCTTATAATTCATTATGGACCGATAATAATAAAACTGAGAACTTTGATATACATCTATTTATTCTAATTATATTAAGTTTACTAGCTTTAATTAAAGCAAAAGTTGGTGTTGTGCCACTGCTTTTAACATTAGGTTTAACTGGGATAATGATGAAAATCTATTTTTAATATTATGACTGAAACAGTAACAAAAAATAAATATGTAGAATTCACTTATTCTATAACGAATGATGATGGTGCAATAATTGAACAAGTTGAAGTGCCAGTAAATTATGTTCACGGGGCAAAAATGGGACTTTGGCCAAAACTTGAAGATGCGCTCGAAAACAAAAAAATTGATGACCAAATAAAAGTTTCATTTGAGCCAGGAGAGGTTTTTGGCAAGGTTGATCAAGATCTAATATTTGAAGATGACATTAAAAATGTTCCTGAAGAATATCGTGAACTAGGAAAAATTGTAGAATTTCAAAACGACACAGGAGATGTCAAACCTTTTAGGGTGACTGAAATTAATGATTCAAAAATAGTACTTGATGGGAACCATCCTCTCAGTAATATAAAAATAAACTTTAATGTAAATATTATAAATATTAGAAACGCAACTGAAACAGAGATTAACGCTCTCAACGAAGTAACTGAAACTTAGATATTTTCAAATAAACTTTCAGTAAACTCTATTTCACAATCCTTGAACCATTCAATATCAGGGAATCTTCTGTGAACTTCTTTTGAGCATTCCACAAAACATTTACAAATCTCATAGTTAATTTTATTTTTTTCAGAAAGAAATTTATTATTACTGTATTTATTCCAAAAAACTATAAACTTCCTTATAAGGTTTTTCTCAATAAATCTATTTGCTTTAGTTCTTTCTTTTTTATTACCATATGTAACTTTTTTAAGTGTTTCTGACATTTTTATTAGTTTATAACTCATTGAGCTTGCAGGGTGTGGCATACCTTTCAATAGTTTACTGGCCTGTAGTAAATTAAAGATAGCTTCATTGTATAATTTATTACGTTCCTCTAAAGTATAACTATTATTTTCACTAAGGATTAAAATTATAAAATCTTTAAATGTATTTTCAAGATCTTTGCGCATTTCTTCATTGTCATTTTCTTCGAAGTTATACTTTTTTGATATTAATTCACAAAAATTGTCATTAAAAATATCTTTTAACTCGAATGTTGAAACCAAGTCATTCTCCTATTTCTTAATTAGATTTTATATAATTTATGCATAATATGTGCCATGTTATAAAGTCTTTTCTGCGCAAAATTTGCTTGAATATTTTAAAAAAAATGATATATTTAAATCTGGTTATACCACGCAAGAACATGCGTAACAAGTTCACTATATAAATTGATTTAAATACTAGTGAGGTTATTATGCAAAATCAAATATATAGAGGCGTTCAACACGCTGCAAAAAAAGAGTCTACAAAACAAAATAATTCAAATCTAACTTATAGAGGCATTACTCATAAGCAAGATGGTGTTACTCATCATGTTGCACAGACTAGTGCTCAAATGAATTATAGAGGATTGTCTTACTCTAGAGCTAATTAAACTTTTATAGTTAATTATTTAAGTTATATTGAGATGTTATTTTGATTCAGTTCGCTCCTTAATCAAATAACATCTTGATTTTTTTTTAAAAAAGAGATGAGCTCAATTCATTTACTGCTTTTAACATTTCAGGGTCGTCAGTTATTGCTTCAGATATAGAACATCTACATGCGGTGTTTGGATTTACTCCTGAAACAATAAGTTTTGCTGCATGAACAAGTAGTCTTGTGCTTGCGCCCTCATCTAAACCATTCCCTTTTAAATTCCTAGTCATGTGTGCAAATTTAACTAACGATATACTTAATTCTTTATCTATACCCGTTTCACTTTCAACTATTGATTGCTCAATATCAGCTTCAGGATAATCAAATTCTAAAGCAACAAATCTTTGTCTAGTACTCTGTTTTAAGTCTTTAAGAATACTCTGGTAACCAGGGTTATATGAGATTGCCATACAAAATTCAGGAGTTGCTTCAAGTACTTCACCAACTTTTTCAATAGGAAGTACTCGTCTATCATCGCATAACGGGTGAATGACGACAGTTGTATCTTTTCGTGCTTCAACTATTTCATCTAAATAGCATATTGCACCGGCTCTAACTGCTTTTGCTAACGGGCCATCTATCCAAACTGTGTCACTTCCAGATATAAGATATCTTCCAACTAAATCAGAAGCTGTTAAATCATCATGACATGAAACTGTGATCAAAGGTCTCTTGAGACGCCAACTCATATACTCCATGAAACGTGTTTTACCACAACCTGTGGGGCCTTTTAGTAGGACTGGTAACTGATTATTGTACGCACTTTCAAATACTTCAATCTCATCTCTAACTGCATGATAATAGGGCTCTTTTTGAATTATATATTCTTCTGATTTAAAAGTATTTGCGTCCATCAATATTCCTATAAAGTTAAAGTTAAAAGTATATTACAAACATAATATTCGCAAGTTGTTTATTTTTTATATTTTTTTAAAAAAATTAACTCAATTAAAACAATAAGGAATTATATTCCAATCATTTTCATTTATTTCTACTTTTATAAAACAAGGTCCGCCATCATTATTTCTTGTGTGACCACAAGCTCCCGGGTTCACTACCCATGGAGATTTTTCTTGGTCGCAAACCTGTATGTGAGTATGCCCATAGATAATTAATTTTGCATCTGGATATGATTTTCTTAAACCATCATGATCTGCATTGTGGCCAAAGCGATCACCATGTTCGATTGATATAGTTTCATTATTTATTTTAATAGTCTCAGACTTTTTTAAATTAGCAATTATTTCTTTATCTTTAACATTATGATATTTTCCAGGAATGTCATTATTGCCAGCAACCATATAAACTTGTTCGCAATATCTGTGCAAATCTGAAATTATTTCTGTGCTACATATATCACCGGCATGAATAATCACATCTGAGTTTTTTAAATAATTAATTATATGACTATCAATATGTCCGTGAGTATCGGAAATTATTGAAATAGAGCTAATATGTTTCATTAACTAGAATATAGTTGCACCAAAAACTTTAACTTCTTCATCTTCTAATCCTAGGACTAATCTACCCATGAAGTCTCCAGGGAATTCTGTGCTAGTTTGCTTATAAAGAACAGTTATATGTTCATTTCTTCTTAAACATCCCAGTGGGTTTGCCTCTTCTGTTAGTGTAGATAGAAGTTTATTATTTGCCCATTGTTTGCCAATTTCAACTTCATGAGCACCTAACAACATAGTTTCTGAAAAGTTTTTAGTAAAGCTTCCATAATCTTGTTGATTGGAAGCTTTAACTAAGTCTACCCAAAAGGGGTCAGCAATCTTAAATATCTCATCATCCGTTTTTTTTAAAAGATCCATTTACCCTGCCTTTTTTTGCTCCTCATCTACTATATGATAAAGCGGAGCTTTTTCCATGGTAAATTTACCTGTTTCTGGATCTCTTCTAGATAATGTCAAACAATGCCAGTTTTCGTCATCTAGCTTCATTTTATCAGATCTGTAGTAGTAACCAGGCCATCTAGTTTCTTCTCTAAATAATGTATGTTCTGTTACACATTGCGAAACGAGCGCGCGGTGTCTTAACTCCCATGCTCTCATAAGCTGATGAAGATCCTCAGCACCAATATTTTCTAAATCTTCTTGAAGAATTCCTAAATCTTTTAATCCTTTCTTCAATTGATTTTCATTACATTGATAGCCAACAGTAATTCCACCACAATATTCATCCATGATTTTTTGTAATCTTTGTAACCCTTGAATAGGCAATATATAGCTTGGAGAAACTGTACCAGCAGTTATTTCATTTCTGCCAATAGTGTAATTTTCAAGAGGTTTAAACACTTCTTCTTTAAAATCACTTATTTGCTTCTCAGTAACACTCGGTTTAGTTTCCATATCTTTTATATATTGAACAGCAGCTTTAGCAGCAAGACGTCCTTCTGTGAATGATCCTGAGGAGAACTTATGAGCTGTTCCGCCCACAGTATCGCCAGCGCCAAATACACCGTCAACAGTCATCATTCTGTTATAACCCCAAAAGTATTCTTTTGGAGATAAATCTGATGGTCCACTTACCCAAGCTCCAGAGCAAGTTGCATGAGATCCCATAACGTATGGTTCCGAGGTAGTTAACTCAGGATTTTGATACTTAGGATCAATATCTTGTGAAGCCCACACTACAGCCTGACCAACTGTCATACCTAAAAAGTTTTCCCATCCAATAACTTCTAAATGAGGGTCCTGAAAGGCTTCCATAGTTACCATATGAATTGGTCCTCTTCCAGCTTTAACTTCTTCCAAGAAAGCATGATTTCTTAAACAAGTTGGTGTTGGGTGATGATCAATGTAATCCCCAACCATTTCTTTAGTTTGGTCATACCATTTTGATTCATACTCTTCACCGTAAGTATTTTGAGTATAAGTTTTAAGATGAAGGAAATATGCTCCTACCGGGCCATAACCATCTTTAAATCTACATAATACAATTCTATTTTCCATTTGAGTCATCTTTGCACCTGCTGCAATAGGTAATGCATATGCTGATCCATTACTCCATGGGGCATACCA
>CAJWIN010000022.1 GCA_913042035.1 uncultured Gammaproteobacteria bacterium | reverse complement strand
GAGCGCTGGTTTGTGGTACCGGTTGTCGCGGGTTCGATCCCCGTCTCTCGCCCCACTTATTAAAATTTTAACTTTGAACAGGTTATTTAAATACAGAATTAGATTAGAATTAAATAACAAATTACTTGGATAAAGATTATGGAACTAATTATTAAAATAATTCCAACATTAGTTTTAGGATCAATGTTATTTTTTTCAATAGCTATTGCGCCAAAAATATTTACAGTACTACCGAATGAAGAGGCAGGAAAATTTGTACGTTCAGTTTTCCCTACCTATTATATGTATAACGGTATTCAGTATTTAATTTTAACAATCTTAATGATTTATTTAGGAAAAACAGGAGATATTTTATATTTGTCGATATTGATTTTAATTTTATTTATATTAAGTAATTATGTGTTAATGCCACAAATAAATAAATCGAGAGATATTAATAATCAAAAAAGATTTAAATTTTTACATTTACTATCTGTAGTTTTTAATTTTGTGATAATTGTATCGTCGATCATTTTGATAATTCTCATAAATTAATAATTTTATTTCTTACTGAAATTTTTTGATAACTCTAAGAAATTTATGAAAAATCTATCAACTTCTGCAGATGCGGCTTTGGATAAGTTATATAGCTTTACTCTTCTATCATTTGGATATGTAAGTTTAGTATAAATCCCTAATTTAACTCCCATGTCTAAGATAGATTGAATTGTTCCACGACTTGCAACGTTTTTTGGAATATCGTTATAGATTAACTCGAAGTGAGCATATCCTGATTGTTCTTTAATGTACAAGGTAATAATAAAATGTGCTTTTGTATTATAAATAAATGAAGTGGAGTTTGAAGATGAAAAAACAGCTGATAAAAAATCGAAAAGCCCTTTAGGCTTTTCATTATAAAAATCAAAAATTGATTCAGTTTTTGTAATCAGATATCACCTCTATACTTAATTTATATCTTACTTTAAAGTAAATTATACACAAAAAAAATATCAAATTGTTGAAATAATTATTATCCTTAAATTAAGGTTAGCTGGAATGTTACTCTTATTTTATAACATAATACAATCAAAATTTGAGAGTAAAATTAATTTTTTATCCTAAAAAATACGTATATCATATGGATGTGAGATTATTATAAATTTTATAAAAAAATCTTATAAAATTAATCACATTGCTTATTAGTATATATTTTGTATAAATGTATGGATTGTGTTAACTTCCACAATATTTTCATATTTAAAAACAAGGAAAAAGAAAAAATGAAACTTTTTATAAAAATTTTAATATTGGTTTTTTTGTCAAATAACTCATTTGCATCAAATATAGGAATTGATAATGCAACAATTAGATTAATGCCAGCTAGTGCAAAAATGACTGCCGGATATTTCGATTTATCTAATCAGGAAAATAAAGAGAAGGTTTTAGTTGGGGCAAAAAGCGATTTTTTTAAACATATTGAAATTCATCAATCCATGAAAGACGGTGATGTAATGAAAATGGTAAAAAAGAATTTTGTGTCAATTCCTCCAAATAGCGAATTTGAATTTAAGCCAATGGGTTATCATTTAATGCTAATGCAACCTATAGATAAAATTTTAGAAAACCAAAATATAAAAATAACACTGTCATTTGCGAGTGGAGAAAACATCGATGTCCAATTTGTCACAAAAAAAATGAACAAAATGAAAATGGCTGAGATGGATATGGATAATGATAGCCAATGTAGTGATATGGATATGGGTGGCATGAAAATGGGCGATATGATGAAAAATATGAAAAGACCCGATTATGTTTTTCCCGTTGGTGTCAAAGGTGGAAAAAACATGATGCCCAAAAGAATTATGTTTGGTTATAAATTTGGAACTATGGATATGGATTGCTGCAAAGATAGTACAAATTCAGTAAATAATAGCTTTATTCAAGGACTTGGTTTTAGTATGGCCCCAACTGATATGACAATGGATATGCATATGTTTAGCGCCATGTATGCTTTAAATAATAAAATTTCGTTAATGGCTATGCTTCCATATATCGAAAAAGAAATGGAAATGATCAAGTTGTCAGGAATGATGACAGGAAAAAAACATAAAACCAGCAGTCGAGGTATTGGTGATTTAAGTATTGCTGGGCTATATAAAATATCTGATAAATCAAATTTTAAACTACAAATATCTATTCCTACAGGCGAATTTGATGAAAAAGATCATAATATGAGCGGAGTGTTAAAAACTTTACCTTATCCTATGCAACTAGGTTCGGGTACTTATGACGCGACTTTAGGATATAGTTACCAAGAAATATTTAACAATTGGTCTTATGGTTTTCAATTAAATGCTACTAAGAGATTTGATTATAATAGTGAGGACTGGAAGTACGGTGATAGACGTGAAGCTTCGGCTTGGGTGGCTAAACCAATTTCAAAATCACTTAGTTTCTCATTTGGTTTAGATATAGAGCATCAAGATAATATCAAAGGAAAATCATCTAATAGAAATAATATGACTCCTACATGGAATGAATATTTTCATTCGCATTTAAGAGTTTCTTCAAATGTAGGTTTAAATTTCAAAATTCCAAATTCTAAAACAAGAATTGGAATTCAATGTGGAGTACCAATTTATGAGGATGTTGATGGACCTCAGATGGACCCAGATTTTAAATGCAACCTAGGCTTTTCTTCTATGATGTAAGCCTAATAATATTTATTATTTTTTACTTCTAGAAATATACACTAAATATATAATTAAAATAATAAAAATCCACATGGTCGCAAGATTTCCTGTAAATTGATCATGTGAACTTAAAAATGAATTGTAGGTTGAATTATAATTTACTGAAGAGTTTTGCTTGAATGTTTTTATTAAAAATATAAAACCAGCATGTATTCCAATACAATAAGATATTGATTGGCGACGTACTCTAATAATACCAAGAAGTATTCCAAATACAAAAAGGGTCATTGCAGAATCTAAATATATATTTTTAAAAAAGTGAGTTAAGGTATATAAAAGTTCTATTAGGCCTGTATACCAAAAAATATTTTCATCAATAATTAACGGTATTTTTATAAAATGAAATAGAGAATATATTAGACTACTAAATCCAATAATTAAGGATAGCGTAACTATATTATTTTTTTTTTCAATCATAATACCGCGAAAATATGATTCTTCTATTATTGAAATTATCAAACTTATAAATACTGTGTAAATTAATATTCGTAAAAAAGACGTGTCAAAAACTATTAGATTTATATTGTTTATAATCCTAATTTCTAGATAGTCATATAAAAAAATTAAAGGCATCATAAGTAGTATGCTTAGTAAAAATCCTTTCATAATATGAAATAGAAATAATACTCTTGGTTCAGAATAACCCAGTAATCGCCTATCATTTATTTTTAGTAATTTTAAAGTAGGAATGATAAATATCCCACACAGAAGTATTGCCCCATATTTTATTGCTTTATTTAAAGCTAGGATTGGTTGTTCGTCAAATTGCATGTACAATATGGTAAATAACAAAGACGATATTAAAGCAAAAAATAATATATAAATTGTAAAAAATAATACTCTTGTCATTTTTCTATTATAATACATAAGAAGATCGCATATTTATTTTTTATAGCGCAAAATGGGCTAGTGGCGGAATTGGTATACGCGCTGGTTTTAGGTACCAGTGGGGCAACCCGTGAGAGTTCGAGTCTCTCCTAGCCCACCAAATTTTTATATCAGGAGATTAGATGGCTTCAAAAATAAAAAATTTAAAAGGTTTAGAAAAAGAATTAACGATAAGTTTTGACTCAAAAGAAATTGAGCCAACAATAGAAGCAAAACTATTGAATTTGAGTAAAACCCTTGATTTAAAAGGATTTAGAAAAGGGAAAGTGCCCATGAATGTTGTAAAAGGTAAGTACTATGAGCAGTGTTTTAACGAGTCCTTAAGTGAACATATCGAGCAAAATTATATTAAGGTAGTTTTAGATGAAAAGCTAAATCCAGCGTCCGCACCAAAAATATCAATGGATGAAACAAAAAATAAAGATAGTTTTACTTTTAAAGCTCTAATAGAAGTAATGCCAGATATAGAATTAAAGAATATTGATAAAATTAAATTAGAAAAGCCAGTCTTAAAGATCGAAAAAGAAGACTTAAAAAAAGCCGTAGATAAGATTGCTGATCAATACAAAGAATGGAATGTGGTAGATAGGAAATCAAAAACAGGAGATAGAGTAAAAGCAGATTTTGTAGGAACTATTGACGGAGAAGAATTTGAAAACAATAAAGCTGACGATTTTTTAATAGAAATAGGTAGCAAACAACTTATACCAGGGTTTGAAGATGGCCTTAAAGGACTTAAAGCTGGCGAAGAAAAAAAACTTGATATAGTTTTCCCAGACGATTATCAAGATAGTAAGTTAGCTGCTAAACCAGTTAATTTTGACATTAAGGTTAAAGAAGTCTCAGAGGCAAAAATTTCTGAAATAAATGAAGAATTTATAAAAAAACTTGGAATTGAAGATGGCAAATTGGAGTCGTTATATTCCAAAATTGAAGAGGGAATGAAAAAAGATTCTGAGACTTTAATAGAATCTCATTTGAAGAAAAATGTTATTTCTCTGTTAAGTAAGTCTCAAAAATTTGAGGTGCCAAATAGCTTGATTGACGACGAAATAAGTCGAATAGAAAAAGAAAATAATCCAAATGGCGACGTTAAGATGAGCCAAGAAGATATAACAAAATTATATTCAAAAGAAGCCTCCGAGAGAGTTAAAGCTGGTTTACTTCTAAGAGAGATTATTAATACCGAAAAGTTTAAAATATCAAAGACAAATATTGACAGTTGGATAGATACAATCTCTAGAGGGCAGGCTAATCGAGCAGAAATTGAGAATTACTATTTAAACAATGAAGAAGCAAAAAAGAATATGGAATCAGTCATTTTAGAAAATTTAGCTATTAAATGGGTTGTAAAAAATGCATTAGTCACTGAAAAAGATTATACATTTGATGACTTAGTTGAACTTAGATAGACTAAAATGTAATATTTGGTAGTATATATCCTAATGAATGACTTTAAAGAAAATATAAATAACTTAAATCTTGTTCCTATGGTGGTCGAACAATCATCAAGAGGAGAGAGAGCATATGATATTTATTCTAGGCTTTTAAAAGAAAGAATTATTTTCATAGTTGGCCCGGTTGAAGACTATATGGCTAATGTGATTATCGCTCAGATACTATTTTTAGAGTCTGAGGATCCAAAAAAAGATATTTCATTATATATAAACTCACCTGGTGGTTCAGTTTCTTCTGGTATGGCAATATATGACACAATGCAATTTTGCAAGCCTGAAATAAGTACATTATGTATAGGGCAAGCCGCAAGTATGGGTGCAGTTCTATTGGCTGGGGGGTCTAAAAAAAAGAGATTCGCACTGCCTAACTCCAGAATAATGATTCATCAGCCACTTGGCGGGTTCCAGGGACAATCCACCGATATACAAATACATGCTCAAGAAATACAAAAAGTCAGAGAAAATTTAAATTCTATCTTGTCTAAACATACAGGAAATGATATTAATAAAATATCAGAAGATACAGATAGAGATAATTTTATGAATGCTGATGAAGCAAAAAATTATGGAATTGTTGATAATGTACTTAAATCTAGGAAGGATATAAAATAAAAATTAGTAAAATCTTTTATACGTAACACAGGAAGGACCTTTTATGAGTAATGATGATAAAAATGATGACAAAAATGGTGATAATAAATTATTATACTGTTCATTTTGTGGTAAAAGTCAACAGGATGTAAAAAAATTAATTGCTGGCCCATCAGTTTTTGTATGTGATGAATGTGTCGAGTTATGTAATGATATCATTAGAGAAGAGTTACTTGATCAAGAGCCTAGTGAAAATAAAAAGCTTCCTAATCCGCATGAAATTAATGCATCACTTGATGAGTATGTTATTGATCAATCAAGAGCAAAAAAAGTTTTATCAGTTGCTGTCTATAATCACTACAAAAGACTAGAGTCACAATTTTCAAAAGACGATGGTGTGGAATTATCAAAAAGCAACATCTTGTTAATTGGGCCTACTGGATGTGGAAAAACATTGTTAGCAGAGACTCTGGCAAAACTCCTCAATGTGCCCTTTACTATTGCTGACGCAACGACGTTAACTGAGGCAGGCTATGTTGGAGAAGATGTAGAAAATATCATACAAAAATTACTTCAAAAATGTGATTACGATGTTGAGAAAGCACAAAACGGGATAGTTTATATAGATGAAATTGATAAAATTTCCAGAAAAGCTGATAACCCATCTATAACAAGAGATGTATCGGGAGAAGGAGTTCAACAAGCTTTATTAAAACTAATTGAGGGTACAACCGCATCTGTTCCTCCTCAAGGCGGAAGAAAACATCCGCAACAAGAATTTGTACAAGTTGATACAAAAAATATATTATTTATTGTCGGCGGAGCCTTTGCTGGACTTGATAGAGTTATTAAAGATAGAACAGAAAAGAGCGGTATTGGCTTTGGAGCGGAAGTTCATTCAAAAGATGACACTGATTCTTTAAAAGTTCTCCATGACGTTGAACCTGAGGATTTAATTTCATATGGCTTAATCCCAGAATTTGTTGGCAGACTTCCAATGATAGCTACCTTGGATGAATTAGACGAAAATGCTTTAATCAAAATATTATTAGAGCCAAAAAATGCAATAACAAAGCAATATAGCAAGCTATTTAAAATGGAAAATACGGAAATAGAATTTAGGGACAATGCCTTATTGTCAATAGCAAAAAAAGCAAAAGAGAGAAAAACTGGTGCCAGAGGATTAAGAACTATTTTAGAAAACGTTTTGCTGGATACAATGTATAATTTACCATCTAATCCAGACGTTTCAAAAGTTGTTGTAGATGAAGCTGTGATTAATGGCGAAACTCAGCCTTATCTTATTTACGACCAAAATTCTCCAGAAAAAAAAGCAGTTAAAGATTAAAAGTACCTTGAAATATAGAAATTTACCCACATAATGTAATTATACGCAATACATTACAAGGAAAATTCTATGAAAAAAAGTAACTCTGACAACCAAATATTCCCTGTTTTACCTCTAAGAGACGTGATTGTTTTCCCAAACATGGTTATTCCTCTTTTTGTGGGAAGAGAAAAATCTATAAAATCATTAGAAGTAGCTATGGATTCTAACAAACAAATTATGTTAGTTGCGCAAAAAACAGCTGATCTCGACGATCCTCAAGACAAAGATATTTATAGGTACGGAACTTTAGCAACCGTTTTACAACTTTTAAAACTTCCAGATGGCACAATAAAAGTTCTAGTTGAAGGCGCTAATAGAGCTCAGATTCAAGGTGAGATTTATGGGGAAGAATATTTTGAAGCTAAAGTTGATATTGTTGATGAAAGTATTATAGATGATAGAGAAATAGAAATATTTTCAAGGTCCGTTATAGATTCTTTTGATCAATATGTAAAACTAAATAAAAAAATTGCACCTGAAGTTATGACTTCTTTATCAGGAATTGATGATCCTTCAAGGCTAGCTGATACTATTGCTGCTCATATGGTTTTAAAGATGGAAGAAAAGCAATCGATATTAGAGATAAATGACGTAAAAGACAGAATTGAGCATATTATAAATCTAATAGAAAACGAATTAGATATTCTACAAGTTGAGAAAAAAATTAGAGGAAGAGTCAAGAATCAGATGGAAAAAAGTCAAAGAGAATATTATTTGAATGAACAAATGAAAGCTATTCAAAAAGAACTTGGTGATATGGATGATGTTCCTAACGAAATTGAGGAAATTGAACAAAAAATTATTAAGTCAGGAATGCCAAAAGATGTAATGAATAAAATAAAAGGGGATGTAAATAAGTTAAAGATGATGTCTCCAATGTCAGCTGAAGCATCTGTTTTAAGAAATTATATTGATGTTTTAGTAAATGTTCCATGGAAAAAGCGAACAAAAGTTACAAAAGACTTAGTTATTGCTGAAAAAATTCTTGAAGACGATCATCATGGCCTTGAAAAAGTTAAAGAAAGAATTCTTGAGTATTTAGCTGTGCAGCAGAGAGTAAGAAAATTAAAAGGACCTATCTTATGTTTAGTTGGCCCTCCTGGAGTAGGTAAAACAAGTTTAGGAAAATCAATAGCTAAAGCAACTGGTAGAAAATTCACAAGAATGTCACTTGGTGGCGTGAGAGATGAAGCTGAAATTAGAGGGCATAGAAGAACATATATTGGTTCTTTGCCAGGAAAAATAATGCAAAATATTTCTAAAGTAGGCGTTAAAAACCCATTATTTTTACTTGATGAAATTGATAAAATGGCTATGGACTTCAGAGGAGATCCATCTTCAGCTTTATTAGAGGTTCTTGATTCCGAGCAAAACGATACATTCTCAGACCATTATTTAGAAGTTGATTTTGATTTATCAGATGTCATGTTTGTTGCAACTTCTAACTCAATGAATATACCTGGACCTCTTCTTGACAGAATGGAAGTTATTAGAATCCCTGGTTATACAGAGAATGAAAAGGATAGTATTGCTGGTAAATATTTATTGCCAAAACAATTAGAAAATAATGGATTGACTGACAAGGACATTAAATTAAATAAAAATATATTTTTAGAGATAATTAGATCTTATACTAGAGAAGCAGGTGTAAGAAATCTTGAAAGAGAGATATCAAAAATATGTAGAAAAGTTGTAAAAAAACTGCTGCTTACTAAAAAATTAAAAAGTGTCAAGATAGATAAAAATAATTTAAAAGATTATTTAGGAGTTAAGAGGTTCAAGCATGGTGAAGCTGAAAAGGAAAATGTTGTAGGTCTTGTAAACGGATTAGCTTGGACTGAAGTAGGCGGCGAGCTTCTCAGTGTTGAGACGGCAGTTATTCCTGGGAAAGGAAAATATATATTAACTGGTCAACTAGGTGATGTTATGCAGGAGTCTATTAGAGCTGCTATGACAATAGTAAGAAAAAGAGCTTTAAATATTGGAATTGATAAAGATTTCTATGAGACTAAAGATATACATGTGCATTTTCCTGAAGGAGCAACGCCTAAAGACGGGCCAAGTGCTGGTGTTGGAATAACAACTTCATTAGTTTCTGCCCTTACAAAAAATCCAGTTAAATCATCAGTTGCGATGACTGGAGAAGTAAACTTACATGGACAGGTTTTACCAATCGGGGGTCTTAAGGAAAAAATGTTAGCAGCTTTAAGAGCTGGAATTAAGACTGTAATTATACCGCTTGAAAATGAAAAAGATTTAGCTGAGATTCCAAGCAATATTAAAAACAATCTTGAAATTAAAACTGTCGAATGGGTAGAAGAAGTACTTTCAATTGCTTTAGAGAATCCTGTGCCAGGTTTAGATCTTCCTAGAACAAAAATTTCGAGGAAATCTGAAAATAAAGACATTAGGACTCATTAAAAAATAAATTCAATTAATTCAATTGTTTAAGATAGTTTATAAGTTTAACATAATATTATAATTAGAAATTAATTTTTATTTAATACGTTTCTTTTGTTGACAGAGAAATTCCCCTTATTGTATAAATAACTAGGGAAACTGGACAAAATTGAATTACTTAGATACACCAAAAAAAACATACTAACTAGAGGATAATAATAATGAATAAATCAGACTTAATCGACGCAATAGCAAACTCAACAGGTTCTAACAAAGCTGAAGCAGGAAGAGCTCTTGAAGCCGTTCTTGGTGCAATTACTTCAACTTTGCAATCTGGAGAAAAAGTAACAATACCAGGCTTTGGAACATTTGAGGTTAGGCACAGAAATGCAAGAATGGGAAGAAATCCTCAAACTGGTGAATCTATACAAATTAAAGCTTCAAACACACCTGGATTCAAAGCTGGTAAAGCTCTTAAGGATGCTCTAAACTAAGCCCGCCCTTGATCTTTCGGGGTGCTTAGCTCAGTTGGTAGAGCGTCGCCCTTACAAGGCGGATGTCGGGGGTT
>CAJWIN010000021.1 GCA_913042035.1 uncultured Gammaproteobacteria bacterium | reverse complement strand
TATAGGAGCGAATAATGTCAGATATAATGAAAACAATAAAGGAGAATGACGTAAAGTTTGTAGATCTAAGATTTACAGACCCAAAAGGGAAAGAGCAACACGTAACACTTCCTTCGAGCGCAGTCGATGAATCTCTGTTTACGAATGGTAAGATGTTTGACGGATCATCTATTTCTGGCTGGAAAGCCATTAATGAATCAGATATGGTTCTCATGCCTGATCCCGAAACAGCCGTAATGGATCCTTTCTTTAGTGATCCTACCTTAATAGTAAGATGTAATGTTTTAGAAACATCTGGAGAGGGTTATGCTAGAGATCCTAGATCAATTGCTATTAGAGCTGAAAAATATCTTAATGATTCAGGCATAGCTGATACAGCTTATTTTGGTCCTGAGCCTGAATTTTTTATTTTTGACTCAGTAACATATGGAAATGAAATTGGTGAATCATTTTACAGAGTTGAATCTGAAGAAGGTTGCTTTAGTTCAGGAGAACAATATGAAGATGGGAATACCGGACATAGACCTGGTATTAAAGGTGGTTATTTCCCAGTTCCTCCAGTTGACTCTCTGCAAGATATACGTTCAGCAATGTGCAACGTACTTGAAGAGATGGGAGTTGAAGTTGAAGTTCATCATCACGAAGTCGCTACAGCAGGGCAATGTGAGATTGGCACGAAATTTAATACGATGGTAACTAGAGCTGATCAAAATCAGATTATGAAATATGTCATTCACAATGTTGCACATAATTATGGAAAAACAGCAACGTTTATGCCGAAACCAATTATCAATGATAATGGCAATGGAATGCATGTTCATCAATCCTTGTTTAAGGATGGAGAAAATCTTTTCTTAGGTAATGAGTATGGGGGTCTTTCTCAAACAGCCTTGTATTATATTGGCGGAATAATTAAACATGCAAAAGCAATTAATGCTTTTTCTAATGCCGCAACAAATAGTTATAAAAGGCTTGTTCCAGGATTTGAAGCGCCAACAATATTAACTTACTCGGCAAAAAATAGATCAGCAAGTATCAGAATACCATTTGAAGCAAATGATAAAGCTAGGAGAATTGAAGTAAGATTCCCAGATTCTTGTGGAAATCCTTATTTAACTTTCACTGCTCTTATGATGGCAGGTCTTGATGGTATAAAAAATCAAATTGATCCTGGTGAAAATATGGATATAGATCTTTTTGATGATCTTAGCCCTGAAGATGAAGCTAAAATTCCACATGTATGTTCATCTCTTGATGAGGCGCTAAAAGCATTAGACGCTGATAGAGATTTCTTAAAAGAAGGTGGAGTTTTCGATGATGACACAATAGATGCCTATATCGCACTCAAAATGGAGGAAGTTCAAGCTTTTCAGGCGAATACTCATCCATTAGAATTTGAAATGTACTATAGTTTATAGCTTCAACTAATAACGCCCTACTATTGGGCGTTATTTAATCTTTTATTTGCACATAATTTGTGCATATATCAATTATATATTACTATTAATCTATTATTATAAAAAGATTAATATATTTATGGATGCACAAAATATTTTAGAAAGCATAACTACTTCTGTAGTTATAACCAACAAATTCATGAAAATTGTTCATGTTAATACTGCTGCAGAAAATCTTTTTAGAAGTAGTAAGGAAAATTTGCAAAATGCAAAGCTAAGCGAATTGTTTGCCAATAATAAAAGTATTATTATTAATCAAGTCTATGATGCCATAGCATTAAATCAGTCATCTACGTCCCGTGATATTGAGATATCTCTTAAGACAAAAACAAAACATAATGTTGATTGCAATGTTCAAACAATTTTTTTAGAAAAAGATAAGCATGTTTTACTTGAAATAAGAACCCTAAAAAGAATTAAAAACATAGTTACAAATGCCAATTTCATCAATCAAAATAATGCTACTGAAATGATAACTCGCTCAATTGCTCATGAAATAAAAAATCCATTGGGAGGTATTAAGGGTGCTGCCCAACTACTCAAAAAAGAGATAAATGAAGAGCAAAAAGAATATACTGATATAATTATTGAGGAAGCAGATAGATTAAAAAACTATATTGACAAAATGCATGGGCCTAAGGACTTACCTAGTTTTAAAAGTACGAATATTCATTTAATAATTGATAAAGTTTTAAAAATTCTTGGGATAAAAAGTAGTAATTATAAAAAAAATTATGACCCAAGTATTCCATTATTATATCTTGATCAAGATATGATTATTCAGTCGCTATTAAATATAATAAAAAATGCAAGTGAAGCAATTACTGAGAACGGTTTAATTGAAATAAAAACACGAGTTGATAGAAGTTTCACTATTAATTCTATAAGACACAAGCTTGTTGCAATAATAAGTATTATAGATGACGGTATTGGGGTGAACAAAGAAATATCAAGCAAGCTATTTTTGCCACTAATTACAAATAAAAAAAAGGGGAATGGTCTTGGATTGTCTATATCCCAAAGACTTATTTCAATAAACAAAGGCATTATAACTTTTGAAGAAGAAAACAGTAAGACTATTTTTAAAATTATTTTACCAATAGATAAATACTAAAATGAAAAATAATCAAAAACACCTTTGTATATTAGATGACGATAAATCAATAAGATGGGTTTTAGAAAAAGCTTTTCAAAAAGAAAATTTTAAAGTTTCGTCTTTTGAGAATGCAGAAAGTATCCTAAAGAATTTTGAAAAAATTAAACCAGACATCATACTCTCAGATGTTAGAATGCCTGGAATTAGTGGGATCGATCTTGTAGAAAGACTTAAAAGAGAGTACCCACACATACCAATTATAATTATGACTGCTTTTTCAGATCTTGAAACTACTGTTTCCTCATTACAAAAAGGTGCATATGAGTATTTAACAAAACCTTTTGACATCGACAATGTTATATCTATAGTCAAAAATGCTTGTGAAAATAATTCTTTGAATTATAAAAAAACTCCATTAAATGACACAAAAGAATTGCCTAAAATTATAGGTCTATCTGAATCGATGCAATTCATTTATAAATCTATTGGCAAGATATCAAGAACTGATGTTGAAGTCTTAATACTAGGTGAAACAGGAACTGGAAAAGAGTTAATTGCGAAAGCAATACATGAAAATAGCTCTAGAAAACATCAACCCTTTATTGCAATTAATACTGGTGCAATACCAACTGAGCTATTGGAGTCAGAGCTTTTTGGACATGAGAAAGGTTCATTTACAGGTGCATATAGCCAAAGAATTGGAAGGTTCGAACAAGCCTCAGATGGTACATTATTTTTAGATGAAATTGGTGATATGCCAATGGATGTCCAAACAAGATTATTGAGAGTTCTACAAGAAGGAGAGTTTTTTAGGGTTGGTGGGGCTAAATCTATTAAAGTGAAAACTAGAATTATAACGGCAACTCATAAAAATCTGCAAAAACTTGTGGATGAAAATTTATTCAGGGAAGATCTATTACATAGAATAAACGCTATAAAAATTGAGCTTCCAAATTTAAACGAAAGGAAAAGTGATATTTCTGAATTAACAAATTATTTTATGAATAAGTACTGTGAAGAATATGATGTTAAACATAAAGTTTTAAATGAAGAATCAGAAAAAATTTTTTTAAAGTATGACTGGCCAGGAAATATAAGAGAACTCCAAAATGTATGTAAATATCTTTCTATAATGTCGCCGGACGACACCATTAAATTAGACGATCTTCCTAATAATATTTTTAATAAGGAAAAAGAAAAGAGTAGTGAAAATGACTGGGAAATGAATTTAGAAAAATGGATATTGAATAGATTTGATAGTAATTCAAAAAATATTTCGAAAGAAATTGACAGTATTTATAACTCAATTTTAATTAAATCTTCATTAAAGATGTCAAAAGGAAATAAAACAGAAGCAGCGAAAATTCTAGGCTGGGGAAGAAATACAATTTCAAATAAAATGAAATCATCTGAAGACTAGATTTCTACTTACAATTTATACCAATGACATCTTCAATTTTTTCATAACCACTTTCTTTTATCAGGTCGCTTAATTCTTTATTAATTTTTTTAGCTACATTGGGACCCTCATATACTAAAGATGTATAAAGTTGTAACAAAGTTGCTCCTGACTTTATCTTCTCAAATGCTGTAGCACCACAACTTACTCCTCCAGCACCAATAATTGGTACATTTTTACCAAGTATCAAGTAGAATTTCTCAATTATTTCATTTGATAATTCATTTATGGGCGCACCAGAGAGGCCACCTTTTTCTAATTTAAATTCACTCAATAAATTTTTCCTATTTTGAACTGTTGTATTTGTTAAAATTATGCCATCGATATTTTTTTCAATAAGAATATTGCATAAATTTTTAATTTTTTCATCCTCAATATCAGGAGATATTTTAAGTAATATTGGTATAGAAGATTTATTAGCATTTCTTCTTCCTTGAATTGCATCTATTAACTTTGTAAGTTTATCGTCATCGTGTTGAGATCTTAAATTAGGTGTGTTTGGTGAAGATATATTGATTGTTATATATGAAGCCAATTGGCATAATTTATCAAAACATAAAATATAATCCTCAGAAGAAGTTGCATTATCTTTATTGGGGCCTATATTTATTCCACAAATTCCTTTCGGAAGATTGTATTTAATTCTATTGCTAACAGTATCCATTCCATCATTTGGGAAGCCTAATCTATTTATAATTGCTTTGTCCTCTATTAGCCTAAATACTCTAGGTTTGGAATTTCCTTCTTGCGGCTTCGGAGTTATAGTTCCAACTTCAGTAAAACCAAAACCTAAATTTAATATTTGATTATAAATTTCTGCATTTTTGTCAAAACCAGCAGCTAAACCTATAGGGCTTTTAAAATCCATACCAAAAACTTTTTGGCATAAATTTTCATAATTTATTGTTTGGCATGAGTTTAATCTTAATAAAGGATTTTTTATGAATTTAATAGCAAGCTTATGTGCGGCTTCTGGATCTGTTTTATATAGAAAAAATTTAAGTATTTTAGATAACATAATATATGTTTAATTCCATTTATTTATTTTTACAAAATTAAACGAATTCTTTTTTTTGCTCTCTTATTAATAAATCATTAACTGCTTCTTCCGGATTTATTTTATTGTTTATTATATCAATTACTTTACTACAAATAGGCAAATTTAATGAGTATTTTTTTATAAGAATATTTAAACCTTTTGATGCAAAAATTCCTTCTACAACATGACCAATTTTTTTTTCAGCATCTTTAATTGACAAACCATTGGCAACTTCAATACCAAATCTTCTATTCCTTGATAAATTATCATTTGCAGTTAAAACTAGATCTCCTAGTCCACTCAAACCATAAATAGTTTCATTACGACATCCAAGAATATCGCTAAGAGTCTTTATCTCAAAAATACCACGAGAAATTAAAGCAGCTTTTGCGTTAGATCCAAGATCTAATCCGTCAGATATACCTACTGCAACCGCAAGAATATTTTTTATCGCACCTCCAAGCTGGCAGCCAATTATATCATCTGATGCATATACTCGAAATATTTTACTATGAAATAATTCTGAAAATATTTTGAATATATTATTATTTGTTGAAGCAATTGTTATTGCGGTAGGTTTATTTTCTAATACCTCGCTAGAAAAAGATGGGCCGGAAAGTACTGCAATATTATCGTGATCAATATACTGGCTAATAATTTGTGTTGGGAATTGGCCAGAAAGCGAATCTATTCCTTTGCAAGTTAAAATAACAGGATTTTTAAAATTATTTTTTTTCATGCTGGAACCAATTTCATTAAGTGATTTTACTGGTGTAGCAATAACAGTTGGTGCTTTATTAGTAAAAATATTTTTTATATCATTTGTTAAAATAACATTTGAATTATTCGCATAACATTCAAGATTTGGATTTCTGGAATATATTAAAACTTTTTTGTTATTATTTAGAAGAACATGAGCAAGAGCTTTGCCCCATGATCCAGCACCAATTATTGATATATCGATAGAAGACATTTTTTTTAAAATTTATTCATCATCATTATCTAACCCGCCTTCCATATCTAAATCAACAAGATCATCGTATCCACCTATATGCTTTTCACCTATAAAAATTTGCGGCACTGATTGCCTTCCATTAGAAAGTTTAAGCATTTCTTCATACTTTGTATGATCTTCGTCAACTTTATATTCTACATAATCAATTTCTCTTTTTTCCAAAAGCATTTTAGCCCTAACACAGTATGGGCAAATTTTTGTAGAGTATATTTTTGCTTTCATATTTATTTTTTCACAACAGGTAAGTTATCAGAAACCCATGCTTCAAAACCACCTTTCATTGAGTAAACTTCATGAAAACTATTTTTTGACAGCATATTAGATATTGTTGCTGATCTAACTCCTGATTTACAATAAACTATAGTTGGCTTGTCACTAAATTTTTTAATGGAATCTAAGCTTGTTTGAACAGAAGAAAAATTTATATGCTTAGAGTTTTTAATAATACCTTGATTCAATTCAGAAGATTCTCTTACGTCTAAAATAAATGCATCATTATTTATTAAAAAAACGGCATCTTGTGGTGAAATATTTTTAAATTTTTGGGTTATTGTTTTATATTCATTAAATATAATGAAACCCAATATTACAAAAAATAATAGAAATAGGACTGGATTATTCGATATAAAAGTAAAATAAACGTCCATAATAATTAATTACTTTGGTTACTCAGAAGAACAAAAAACTTCTCTCATCATTTCTAACAACTTTAAAGTTCTTTCATCGCTTACTCTATAAAAAACTTTGTTAGCTTCTTTTCTTGTTGTTAAAACACCCTTGTCCTTCAAAATTCCAAGATGCTGTGAAATATTGCTTTGAGAAGTACCTACAGTATCAACTATGTCTTGAACACTAAATTCGGAATCACCTAAAATACAAAGTATTTTCAATCTTAATGGGTGAGACATAGCTTTTATTGAGCGAGATGCTCTATCTATGTCTTCTTGAGTTACATTACTATGATCTATTGATTGCCCTGCTGCTTCCACCATAAAGCATTCCTCTTTTTTTTTGTTATAAAAAAAAATATTAATATATAATATTATTTTAACTTATGTTACCAATCAATATTAGATATGTCTAATAAATTAATTATATTGTTTTTACTGGCTTATACAGCTTTTTTACCATCTTTTGCAGCTCCATCTGAGGGTCAGAGCATCAAAAAGAAACTAAGCGTAGTAAAAGAAAATATTTCTAAAGAAAAACAAAAAAAAGATAATCTAATTACAGAGTTAAATAATATTAACAAAAGTATAAAAAGCGTTGATACTAAAATTCATAATATAGAAAAAAATATAATTAAAATAAAAGAAAATAAAAAAATTTTAAACAAAGATATTCAAGAAATAAAAATATATATTCAAGGTGTAAAAAAAAGAAAAGAGAGCTCTAATTCAATTTTAAAAAAAATTATTTATGATGATTACTCAAATAACAGCATCAATTTTATATACAGAATATTAAATTCTAGAAGTAAAGACATATTTTTAGATATTGCATTTTCAAAATACGTTAGCAAATCTCAAAATAATAAATTGGATTTATATGAGATTGATGAAAATATAAAAAATGCTATGCTAAAAAAATATTATGAGAAAATTAATATCCTTAATGATCAAAATAAGAATCTTGATATCAAACTGTCTGAACTTACAAAATTAGAGAAAACAAACATCTTGTTATCCAAAAAAATAAAAGAAAAAATTAAAGATAGTAAAGAAATTTATTTAAAATATATAAATAAAGAATCAAATTTAACGAAACTTTTAAATAAATTGAATGCCAAAAATACATCTATTGGAATTTTGAAAATAAAAGGGACATTGCCTTGGCCTACTGCTGGAAGGGTAAGTAGAAATTTTAATAATTTTAAATTTAAAAATCTATATAAATGGAACGGTGAAGTAATTTCTACACCCTCTAGCAAATCTATAAGATCTATTTATTCCGGAAAAGTTGTTTTCTCTGACTGGATTAAAGGTTATGGGCTAATGTTAATTATTGACCATGGCGAAAAAGTTATGTCTTTATATGCTAATAATAAAGTTTTATTGAAAAAAAGTGGTGATTATGTAGAAAAAGGCGATGTAATTGCCAGAAGTGGCTCTAGTGGAGGCAATGAAGGAAACTCTATATATTTTGAAATTAGACAAGATGGCGTTCCTCAAAATCCGCATGAATGGTGTAGCATAAAAAATAAATTTAGTTTGGCTCAATGAGAAAATTCTAATACTATAGTGATATGAAATTATCAAAATATAAAACTTATTTCGCTTTACTAATACTAGTGTTCTCCATAAATATACTTGTTTATTTTAATGGAAACAATGAGGTTCATGCTGCAAAAACAAGCTTACCTCTCAACCAACTACAAGCATTTTCAGAAGTATATTTAAAGATCAAACAAAACTATGTCCAAGATATATCTGATAAAGATCTTTTTGATAATGCAATTAAAGGCATGTTAGAAGGATTAGATCCGCATTCTACATTTCTAAACGAGAAAGATTTTAAAGATTTAAAAATTGGCACAAAGGGGGAATTTGGAGGCTTAGGCATAGAGGTAACGATGGAGGGTGGTTTTGTTAAAGTTATTACTCCAATCGATGATACACCAGCATATGAAGCGGGTGTAAAATCAGGTGATTTAATAATAGAAATAGACTCAAAATCAGTTAAAGGCTTGTCTCTAAATCAAGCTGTTGACCTCATGAGAGGAAAAGTTGGAAGTCCAATATTACTAACCATTGCAAGAGAGGGCGAAAAAGGTCCTATCGATATAAAAATTGTTAGAGCTAAAATTAAAGTGAAAAGTGTAAAATATGAGATTATAGACAAAGAATTTGGATATATAAGAATATCGAGCTTTCAAAACAAAACAGGAAATAATTTGCATGACGCTATATCTAATCTAAATGAAAAAACAAAAGGAAATATCAAAGGATTTGTAATAGATATGAGAAATAATCCTGGTGGAGTGCTAGGAGCTGCTGTGGATGTAAGTGACACATTTATTAAAGGAAAGAAAAAACTAGTATTTACAAAAGGTAAGACAGAAAACGCTCTATATGAATATATTTCAAATGATACAGATTTGACAAAAGGTAAACCAATTGTTGTTTTAATAAATGGTGGTTCTGCATCAGCATCAGAAATTGTAGCAGGTGCCCTTCAAGACCATAAGAGAGCAATAATTATGGGAACTCAATCTTTTGGGAAAGGTTCGGTACAAACTATATTACCGATAACGTCTAAAACTGCGGTAAAAATAACTACTGCAAGATACTACACCCCCAATGGAAGATCTATACAAGCAAAAGGAATTACCCCAGACATCATTGTCGAAAATTTAGAAATAAACCCTTTGAGTAAAAATAAAATGATCAAAGAGTCTGATTTAAAAGGGCATTTGGAAAATACTGACAAGAAAGCTAAGAATGAAGACGATAAAGTAAAAAACAAAAAATTGCAAAATGACTACCAACTAACTGAAGCTATTAACCTATTAAAAGGTTTAAATATATTATCATTTAAAAAAAATTAAATTAAATCAATAACTAAGAAGTCTAAAAATTACGCTTGAGTGTAGCACAAACCATTGTATAATAACGCGCCTAACTAATTTGTTCATGTTAGTTAAAATTATTAAAGGATAATTGCAATATGAAATACACTGAAGCAAAAATAAAAAAAGCTGCTGCAAGCAGATATATGAACGAAGACCAGCTTGATTTTTTTAGAGAGCGTTTAATCGATATGAAAGTTGAGCTAAGAAAACATTTAGAAAATGAAAGAGCTGAACTGTCGCAACAATCTAGAGAATGTGATGATCTCGACAGAGCACAAATTGAAGAAGAAATTCATTTAAGACTTAGAATATTAGATAGAGAATCTAAACTTCTTCCTAAAATTGACGAAGCAATCAAGAGAATTGATGATGGAAGCTACGGGTATTGCATAAACACTGGGGAAGCCATTGGTATCGAAAGATTACTTGTAAGACCAACAGCTTTATTTTGCGCAGAGGAAAAAAGTAGGCAAGAGCAAATCGAAAAGGCTTACAGGGATTCATAAATTTTATATAAACCCCCTGCTAAAATATAATATTTTTGTTACTTTATATTAGCTTTAAACAAATCCGAAATTCTTGTTTTTACATTCGGCATCATAACCGTCCCTTCAAATTTTTCTATTTCTGAAATCATTGCTTCTTTATTGCTAGCATCAGATACTTGAATTAATCCTGCCATTGCCATCATTGCATGTGGCGTGCA
>CAJWIN010000020.1 GCA_913042035.1 uncultured Gammaproteobacteria bacterium | reverse complement strand
CAGCTCTTGGTTGTAAAACTTTTGATCCTTGACTTGATAACTCAAGCATTTCTTCTGTTGTTATGCTATCAATTTTTTTAGCGCCTGGAGAAATTCTTGGATCAGTAGTATAAACTCCATCAACATCAGTATAAATTTGACATTCTTTAGCATCTAAAGCGACCGATATAGCTACTGCAGAAGTATCTGATCCACCTCTTCCTAAAGTTGTAATATCCCCTTCATTATTTGCACCCTGGAATCCGGCTACAATAACTATAGAGCCTTCTTTTATATGCTTCTTTATAATTATATTATTTATAGATTCAATTCGTGCTTTATTAAAAGCAGAGTCAGTAAGAATACCTGCTTGTGATCCAGTTAACGAAATAGCTTTATACCCTTTTTTGATTAGTGCTAGAGCAAGTAGCGATATTGTAACTTGCTCTCCTGTCGAAACTAATACATCTAATTCTCTTCCAGATGCTTCAGAATTAGCTTGTTTTGCTAATTCTAATAATCTATTTGTTTCACCACTCATTGCCGAAACAACGACCACTAAATCATTTCCATTATTTTTTTCGGCTATAATTTTATTTGCAACTGCATTTATTTTCTCAATAGATCCAATTGATGTACCACCATATTTCTGAACAATAATTGGCATTATTTAATTTTCCTTGGAGTGTATAATTTTAGAAATATTCTGTGATACTTTATTTTGCAACTCATCAACATTCCCATCAAAGTCAATTCCAGCCTGCGCGAACTCATCCCTGCCACCGCCTGATGAACCAATACTTTCATTTAAAGTACTAATAATATCTTTTGCGGAAATAACATCAAAACAGTCTTTGGTCACCAAGGCATATATTTCAATTTTTTTATTATTTTTTTGAAGTATAATTAAAATTAATCTTTCTTGTGTTGATTTGATTTCTTCTAATATATTTTTTAAAATTTTACCTTCAACATAATCTTGATAAAAAACCTGAAAATTAAATTTAGAAAGCATATTTTTATCTTCAATATTTTTTAATATTTTAAAATAATGAATTTCTTTTAAAAGATCAGAGTTTTGTTTTTTTAATTTTTTATTATCGTCTAAAATGGCACTTACTTTATTTTTAAGTTCTTCATCTTGGACATTTAAAGTTTGGCAAATTTCTGACACCAAGACATCTCTTTTTTTTAGATAATTTTCTGCTGACATACCTGTGATCGCCTCAATTCTTCTTATCCCGGATGATATACTTGACTCCGATAATATTTTAAATACGTTAATATCTCCAGTATTATTTACGTGAGTTCCACCACAAAGTTCAACTGATACATCACCAAAACTTAAAACTCTTACATTGTCATCATATTTCTCACCAAATAATGCTATAGCACCCTGCTCTATAGCTCTTTCTTTATCCATTAATTTAGTTTCGGAAGGTATATTTTTGTCAATATAATTATTTACCTCATCTTCAATAGCGATTAAAGCTTTTTTACTAATAGATTTTTCACAGGTAAAGTCAAATCTTAACTTGGTATCAGAAACTAATGATCCTTTTTGTTGCACATTTTTTCCAATATTTTTGATTAATGCTGAATGCAATAAATGTGTTGCCGAGTGATTCATCTTGATACTCTCTCTTTTATCCTTATCAATTTCTGAGGTAACCGTTTGATCTAATTTTAAGGAGCCCTCTGTTTGTTTACCGTAAATTAAAATCGTATCACCGTGTTTTTGAGTGTCATGAACTAAAAATTTTCCATTTTTAGAAAATATAATTCCAGAGTCACCAATTTGGCCACCAGATTCAGCATAAAAAGGGCAAGGATCTATAATCATGCAACCTTCTTCATTTTTTTTAATTTCAGAAACATTGGAGCCTTCTACATATAAATCCAATACTTTTGAGTTATTTTTGTATTCTGAGTAACCTGTAAAATCAACAATATGCTTATTTATTAATTCAAATGTCTCTTGGGTATCAAATTTATTAGATTTTTTGCTCTTAATTTTTTGTTGCTCCATAAGATTTTCGAAAGATGCTAAATCAATTTTGAATTTTTTTTCATTTGCAATAGTTGAGGTTAGATCAACAGGAAATCCGTAAGTATCGTAAAGCAAGAATAATAATTCACCAGATATTATTTTTTGATCACCACTAGAAATAATTTTATTAATGTGTTTGTCTAATATTTCTAAACCAAAATCTAAAGTTTCTCTAAATTTAATAATTTCTAATAATAAAACTTCTTCAATAAGTTTTTTTTGATCTAGTTCTTTATACTGAGCTACAAGTGTTTTGATAAAAATAGGAATTATTCCTAAAAATTTTTCGTTTGTTAAACTAATTTTTTGTGAATGTCTAATCGCTCTTCGTATAATTCTTCTCAGAACATAACCGTGCCCTTCATTGGAAGGTCTGATTCCTTCGGTAATTAGAAAGGAGATTGATCTTATATGATCAGCAATTACCTTCATTGAGCTTGTTTCATTATGATATTTTTTTTCAGTATTTGTTTTTATGTAATCTAAAATTGGTATAAATAAATCTGTATCATAATTACTATGTTCGTTCTCCATTACAGCGCATATTCTTTCTAACCCCATGCCGGTATCGACAGATGGTTTTGGTAAATTAACAATTTTATTTTTAGATACCCTATTAAATTGCATAAAAACCAAATTCCAGATCTCAACATATCTCTCACCCTCGTCACCTTGTCCTGGGGGATTACCGTTATACTTATCTCCAAAATCATAAAATATTTCTGTGCATGGGCCGCATGGGCCAACATCTCCCATACTCCAAAAGTTATCATTTGAGCTAATAACCGAAATTCTATCTTCTTTGATTCCTATTTCGTCTAACCATATTTTTTTTGCTTCATCATCAGTATCATGGACTGTGATCCACATTTTTTCAGCGGGGATATTTAACTCTTTATTTAGAAATTCCCAAGCATATTCAATAGCTTCTTTTTTAAAATAATCACCAAAACTAAAATTACCCAGCATTTCAAAAAAAGTGTGGTGTCTGTTTGTAAATCCAACGTTATCAAGATCATTATGCTTACCTCCTGCCCTTAAGCATTTTTGACTTGTAACTGCAGATTTATATTTAGAATCTTTCAAGCCTAAAAATATATCTTTAAACTGGACCATGCCAGCGTTTGTAAACAATAAAGTATTGTCGTTACTTGATGGTATTATCGGGCTAGAATCAATATATTTATGCCCTTTTGTAGTAAAAAAATTTATAAATTTAGTTCTAATTTCTTCGCTTCTATTCTTCATAATTCTTAATTTTATTTATAACCTTCAAAATAATATTATTATCAAAACCTCTTGATCTAAAATTATTTGCATATTTTGCTAATTTTTTATCATCATCAAAATCTATATCAGTGATTCTTATTTGCGCTAATTTAAATAGAACATCATAATCATCTATAAAATTTTTTATACTATCTTTGATTAATTCAGAACTAATACCATTTGATTTAAGTTCATAAATAATTTTTTTTGAACCGTATCCAGAATTTTGTCTATATCTTATATACTCTTCTGTATACCTTTCGTCAGATTGAAATCCTTTATTTTTTATTTCTAAAATTACACTTTCTATGGTGTCTGAATCAAAACCTTTGTTTGTAAGTTTATTTTTTATCTGAAAACTAGAATGTTCTCTCATTGCTAATGATCTTTGAGCTGAAGCTAAACATTTTTCAAAATCAGACATTCTCCTCTACTTTTTTATTTTTTTTAACTTTGTTATCTTCTTTATCATTAACTTCTTTACCGCTAGCTTCTTTATTATTAGGTAGAATAATTGAATAAAGTTGATCTTCTATTATTTTTAGCTGTTCTGGGTTATCTTTCAAATAAGTCATAGCATTATCTTTACCTTGCCCAATTTTATTGCCGTCATAGCTATACCAAGATCCAGCTTTCTCAATTATTTTATGCTCTACACCAAGATCAATAATTTCAGCAACTTTACATATACCCTCTCCATACCTTATTTCAAATTCAGCTTTTTTAAAAGGCGGAGCCACTTTATTTTTTACAACTTTTACTCTTGTTTCGTTTCCTAAAATCTCATCGCCTTTTTTAATAGCACCTATTCTTCTTATGTCTAACCTAACTGACGAATAAAATTTCAATGCGTTACCACCTGTTGTAGTTTCAGGGTTTCCAAACATTACTCCGATTTTTAACCTTATCTGGTTAATAAAAATTACCAAAGTATTTGATTTTTTTATTGTGCCAGTCAATTTTCTCAAAGCCTGCGACATCAATCTTGCTTGGAGACCCATATGACTAGAACCCATCTCTCCCTCAATTTCTGCCCTTGGTGTTAATGCGGCTACAGAATCAATAACAATAATATCTATTGCGCTTGAGCTTATAAGCATATCTGTAATTTCTAAAGCTTGTTCGCCTGTGTCTGGCTGAGAAAGTAATAGATTATCTACATTAACCCCAATTTTTTCAGCATAACCAGGATCTAAAGCATGCTCAGCATCTATAAATGCAGCTGTTCCACCAAGTTTTTGACATTCAGCTATAACCTGAAGAGTTAATGTTGTCTTTCCTGATGACTCGGGACCGTAAATTTCAACAACTCTTCCTTTAGGAAGTCCTCCTATTCCTAGAGCTTGATCAAGTGTCAGTGAGCCAGTAGAAATAACATCAATTTTTTCTTTTGGGCCTTCGTCTCCCATCCTCATGACAGCTCCTTTACCAAACTGCCTTTCAATTTGACCTATTGCAGCCTTAAGAGACTCAATTCTTTCATCTGACATAATTAGTTCCTTTATTTTGTTGTGATAAATTATTACATATTTGTCTTATTGTGTCTTAATTTCCCTCACACAATCAAGAATTATTTGCATGCCCTTTTCAACTGCCAAATTTCTTACTGTATTTCGTGAGCCTCTGAAAAAACATTTTTCATGGGCTTTATGGCCATATTTATCTGTATAAGAAAAGTAAACAGTGCCAACAGGTTTCTCATGAGTACCGCCATTTGGGCCTGCAATTCCAGTTATACTGAGACATATATCTGTTTTTGTAGATTTTAAAGTAGCTAGTGACATTTCCATAGCAACATTTTTACTCACTGCGCCGTATTTTTGTAATGTCTCTGTTTTTACTCCAATGATTTGCTTCAGCTCATTACTGTATGTTACATAACTTCCGGCGAACCATAGCGAACTTCCACTATAGTCTGTGCATATTTTTGAAAGTAATCCTCCTGTACAAGATTCGCATACAGACAGTTTAAGGTTCTTCTCAACTAAAATCTTACTCAAACTATTTAATTTCTTATCTAGATTAATTAGCATATTATATGTGTTATAGGTTATAGAAATCTAGATTATATTATAGGTCAAAAAAAAATTTATATGAAAAGTTTTTGGGACAAAGCAATAGAAAAACATCGAAAAGGTAAAGGCATAAAAGCTAGGACTAATAGAGGGCCAAAACTAAAGGCAACCGCTAAGTACGGCGGAATGGCCGAAAGACAAATACAAATGAATCTTGAGCTTCATTTGGAACCAATTCTATCAAATCAAAAAAGTATAATAGATCCCGCAAAAGATTTATGTTTGTTCAGTATGCAGGATCAAGAGAGGTTTATTCAAACAGTTGGTAATATATGTGATACAAATATGGATCTTGCTTACGAATTTTGCCATCATGGAGTTGAATCTCTTAAACAACTTGATGAGACTCAATGGTCCGCATGGATAAAAAAATTAGTTAGTGTTTTTAATGATCAAGGGCTAGAGAAATCAGTTAAACTTATGGATGATATACTTTTCTATGCCGAAGAATTATCAGGATCTTCAACAAGTATAGATTTTATTGATTATTCAAAAACAATAGAATCATTGTTAACAGGATTAAATGGAAGGCCACTAAAAGTAGAAATGTCTGAAGAAATATACACAGACACTGAGACAATATATCTTCCTGAAAGAATATCATCGCAAAAAACGAAAGAAGAAAATTTTCATTTAATTAAAGCTAGTGCGATACATTTATGGGCTCAAACTTATTTTGGTACGTGGAGAATAAATGAGAATGACTTTAATAAGTATGAGAATAAAGAAAAAGCTATACAAGCTTATCATTTGCTAGAAACAATTAGGCTAGATGAGAAAATAAAAAAAGAGCTTCCTGGTGTCGGAAGAATATTAGAAAGATATAACCCAAAAGATAAATTAATTTCCATCTCAAAAAATCTAAAAAATGCAGTTAGTATTTTAAAAAACAGCTCTTCTTCGCATGAGGACTCTATAAAGTTAATAAATTCCATAATCGATGATGTTGATAAAGTTCCATCCTCACCATACGCAGGAAATCTTAAACTCGAAAGTGCTTCGACCGTATCTGATGAAAGAAAGAATCAAGATAAAATTAATTTTGAAAAAGCTCTAGATGAGCTTCATGAACAATGGAGAGAAGTTGAAGAAAATCCAGACGAGAATAACCAAGATGAAAATAGTTCTGAGAAAACATTCTCTGTATCAAAAGAAAATGATGAAAACGAATATGATATTGCCT
This sequence comes from uncultured Gammaproteobacteria bacterium, assembly GCA_913042035.1. Lineage (GTDB taxonomy): Bacteria > Pseudomonadota > Gammaproteobacteria > Poriferisulfidales. The sequence goes on along the minus strand of CAJWIN010000020.1, from coordinate 6,498 downwards.
TAGAGTTTGGTGACAGCAATATTTCACCTCCTGAGGATATTAAAAAAATTATGGATTCAATAATTCAAGACTTTGGAGAAATACCAGAGGATTACTTGGAACCTTCTGGAGATGGAGGATATAACTCAGATCCTGGTAACGAGGAATTGCAGAATAATTATGAAAATCATGACTATGAATTCACCTATAATGAATGGGATCATGCAAGGAAAAAGTATAGAAAAGACTGGTGTAAATTAAATGAGAAAATTATCGAGGGAACTGATAGTAATTTTATAAAAGAGACATTAAATAAACACAGGGGTTTATTAAAAAATCTTAACAGAACCTTTGAGGCTCTGCGTCAAGATGAAAAAAAACTTAAAAAACAAAATTATGGTGATGATATTGATTTGGATGCATTTATTGATGCTTACATAGACTTAAAAAGAGGAAGAGAAATAGATGAAAAATTATTTACAAAATTAAACAAAGTTGAAAGGAATGTGGCCGTAATGTTTATGATTGATATGAGTGGATCAACCTCTGGATGGATCAACAAAATGGAAAAAGAGGCCTTAGTTCTCTTATGTGAATCATTAGAAATACTTGGTGATACCTATGGTATATATGGATTTTCAGGAAAAACAAAAAATCGTTGTGAGGTTTATAAAATAAAAGATTTTAGTGAAAAATATGATAAGTCTGTAAAAGACAGAATATGTAATATACAAGCTATGGACTATACAAGAATGGGAGCTAGTATTAGGCATTTAACAATGCTCCTAAAAAATGTTGAGGCAAAAACAAAATTATTAATAACATTGTCTGACGGCAAGCCTGATGATGTTGACGGCTACAGAGGTACATATGGTATTGAAGATACTAAGAAAGCATTAATTGAAGCAAGATTTCAAGGTATTCATACTTACTGTATAACAATAGACGAAGAAGCGATGGAATACCTGCCATATATGTATGGTAAATCAAACTTTGCAGTTATTAATCAAGTTGATAAACTGCCGAAAAAAGTTTCAGATATATATAGAAAAATTACAGCATAAAGGTAATGAAAAAAATTATTACATTATTAGTTTTAACTATGTTTCTGACTTCATGTCAAAAAAATATTTTTACAAATATTACTAAAACAGATATTGATATAGTATCAGAAATACACGCAGTTAATGCAAAAGAATGTGTGGAGGAGCTAATAATTAAATTATATAAATTAAATCCAATTTATATTAAAAAAAATGAGAAATTCAATAAAGTATCTGAAGTAATTATAGATATATTTAAAAAAGTAGATATGAATAAAATAGACAAGTCTGGTCAGACTAATATTAATTACATTTTAAAAGGTTTTGATAAAAATTTCGAAGGAGATAGAATATATTTTATCAGTAAAGGTTTATTTGGCATGATAGATGCCTCTTATAATTACAAAAATAAATTTTACCTTACCGATACAAAATTAAACTCAGTTAAACTAATGAATACGGCAAAAAATACTGAAACACTTGTATGGAGACTAAGTAATACAAAAAAAGATGGCGAATTATTAATAAAAACAAATAATATCGAAGGTGAAAAAAATAATTTAAGCTTTGAGAGATTATTTGGAAAATTGATAAATAATCAGGAGAATATGTCTAGAATAATTTCATCTCAACAAGGAAGAATTGTTCAAAAAGCAGCTAAAAGAATTGTCTCAACGATATTTTTACCTATAGGATTTTAAAAATGAAAAAAATTTTAATAGTTTATTATACCAAAAATGGTTCGACAAAAAAAATGGCCGAAAAAATATCAATGGGTGTAAAAATGATTAACGGTGTTGAGCCGTTATTAAGAACGTTACCAGATATAGGAAATTTTAACGAAGAACAAATATCAAACGATGATAATATCTTGTTTGCAACCAATGAAGATTTAAATAATTGTGATGGTTTGATTATAGGCTCACCAACACATTTTGGAAATATGGCAGCACCCTTAAAGTTATTTTTAGATAAAACAACAAATGAATGGTTCAATAATACTTTAAGCGGAAAACCTGCGGGTGCATTTACTTCAACATCAAGCATGCATGGTGGTCAAGAAACCACGTTAATTACTATGATGATTCCATTGTTACATCACGGAATGATTATTTCAGGTTTACCTTATAGCGAAAAAGAATTACACGAGACAAATACTGGAGGTACTCCTTATGGTCCAACTCATGTATCAAATGGTAACAAAAATGATTTGTCTGATGATGAAACAAAATTATGCATAAGTTTTGGCAAAAGAATTGCTACATTGGCGAGCAAACTATGAAGAAAATTTATTTTTTAGAATATTTCACTTACTTGTTACTAGTATTGCTAATATTAATAATTGCTGTTTGGAATTCGTTAATTAGCCCACCAGAAACAATACCAAGAATAATACCAACTATTATTTATAACATACCACTACTTATTTTAATGATGAAACTAAAAAAAAATAAGTTTAGTACTTATATCATGACCTCATATGTAATGCTTTTATATTTCGTAATAGGAGTTGGTAATGCATCCACAGAAAATACATTCAAGTTAGGCATAATAATTTCTATAATTAGCTTATTAGTATTTTTAAGCTGCATAATGTATGTAAGAGAAAAAAATAAATCATTAACTTAATATTCTGCTTACGTCTTTTGAATTGACTTTTTTATTAGTTGAAAAAGAGTACAATCCAAGTTTATGAATAGATTTAATTAAAGAGCATAAATCTCTGTTTTTTCTTTTTAATAAATAACTACATACGTTAGTAGATACATTATATTCTTTATCAGAGATAATCTTTTTGAGTATTTTTTCTTTCGTTAGATCGTCTTCATCACATATTTTAAGTATTAATCCCCACGATATTCTAGAATGTAAATCTTTTAGATTTATTTTAGATACCGCTATATTAGATGACGATGTATAAATAATTTTACTTGAACTACTAATAATTTTGTTTACTAAAAAGAAAAAATCTTTTTCCCATTCATCTAGTCCAAATATATAATCTATGTCGTCAATACAAACCAAATCATATTTATCGATACCATGCAATATATCACTACTAAATTTTTTATAATTTTTCATTGGTAAATAAATACATTTTTTATTAATTTTATCGAAATGATTACAAGCTGAATACAAAATATGTGATTTTCCTGAACAATTTTCTCCCCATAAAAATATCTGGCTATTATTATCGTTGAATATATTTTTTATACTATTTAAAACTTGATTATTTTCACTAGAATTATAATAGAAACTATCAAAGGTTTGTTTAACATTTTTTTGATATGTAAGTATTAGCTGATTCATATGCTGAAGTTAATTTGATATTTTTTATCAATATATCTTTTCTGTAATTATAAATATACTCTAAAACGCTTGCAATTGTAGTCAATATTACAACATTCATAATATCTTCAATGTATTTAATACTTATGTCATTATTTAAGAAAAGCATACAACTGAGAACTAAAAATATTTGCATAAATGTATTTATTTTACTTAAAAATATAGGATTCATTTTTTTGTGGCCTTTAATTTTAATTTTTACCATTATGCCAATGCAGATTATCAAGTCCCTAAGTATTGCTAAAAGTAAAATATAATATGGAAGTATATCAATATTACATAGTATTAAAAAAGCTACATTAATCATTACTTTGTCTGCAATGGCATCTAGATAGGCTCCAAATAGTGTGACGCACTTAAAATATCTAGCAAATGCTCCATCTAAGAAATCTGATAATCCCATCAAGATAAATATATATAAAGCAAATTCATAATTATGGGAAATCATATTCATAGCAAAAACAGGTATAAATAAAATTCTCAATCCACTTATAATATTTGGTATATACTTCATATGTATATATTTTGACATAAAATTAAAATAAATTAACTGATATTGGAACTATAATGCCAAAAAAAAATAATGATAAAAATCATAAAGTTACATATAAAAATTCAGGTGTGTCTATTGAAAGAGCAGATAAATTAATAAATAAAATAAAGCCTTTAGCAAAAAATACTTGCGATAATAATGTTATTGGAAATATAGGCGGATTTGGTGCTTTATATGATATTTCTAAATTGAAATATAAGAATCCAGTTTTAGTATCAGGAACAGATGGAGTTGGCACTAAATTAAAAATTGCTCTAAAAATGAAAAAATTGGATTGGATTGGCATAGACTTAGTCGCAATGTGTGTAAATGATATAATATCTCAAGGTGCTAAACCTCTATTCTTTTTGGATTATTACTCAACAAGCAAACTTGATATTAATAAAAGCTACGATGTTATAAAAGGAATAGCAAAAGGATGCAAAATGAGTCAAGCCTCACTAATTGGAGGAGAAACTGCAGAAATGCCTAAAGTTTATAATAAAGACGATTTTGATATTGCGGGATTTAGCGTAGGAATTATAGATAAAAAAGACCTTCTTCCAAAAAAAAATATATCGAATAATGATTGTATTATTGGTATAAAATCAAGCGGCTTTCACTCTAACGGCTATTCACTGCTAAATAATATGTTAGATAAAAAAAAATTAAAACTTAATGAGATAGTAGGTAACAAAAGTCTTGGTTCACAATTGATAAAACCTACTAAAATATATACAGATATATTAAAAATACAATCATTTAAAAAAATAAAGGCTATAGCTAATATAACTGGGGGCGGTTTAACAGAAAATATACCAAGAGTTCTCCCCGGAAATAAATGTGCTGAAATAGATTTCAATAAAATAAATATGGAAAAATTATTTTCACATATACAAAAAAAAGGAAATATTGATAACGAAGAAATGCTTAAAGTATTTAACTGTGGTATTGGAATGGTGTTAATTGTCAATAAAAAAGATTCTGAAAAAATTATACATGAACTAAAAAAAATAAAATTAATATCTTTCTTGATTGGAAAAATAATTAATAAAACCGAAAAAAAATCTGTTGTTTACTTAAATATATAAATTATGAAAAATTTAAGTTTACTTTTTTCTGGTCGAGGTTCAAATGTAAATTCTATCCTTAGTCATATTATCAAAAAAAGACTTAATTTGTTGATTTTCAACTCTGTCGAGCCTCACAGGGCCTAACAAATTATCTACAAAGAAACGGTATGCCTTTTCAGTAGGAATTCGACCAGCCGAAGTGTGAGGCTGATCTAAATAACCTTCTGATTCCAGAAGTGCCATCTCGTTTCTGATCGTTGAAGAAGAGACATCTACTGATTCAGAACTTGCAACCAAACTCGAACCGACTGGTTGGGCAGTTTCTATATACGCTTCAACGACAGCGCCTAAAATTTCTGCTTTTCTTTCGTCTAGCATCTTCGGATGGTACTCCCATTGTCGCTATTTAGAATTATATAGTTATTGTTTTTACTCTTCTAGACTCAGAGCGGAAACAAAAGCCTCTTGGGGCACATCAACACGACCAATTGACTTCATTTTTCTTTTACCTTGCTTTTGCTTTTCCAACAGTTTTCGTTTCCTTGTTATGTCGCCCCCGTAAAGTTTTGCTGTTACATCTTTTCGAAACGCCCTGACCGTCTCACGCGCTATTATTCGACCACCGATCGTGGCCTGTATTGGGACTTCGAATTGTTGACGCGGGATCAGTTCCTTTAACCTCTCCGCCATTTTTCGACCATATTCATAGGATGCGTCTCTATGCACAACTGCGCTGAAGGCATCAACAGACTCCCCCTGCAATAAGATATCTACTCGCACAAGGTCAGACTTCATGTAACCGGCAGGCTCATAGTCAAGACTTGCGTAGCCCTGCGTTCTGCTCTTCAATTGATCAAAGAAATTTAGAACTACCTCCGCTAGAGGAAGTCGATATTTCAGTTCAATACGTTCAGGCGACAGATATGACAACTTGTCCAACTCGCCTCGACGCCCTTGGCAAAGTTCCATTAGCGTTCCCGTGTACTCCGCTGGCGATATCAGAGTGGTCTCGAGCCATGGTTCCTCTATAGCAGAGATTTCACCCGCAGACGGAAGATCGCACGGATTGTCTATTTCTTGCACTTTTCCGCTTGTGTGAATAACACGGTATTTAACTGAAGGCGCCGTAGTTATTAAGTTAAGATCGAATTCTCTTTCAAGCCGTTCTCGCACTATCTCCATGTGTAACAATCCTAAAAAACCACATCTGAACCCAAAACCGAGAGCAGATGACGTATCCGGTTCGAAAGTGAAACTCGAGTCATTAAGCCTGAGCTTTTCCAAAGCATCTCTCAAATCTCCGAAGTCATCTCCGTCTATTGGGTACAAGCCACTGAAAACCATTGGTTTGGGTTCTTGATACCCAGATAATGCTGATTCACTTCCATTACTCGTAGTCGTTATTGTTTCACCTGATCGAGCTTCTCCGACGTCTTTGATCCCGGCAAGAACGTAACCCACTTCACCCGCCCCGAGACTTTTAACTGGTGTCATCTCCGGGCGCCAAACTCCAACTTCATCA
>CAJWIN010000019.1 GCA_913042035.1 uncultured Gammaproteobacteria bacterium | reverse complement strand
TAAGCAGAAAAAAAAAGGTTGATGTAAGTTTTAAAGAAAAGCCAAAAAAACAAAGTAAATTTAAATCGAAAGAAAAAAAATCAAAAAGAAGAAATAATACATCATCAAGAAAAACTATTAGAAGTTCCGATGCAAAACCAAAAAAAAGATTTTATCCCGCTAAAAAGAAAAAGTAGCTTATTTTTTATTGCCATTTATTAAGAAAAATATACTTAAAACGAAAATATATATTTGCTCACTTTTGAATAGTTTTTCATTTATAAACCAATCTGAATGGGCTAAATAAAATGCACCAATCATAATTATGAAAACTGATAATGCTGATAGCTTAGTAAGATAATTGCCAATTACGCCAGGTATAACGCTTCCTATGATTAATCCTGCGCCAGCAGCTATTTCTCCAATTGTCACTAGCGAGCCAATGAAATATGGCGCTATCACCCCAATACTATCTAACCATGAAATAAATTTTTCCGGAGGAAATGGAAGCTTGCCAGTACCATGCAACATAAATGATATGCCAAGAGTCACCTGCAAAATCCATATGGTTATGCCAGTTAGTTTATTCCATGGATTGAAATCATTATTTTTCATATGTGAAACTAAATTTGATTAAATTTTGTAAATGTTATCATATAATATTATTTTTAATATATTAAAATTATGTATATATATAAAAAATTAATTTTAGTAACAAATAATTCCTCATGGTGGAAACAAATTAAATATAGACGTGAAAGCGCTAAACATTTATTTAAAGAAAGAAGTCATGGTTGGAAATATATAAAAAAAGAATTAATAAAAAAGAACTCTTCTTGCAAAGATACTAGAACATTTTATACATATTATTTAAGAAAAAAGGCCGAAAAAATTATTTCGGCCGATTCACACTAAAAATGCTTATTCTTTAATTACCTATAGCTGTAGCAAGCTTACCTGATAACATTCCAAAAATTGAACCAATAATTATAGATAAAGAAATTGTTATAACGGGATTATGTATTGCTACAGAAGTTATCATTGGTATCATAGCTCCATCAGCGGCATGAATGATATACCCTGCTGTCGCTGCATATCCACAAACAGCCGTTGGTGCACAAGAAAATATGGATAATTGCGTCCCAAATATTAGTAGAAATACTGTAATTGCAATCCAAATTGGTGTATTCAATTGGCCTCCAATATTTATGGATCCAGAAAGAACAAAAAATATACCTGCTAAAACTGCCCCATATATTCCGGCAGTAATTGTCATTTTTAAAGCGTTATTATCTCCGCCATTTTTAAAAAATAATCCCCAAGCTATAAAGCCAACCCAAATTAAGTATATAGAACTCAGTATAGAACTAGCTAAAAATACTGAAATTCCACCGAGCACGCCAACACTAAGAGACAAAGCCAAATGTTGTTTATTCATATTAATTTCCCCTATTTTTTCACCGTAATTTTAAAAGTACGAATAAAGTATATATTTATCATATGCATAACGATCTAAGAAAATTCTTATGCTCTATATAGATTGAAATTATATATATTCTCAATACTAATAGTGACTATTAGAGTTGCGAATGTTTCTTATTTACAATACATAATTATTTTTATATGATAAAAGTTAATAAAATAATAAGAAAAATAAAGGAAAAGAAATGAAAAAAATACTTTATATTGAATCATCGCCAAGAAAAGATAGATCTCATTCTATAAATGTTACAAATAAGTACATTGAAAAAATTAAGGCATCTGGTGATATTGAAATAAAAAAAATTGATTTATGGAACTATGATCTTCCAGAATTTGATGGGGACATGTTAAATGCTAAATACGCTGCAATATCTGGTTCTGAAGCAAGTGCACCAGAGAATAACGCTTGGGCTAAGGTAATAGAAATATTTAATGAGTTTCAAGATGCTGACCATTATATATTCAGTGTCCCAATGTGGAATTTTAGTATTCCATATAAATTAAAACATTATATAGATATTGTTACTCAACCTGGCTTATCTTGGAGCTATTCTCCAGAAGATGGCTATAGTGGATTAATGACTGGAAAAGAGGCGACTGTCATATACGCAAGTGGCGATGGGTATGGAGAAGGTACTGGTTTTGAAAGTTATGACCTTCAAAAACCTTATGTAACTCTTTGGCTCACTTTCATTGGTTTTGAAAAAATAGAAAGTTTCATTGCAGATAGAACCCTTTTTGAGCCAGAAGAATCCGAAGCAAGAGCATTAAAAAGTTAAATATATTTGCTTTATATTTCTTCCTATCCGGTATTACGTAAGCCGGCAGCTATTGCGTGAATAGTTCTTAGCAAGGGATTAAATATAGATTCATCATGGGATTTTGCGCTTCTGTGTTTTCTTAAAAGCATTACTTGAATATAGTTTAATGGATCCATATAAGGCTTTCTTCTATAAAGAGACAAAGCTAATTTTTTATTATCTTCTAATAATCTTTCAGATTCAATGATTTGTAACATAAGATTTTCTGTTAAATTATACTCATCTTCAATTTTCTTGATAATAGTTGTTGCTGTCTTCTGATCATTAGCAAGAGTTGAATAATCTTTTGCAATAGCTAAATCTGCTTTGGCGATAGCTTGCCCAATATTATCAATCATCATATGGAAGAAGGGCCATTCTTTATACATTTTTTGCAAAACTTCAATACCATTTTCTTTATAAATTTTATTCATTGCTGAACCAAGACCATACCATGCTGGTAAAGTATGTCGTGAAAGAGACCACCCAAATACCCATGGTATAGCTCTTATAGAATATCTTGATCTCTCGCCTTTTGCTCTATGAGAAGGTCTAGATCCAATATTTAATTCACCTAACTCTTGAACTGGCGTGGCCTCATAAAAATAATCTGTCAATCCAGGTGTTTTATCCGTTAATAATCGATATTCACCTTCACCTTTAATTGTCATATCTTTCATTACTTTTTCAAAATTAGTTGTATCAGGTTTTTGTTCTACAACAATGTGTTGACTTGCTTTTATCAAACCTCCAATGGCCATTTCCAGTTCATAACAAGCAGTTTCATATTGAGCATACTTATATGAAAGAACTTCACCTTGCTCAGTAATCTTAATTTTCCCATTAACAGTATTTGCGGGTTGGGCAAGAATTGAATTGTGTGTTGGTCCTCCTCCTCTTCCAACTGTGCCACCTCTTCCATGAAAAATCTTACACTCAACACTATATTTTTCTGATATTTCTATTATTTCCTGTTGTGCTTCGTAAAGGCCATATGATGAAGCTAAAATACCACCATCTTTACAAGAATCTGAATAACCTAACATTACTTCCTGTAGATTATCTTTGTGGCATTGTAAAAATTTTATATAAACAGTATTTGAAAAAAGTGATTCTAAAATATTCTTTATCCTTGCTAAATCGTCAATTGTTTCAAATAATGGGGTGATCAAAATATCGCAAAATAATTCACCATTATCTTTTTCTCCAGCTAAGCCCACCATTTTTGCAATAAGCAAAACTTCAAGAACATGGCTCGCATCATGAGTCATGGATATAATGTAATGTCCAAAAGCCTCGGTGCTTACTTGATCTCGCAGTAAAATCATTGTTCTAAAAACATCAACAACTTGCTTTGATTCATCTGGTAAAGAATTATAATATTTTGTAATATGCAGATTTTTATCTAAAAGCATGCTTGTTAATAAAGAAACTCTCTTAGACTCATCCATTTCATCATAATTTTGATTTTTTATTTCCTTAATTAGCTTACTTACTACTTTTGTATGTTTTGTAGACTCTTCTCTGATATCTAGGTTGACTAAGAAAAAACCAAATGTTTCTACTAATCTAATAAAATCATCTAAGCCAAACTCTAATAAAACATCATCTCCATCTTGTTTCAAAGATTCTCTAACAACATAAAGATCTTGTAGTAATTCTTTTTCACAAGTATAAATATTCGGTCTATTTATATTTTTTTTGTTTTCCTGTAGGTCTATAATTCTTTGTAAAGATTCATTTAATCTATAGCTAATAATCTTAAACTTTCTACGAAATGGCTCTTTAGGGAAATCACTACTTTTTTTGTAAAAAGCCTCTTTTAAGAACTTATTATCTTTTTCTAATGATTGTTCAAAGTCTTTAGAAGGCTTCATCAGTTGGTCTGAATGAGTCATAAATAAAGATAACTTTTGTGCTCTTTTGATATATTCTTTTAACGCAGTTTTTGCATGCATATAAACCGCTTTTTGTGTAACTTCAGGAGTAACAAAAGGGTTACCGTCTCTATCTCCACCAATCCAAGATCCAAACCTTAAGAAACTTGGTACTTTAACAGAACCAACACTTAAGGAGTCACAATATATTCTTTTGGTTGCGTTTTCTAAATCTCTATACATCTGGGGAACAGCTTTAAATAAAGATGTATTGAAGTAATAAAGTCCGTTTCTAACCTCATCTTCAACTGTAGGTTTTTTCATCCTAACCTCATCAGTTTTCCATAGTATTAGGATTTGCGCTTCGAGCTTTTTAATTATCTCTTCTTTTCTAATAGACTGCCCACGATAATCATGAAGCTCTAAAATTGTTGCAAATATTCTTCTAGTTGCTTCCATCTTACTTCTTCGCATAGCTTCTGTTGGATGAGCTGTGAAAACAGGAACGAATTGAAGGCTATCATAAAGTTTTTGTAAATCACTTGTTGTAATTGCATGCAATTTACAATCTTTGAGAATGTGATCAAAAGAACCTTCCCAAAGTGCTGACCCAGACTTTCCAGATTTTATAATACTTTCTCTGTGTATGTGTTGGTAGGCTTCTTCCGCAACATTTACTAAAGCAAAATACTTCGAAAAGGATCTTATTACATTTTTTAAAACTTTAGGATCTAGCCCGTCTATATATTTTATTAATTGGTCATGCTGTTTCTGGTTTTCATTATTTTGCAGATTTATAAATCCTTTTCTTAATTTTTCTACAACATTATAAACGTCTTTTCCAGCATGGGACTTAATAGCATTGCCTAGAAGCTTGCCTAAAAGTTTTACGCAAGTTCTTAATTGCGAGTCAGTTATCGCATCATAATTTTTTAGAAAATCACTCATGGAATTATTCTGGGTTACATCTTTATTAGAATAAATAATAGCATAATAAGAAAAAATGATCAGTAAATCGTTATTTTTTTTTATATATTATTGATTTTATTGAGATTTAAATATTAATATATTTTTTATTTGTGATAAATATTTTATATATGAAGTAAAAAATTAAATTATGAGGATTTTTTTTGATTTTCTTTTTTCGAGACTTACATTTTTTATTACACAATTTTTTCTCACATTTTTTTGAGCAATAAATCGAGTTCTTTTTACCCATATTTAATTATTCCTCCTTTTCATCTCTCACAAAAGCTTTAGTTTTACCGTCACTCAAGCTTTGTAAAAATTCTATTGCTTCTTCGCCTGTCATATATTTAAATTCGTCGTAGTCTTTTGGAGTTTTTACCACTTGTATTTTAAGCTCCTCCATACCATCTCTAATATATTGTTGGTCAGGAACACTCAAATTTTTAATAATTTCGTCCAGCTCTGAAATTAAAATAAAACCCTGTTCTTTCCCTCTTTGAACAAGATTTTTTATGCCATTTGTTAAGTCTTCACTCACTTTAATATCAATTTATTATTTTTGAATAATTTCTAAATAGTTTTGCATATAATAAAAACTTGTAAGTGCAAGAATGATGCAGATAACTATTAAATAAATAACTTTAGAGTCTTTCATATCATTAATTCCAAATTTTAATCCAGTTGTCTAAGCTAACATGAAGTTTATTATTTCTCTCTTGGATTTCTTTTCTCATTGCACATCTCATCTTTCCTGCTTCAAATAACTTTTCTTCAATTTCCGATTCAATATTTAATCTTGGAACTTCCATAGGTTTTCCATCTTCGTTTACAGATACCATGGTAAAATAACTTGAAATTGCATGATACTCGCTTCTATCTTTAATTTTTTCTCCCTCAACGCGAACGCCAACTTCCATGGATGTCCTGCCAACATAATTAATATTACATCGAAATGTTACAAGATCTCCTACGGCAATAGGACTTTTGAAAACTACTTGATCTAGCGATTTTGTTACCACATATGTTTTGCAATACCTTGAAGCACATGTAAAAGCTGCTTCGTCCAAAAGCTTTAATATTGTTCCACCATGTACTTTTCCTGAGAAATTCGACATATCTGGCGTCATTAAACGTGTCATGAATAAAGATTTTTCTTGTTTTAATTTTTCTGTCATTTTTTTAATCTTACCTTTTTTACATATTTTTGTTTAGAAGGTATAACACCTCTTACACCTCCTTGAGGATTTTCTACATCTCCTGGTCTTCTAGGGATTAAATGTATATGCAGATGATGTACGCTGCGTCCGGCATCAGGACCATCATTAATACCTATGTTAAAAGCTGTTACAGTTGAATCTTCAGTTAAAATTTTATTTTTTTGTCTTTCTAAAAAAGGAAAAAGATTTTGACGCTCAGAATGATTTAGCTCAAAATACGAAATTATATGCCTTTGGGGAACTATTAACGTATGAAGAGGAGTTACAGGGTAACCATCCCTTAAAGCGAAAAAAAATTCATTCTCGTCAAATCTTTCAAAATCATAAAATATACTACCTGACACTGCTTTTACTCCATTTTTATTAATAGTTAATAAATTTAATGAGATGTTATCACAAAGAGACAGCATATTTGTGTAAAGAGCCACGCACTCATAAATTCATCAAAATTGAATTTAAATTTGTTTACCAAATAAACTACTATGAATGCTGGGATAATAAACATATATACAAAAATAACAGATTGTCCTATCGCACTTAATAACTCAAAACCTTTTCCTGTCTCTAAAAAAGATTTATAGCCAATCAGTGCAAATGAAAATACTATATTTAAATATTTTGAGGATGTAAGATTATTATTTTTAATTCTAAAGACGACGATGCCAATATAAGCTGCTAACAACATGGTTGTAGAAGCCATAATAATAATTGGTATACTCATATTTTTAATCTCCCCTTATATAAGGTATTTTTGTTGTTGAATAAATATTCTCTTTTATCCTTCCACCTTCTAAATTGACTAGATAAGATTTTTTATTTCCTTGAAAAGATACTGCTGAATATACATCATCATTTTTGATATGCAAAGCACATCCTCCCTCAATAGCATAACAGTCACTTAATTCCTTCTTTTTTAAGAATTGAATTAATGAAGGCCTTCGCTCAGATTCTTCGTCATAGTGTGGGCAACAATTTCCTTTTGTAAATCCTAAGCAGTCAATAATATTTAGTTGGTCAGCCCATGAGTCGGTAATACCTTTTTCAAACCAGCAGATTGCTCCAGCACTTACTCCGCTCATTATTGTTCCATTATCGTACGCTGTTCTCAAGATATCATGTAAGCCCCACTCTCTCCAAACTGATAACATACTTTTTGTATTTCCTCCTCCAACAAAAATCACATCTTGTGATAAAATTAACTTTTCAAGATTTGGTGTTCGCTTGAAAAAATCTAAATGCGTTGGTTTACAATCAAGTTTACTAAAAGTCGAGTAATAACTCACTTTATATGATTCATCATCACCTGTTGCTGTGGGAATAAAACATATATTTGGATTATTTTTTTCTGATTGGTCCAGAATATATTTTTCTATAATACCCAAGCCTGGATTTCTTCCAAATCCGCCGCCGCCTATTGCAATTACCTGTTTATCCATATCAAATCCATCCAAATTAATTTAATAGCATACCCCATAATTCTTTTAATGCTTCAGAATTATTCTCTCTATTAAAAAAGTATTTTACGTGTTGATTTTTTTCATTATCTTTTTCAATTTCAATACCCCAAAGTCCATGAATTTCATTTGGAAGCATTGAATATCTTATATCAATAATTCTGTAAGGATTATTTTTTGAGATTGATAAATAACCTCCTGAAAACCAGCTAAAACGATCTATATCTTTTGATTGTTGTGAATTAAGATCAAGCCACGGGAAAGAATTTTTTATATTAAGCTTTTCTACGCTTGTTCCTTTAATAACTTTCGTATTCAACCCTATTTTTACAGCATCAACATAATACTTTCCATCTGCCTCATATATAACCTTCCAGACAAGTAAATTTGCAAAACTAGGTTTTACTTCAATTCTCACAGGAATATGTCCTCTAGAATTAGCGTTCAGAAGCCCAATATTTTCTGCTCTATTATTTTGAATTAATCCTATAGACATATATGTTATTACCCAAATAAGTGCAATCCTTGCGAATAAAACTTTTTTCCTAAAAATCGACATAAAAACTAATGTAAATAGTGTAATGGTAAAAATTGGGTCAATAATTGATATGGTATTCCATGCGACTCTAAAATCATTGAACGGCCAAAAAAGCTGCGTCCCATATGATGTGCATGCATCTAAAAGCCCATGAGAAGCATAAGCCAACGTACAGTAAAGATATGTCTCTTTCATTGACATGCCTCTTCTTTTGGTCAGAACATAATAAAAAAATGTTCCGCATATTAGTCCCCCAAAAGGTATAAAGACAAGAGAATGTGTAAATTGTCTATGAAATTCAATTGCTAATAGAGGGTCATGACTTGATCTGATAAATATGTCTAAATCAGGAGCCATACCAGAAAGAAAACCAATAATGGTGATTAGCAAAATCTTTTCTTTGCTGCTTTTTTGTTGCGAAGCAACTGAGCCAACTATTCCTTGTGATAACGGATCCATAAAATTTTCAACACCTAATCTAAATTATGTATTTCTGATAAATCGATTCTAATTTTTTCTTTATTATTTTTGTTTATTTTTATAGCTATTAGCAAATTTTTGTGCTCTTTTGAGAAGTAATAATAGTTTATCTTATTTCCAGATTTATACTCTGCAGAATAACAATTATAAACTTCATCATTGATTTTATATATTGCATCATTATTAAATTTATAGTCATATATTTTTAAATTTTTCTTAGATATTACGCTATAAGTACTTTCTATATTTGGATAACTTTGCATTAATATGATTAACATAGAAATAGGATCATATATTTTATTTCTTGATTTAATATGTTGATCCTCAAAATGTTCACTACTTAATTTAGCCGTATTATCATTGAATATTATTTCATACGTCTCGTTATCATCAGTATATGTATATTCTTTCGGCAGCAACTTACCATTTTGCTTTTTTATGAGTGAAGTTTCTTTTCGGTATCCCTTGTTAGCTAATGATGCTAGAAAATTTCCATCATATGTGGTGCTTATATTTATAACATCTTTTTGATTTTTAATACTAAGGTCCATTGTTCCAGCGGCTATATCTTTATAGTAAAAAATATAACTTGCCTCAGCATTACTTAACTTTTTATTATCTGAATAAGAATTTACGTTAAGTAAAACTAATAAAACTATTACAATATTTTTTATCATAATTTATATTTTATAAATTTAATTGCTTTCCTCTGCTTCACTCATCCACTTAGTGAAAAAATCTTTGCCGGACTTATCTGAATCTGCCCATTCGTTAACCTCTTTTTTTATCTCTTCCTTAGAACATAAAATACAACCGTTTCCTGGGAACCCTAAATCTTTTGAAGATGAGAATCTACCATGCGTTGAATAATAAGCAAAATCTGTATTTGGAACTTTTTTCCAAATTTCTCCACCGATACAAAAATCATTTTGCCTTTTATTGTCTTTTTTGCTGAAGCTAAATTTTGTTTTAATTGCTGCCCCGGCTTCTGAAGCACCTGCCATATAATCCCCCTATATTTATATTTCTAATTAGCACTTAATATTATTGAATTATCTTAAGTTTGTCATGATTTATATTTACGACCTAAATTCGACTAGAATTATTTTGGTATAAAAAATTTTCAAGAAGCTGTTTCTTCAAAGCCTCTGAAAGTATTTTTTCTAGTCTTATGCATGAATAAACGCTCTTTAAGGTTTGATCGAATAAATTTAACTCTAAAATATTTTTGTAAAATTTCAAGGAAACTTGTTTATTTATTATTTCATAATTAAAATCATTTTCATCGTAGAAACTTCCCATATTAAAAATATTTTTATTTTTTTTATCTTCTAAGAATATACTATTTCCATGATTCCATTTATCACTTTTATATATCAGACCTATTTTGTTTTCAAAATGAATTAAATTTATATTTTTATTAATTTTATATCTAACTTCCTTTATATGAATTTTTTTTTGCTCACTGTTTTTAAATTTGTATATGTTATCAAGCTTACAAGAATAAAAGTCACCTTTTGATAAAGAGTTTAAAATATCATTTAAATTTTTTTTATCTGTATAAGTATGTTGTTCTGAGCAACTTAATACAACAAATATCGAAAATATATAAATAATTACCTTTGTGGTCTGTTTCATTTTTAATCCCTTATTTTATTTATTTTATGAATGAGATTTCTTTAACATAAATTTCTGCTTTATGATCTCTTCCATATGCAACAACTCCGATAGAAGTTATGCTCCTTGATTTAACTACATTTGCTTGAAATGACCCAGACTTCTTAAATTTCTTTATTGGTAAAATAAAATCTTTATATTTTTCTTCGACAACAAAAGCATATTGATAGTATTGCCATGGTAATATTGTTCCTGAAGTTCTCAAATGGATATAATATTTTTCTCCATTGCCTTTTGCGGTAATTTTCACATAGTTTGCTTCCTGAAGATCAATTTCTTTTAAATTTCTTCGAAATTGTATAAATCCACCATTATTTTCCGTTGTCACATCTCCCGATAAATATGCTATTGATTGTCCTTCTTTCATTTCATAAGCTATTGAGCCAGTCGATAACCCACCCATAACATTATCTGATATAAATTTCCATTGGCCTGGTTCTTGAAAATTGTCCTCAAAGAGACTGTCTGCGTTGGTATTTTGCATTATTAATAAAGAAAAGACTGTTAAAAAAATTATTTGTTTTCTCATATTATTAATATAGCAGGGTATCGTTGTATTTTTCAATAGTTTGGCATATATATTGCATTTCTATTATTGCATCGTAGCGTGAATTCTATAACTGAGATACACCGTTCATTTCCTTTTTCCCCCATCTCAGTTTATAGAATTCTTATGGGAAAAGGATATGTATAATGAAGTATATACAAAATCAAAAATAAGACTTTCTTATAGAAACGTAATGAAGTGGGCAAATTCTCTGCCTAAAAATACGTTAATCAAAAAAAAGACTGAAGCAGAGGACTTGTTTAGAAAAATCGGTATTACTTTCTCAGTTTATAATAATTATGATGCATCTGAAAGATTATTGCCTTTTGATTTATTCCCAAGAGTTATAACAAATAATGAATGGGGGAAAATAAGCAAAGGAGTTATTCAAAGATCTTTAGCAATCAATGCTTTTTTGCATGATATTTATCACTCAGGTGAAATCATGAAAACAAAAATAATTCCGCGCCATCTTATATATGGAAACCCAGCTTATGAAATTAAAATGGTTGGTTTCAAAGTGCCAAATAATATTTATAGTCCAATTATAGGTACTGATATTATTAGAACAAATGAAAATAAATTTTTGATTTTAGAAGATAATTGCAGAACACCGTCAGGAGTTTCTTATATGATTGAAAATAGAGAAATAATGATGAGAATGTTCCCTGAATTATTTCAAACTATGAAAATAGAACCAGTGGAAAACTACCCTAATCACTTATTAGATACTCTGGCAAAATTGAAGCCAAAGAATTGTTCAGACAAACCTAATATCGTCATTTTAACTCCTGGCCCTTTAAATAGCGCATATTACGAGCATAGTTTTTTAGCTAATATGATGGGAATAGAGTTGGTGCAAGGCTCAGATCTATATGTAGAAAAAAATATTACGTATATGAAAACAACTCGAGGAAAAGAAAAAGTTGACATTATATACCGTAGAATAGATGACCATTATATTGACCCTATTACCTTTGACAACAATTCCTTAATAGGAGTTCCTGGATTATTTGACTCATACAAATCAGGGAATATAAATATTTGCTCTGCTCCAGGCAGTGGAATTGCTGACGATAAAGCAATTTATACTTTTTTACCTGAAATAATTAAATTTTATTTAAGTGAAGATCCAATTTTAGAAAATGTTAAAACTTATAAATGTTACGATTCAAAGGATCGGAGCTACGTTTTGAGTAATTTAAAAAACCTTGTTGTAAAAGAAGTACACGGCTCTGGTGGACATGGCATGTTAATTGGTAACGATGCTTCAAAGCAAAAATTAGACCTATTTAAGAGAAAAATTAAATCTAATCCAAGTAATTTTATTGCGCAACCTATTCTTTCTCTATCTTCTGTGCCAATTTTTTCAAAAAATAGCTTATCACCAAGACATGTAGATTTACGACCTTATTGCTTAATTAGTAATAAAAAAATAACGCTTGTAAGTGGGGCCTTGACAAGAGTTGCTTTAAAAGAAAACTCTTTAGTTGTTAACTCTTCTCAAGGCGGCGGAGTTAAAGATACGTGGATATTGGCAGAATGATTATATGTTAAGTAAAACAGCAGAAAATTTATATTGGGCCGCTAGGTATATTGAAAGAGCAGATTCAATTGCTAGACTTTTAGAGGTTGCGTATAGAATACATTTAATACCCAATGCAACAACTTCATATAATAATGAATGGGATTCAATACTTCAAACACTAAGAATTAAAGAAGAATACCTAGAAAAAAATAAAGTTATAAAAAAAGAAAAAATAGAATTTTTTTTATTATTTGATCTAGAAAATCAGTCTTCTATATTTAATTGTATTAATAGAGCGAGAGAGAATGCAAAGATGGTAAGAACGGCAATTACACTTGAAGTATGGGATGCAATTAACATAACTTATCATGATCTCGAAACATACTCGAAAAAAAAATATAATTCAAAAGATCTCCCAGAAATAATAGACTTAGTAAAAAAACAAGTTAATCTTATTAGAGGAACAATATTAAATACTCAATTAGTCAATGATAGTTACGACTTTCTATCATTAGGTACTCATTTTGAAAGAGCTGACTTTACAGCAAGAATAATTGATGTTAAATATTTTATTTTATTACCAAACAGCGAATTGATTGGTAAAGATTACGATAATTTTCAATGGAGCCTTTTATTACGCGCAGTATCCTCTTTTAGAGGCTTTAAATGGGCCTATGGAAATTCAGATATTGGTTATTATAAAATAATTGACTTCCTCATATTAAATATGATGTGCCCAAGATCTTTATTTTATTCAATAGAAAAAATTGATCATCATTTAAAAAGATTAAAAAAATTCTATAAGAAAAAATCAAAAGCTGAAGAGCTGGCAAATACCTTGCATGCAAACTTTAATAAATTAACAGTAAATAATATTCTTGATAGTGGTCTCCATGAATTTTTAGAAAGATTTATCATTGATCTTTCAGAAATATATGGTCAACTTGAAAGTAAATACTTTTTAGGTGCAGAGAAATGAAAATAAAAATTAAACATGAAACGAATTATACTTTTACCTCAGAAGTTCCAAAATTAATACAGTCAGTGAAACTTTATCCATCCAAATGTAGAAATCAAGAAATTACCTCGTGGTCAATAAAAACTTCGAAGGGTTCGATACAAGAATCTCATCAGGACGCCTTAGGTCATAAAATCTATAATATATTTAATAGTAATTTAAAAGGAAGTCAGAAAATAACTTCTTCTGGTATAGTTAATACTAAAGATATGTTAGGAATTGTAAAAGGGCTTCAAGAAAAAGTTAATCCTGAGTGTTTCTTAAGACAAACAAACTTAACTTTACCCTGTAGAAAAATATTAAAACTAAGTAAAAACCTTGCAAGAAAAAGCAATGATACAATTATGTTTTGTCACCAAATTAATGAGATAGTTTCTAAATCTATTAAGTATGTTTCAGGATCAACGTCAGTCAGCACATCAGCAAAAAAATCGATTGAACAAGGTAAAGGAGTTTGCCAAGACTTTGCTCATATATTAATTAGTCTTGCTAGAGAAAATTCATTACCTGCAAGATATATAAATGGTTTTTTAATAGAGGATTTAAACGCTCAAGACCATACTACGCATGCATGGACTGAAATATATATTAAAGATCTTGGGTGGGTTGCTTTTGATCCATCTCACAATAAATGTATCGATGAGAAATATGTTAGAATAAGTTGTGGCCTTGACTTCTTAGACGCATCAACAATTAAAGGCATAAAAACAAATTATTCTGGCAGTGAAAATCTTGAAGTGAAAGTTTCAATTAGTAATTGTCAGTAACAAAAATAATAATGACATATAAAATTGACAATTTATCTATTCTGGTTTTTACAGACCTAGATTCATCTTTTTTAAATAAAAATGATTTCTCTTTTAGCAATAACTTAAACATAACAAAACAACTCATTAATGATGGGCACTTTGTAGTTTTTAATACGAGCAAAACATTCATCGAGTTGGAAAATTTTTTTCAAAAAGAATCATTTAACTTACCTTTTATTTGTGAAAATGGTGGTGGAATATATGCTCCAAAAAAATACTTTAATAACTCAAGTAAAATAAAAAATGAATATAATATTATTTTTGAATCAAAAAAAATAAAAAAAAAAATTAACTCCATAAAAAATGAGATTGCAAAAATATATGGAAAATATTTAACTTTTTTCAATGATCTTGATGATGCAGATAAAGTAAATCTGTCTGGCCTAAGTATAAATGAAATTAAGCCTGCTATGGAAAGAGAATTTTCAGAACTTATCATTTGGCAGTCTAATAGTGAAAATCTCCAAAAATTTAGAGAATATTTAGAATCTCATAATCTTACTATTATTAAAGGGGGGAGATTTCACCACATATCAAACAATATAAACAAAGGCGATGCAATGCTCAGACTTGTCAATGAATATAAAAAGCATTACTCTAGTAAAAATTTTATTACCATTGCGATCGGGGATAGCGACAATGATTTGGAAATGTTAAATTGTGCCGATTACCCTTGTATAGTTAAAAGTTCTGATAATCAAAATTTTGTAGAAAATATTAAGTCTGATAATTTATTTATTAGTAATAAGAAGGCACCTGACGGTTGGTCTGAGTGCATTAAACAGGTTTTTGAGTCTACGAGGAGGCAAAAATAGCAGATTTTCACCAAAACGGCGTTGTGAGCACACTTCATAATATTTCAAATAGATCAGTAAAAGATCTTGAAAAAGAGCTTATTGCCTTTTCTAAAAATAGACCTATAGATTTAATTTTACCTTCCTTATATTCTGAAATAGAAGGTCCTGCGCTTAAAAATATTATTGATATTTTATCTCAAGTTAAATATTTAAATCACATTACTATCGGCTTAGACAAAGCTGATAATAAACAATTTAGAAAAGCGAAAGAATTTTTTTCTAATTTAAAACAACCTCATTCTGTAATATGGAATGATGGCCCAAGGATGAAAGCTCTAGACAGTGAATTAAATAAAAAAGGATTAGCGCCAGGCGAGCCCGGCAAAGGTAAAAATGTTTGGTATTGTATGGGGTATGTTCTTGCCCGAGACGAAGCAAGGTCTATTGCGTTGCATGATTGCGACATTTTAACCTATGATAAAGAACTCTTAGCAAGACTTGTTTATCCAGTTGCAAACCCCCTCTTTAATTATGAATTTTGTAAGGGTTATTATCCCAGGATTGGAAATAATAAATTAAATGGCAGGGTAACAAGATTGCTAGTAACTCCCTTGCTTAAAGCTTTAAAAAAAGTTTTAGGACAAAGAGATTATATAGAATTTATTGATGTATTTAGATATCCTTTGGCTGGAGAATTTTCTTTTAGAAGTAGAATGCTTAAAGAATTAAGAATTCCTAGTGATTGGGGTTTAGAAATAGGAATTTTATCTGAAATGCAACGTAACCATGCTC
>CAJWIN010000018.1 GCA_913042035.1 uncultured Gammaproteobacteria bacterium | reverse complement strand
CTGGATATACGAAATCACATTTTAAATTAGAAGAAGAAATTTCTGACTTCTTGGGTCAAGAAAAAACATTATTATTTTCAACAGGCTATCAAGCAAACCTTGGAGTAATAAAAGCATTAGTTGGCAGAGATGATAATATTATTTCTGATAAGTTAAATCATGCCTCTTTAATTGATGGGGCTATTTTATCAAGGGCAAATTTTAAGAGATATACGCATAAAGATTATAAAAATTTAGAAGAATTATTGAAAAAATTAAAAGAAAAAAATAATTTAGTTATAAGTGATTCTTTATTTAGTATGGATGGAGATCATCCTAACTTAAAAAAAATTGATACAATTGTAAAAAGTCACAAATCATTACTACTGATTGATGAAGCTCATGCAATAGGGGTATATGGTGAAAGAGGAAAAGGCCTTGTGCATAAAAATTCATTAAATAATAAAAAAAATATTGTTATTACAGGTACATTTGGGAAAGCGTTTGGGACTTTTGGAGCATTTTTATCTGGGAACTATGAAAATGTTGAGTATGTTCTTCAAAAAGCAAGAAGCTACACTTATTCTACATCTCTTCCTGTGAACGCTGTTGAAGCTACCAGAAAATCTTTGAAAATTATTTCAACTGAGGATTGGAGAAGAGAAAAATTATTTTCACTAATTGATTATTACAAAAAAAATATAAACAAATCAGGGTTTGTCTCTTTAGATAGTAACTCCCAAATTCAAGCAATCTTAATTGGAGACAGTAAGGATGCAATTTATGTGAGTGATACTTTACTAAAAAACGGTATATTTATTCCTCCTATTAGACCCCCTACAGTCGAGGAAGGCAAGTCAAGGCTCAGAATATCTTTAACTGTAGATCATGAGGAGTCTGATATTGATTATTTGATAAATATATTACATAAGATATCTATAAATCTTGTACAATCTTAAAATGTCTCAAAAAATAAAAATAATGCTTGGTGTTACTGGTGGAATTGCCGCTTACAAGTCAGCAGAAATTGCTAGATTATTAATTAAAAATAATTTTGATGTTAAAGTTGTAATGACAAGAACAGCAGAAGATTTTATAACCCCACTGACTTTTGAAACTTTAACAAATAGTAAAGTATATCAATACAACACCGTAGAAAAAGAAAATCCTATGCTTCATATAGATTTAGCAAGATGGGCGGATATTATATTAGTTGCTCCTGCTACAGCAGAATTTTTATCGAAAATTTTACATGGCAGAGCTGATGATATGCTGACAACCTCATGTTTGGCATTCGATAAAAAAATTATTTTAGCGCCAAGTATGAACAAAAATATGTGGGAAAATAAAGCTACACAAGAAAATTATCAAAGTTTAAAAAAAAGAAGCATTATTTTTTTTGGCCCAGAATTTGGCACTCAAGCATGTGGAGATATAGGATCTGGAAGGATGAAAGAACCCGAAGATATATTGAAGGACTTGCAAAATATAGTAAAAAAAAAGCCAAAGTCTTTTAAGGGAAAAAAAGTTCTAATAACAGCAGGGCCAACGGTTGAATATATTGACCCGGTAAGATATTTGTCGAATAGAAGCTCAGGTATGATGGGCTGTGAAATCGCAAACGCCTTTCATAATCAGGGCGCAGAAGTGATTTTAGTTAAAGGTCCATGCACCTATAAAGAACAGGATGAGGTTAACTCTATAGAAGTAAAAAGTGCTAAGGATATGCTTTCATCAGTAGAAGATAACATTTCAGATTGTGATATTTTTGTTTCAGTTGCTGCAGTATCTGATTTTACCGCTTCAAAATTATCAAAAGAGAAAATCAAGAGTGATAAAGGTCTGACACTAGAATTAACAAAAAATATAGATATTTTAAAAATAATATCTGAAAAATATAATATGTTTTCCATTGGATTTGCTGCTGAAACCGATGAATTAAAAAAAAATGCCTTAAAAAAACTAAAAGATAAAAAAATTTCAGTTATAGCTGCAAATAAAGTAAGTTTTACAGATGGTATTGATAATGAAAATAATTCAATTACTCTTTATTGGGGAGAGGGTTTAGAAAAAATCTTAAAGTTAAAAAATAAAAAAGATTTAGCAATCGAGTTCGTTGAGGAAATATCGAATATTTACAATTAAACAAGTATGATATGAAAAAAAAAGTACAAGTCAAAATTTTAAATTCTAGGATTAATCAAGAGATAAAAATTCCAGCATATGCAACTGAAGGTTCTGCTGCTATGGATTTGAGGGCATGTATTGATAATAAAATCGAATTATTACCTAAAAATACAAATTTAATTCCCACGGGTTTAGCTTTTTATATTGAGGATAGTGATTATGCGGGAATAGTATTACCAAGATCAGGACTAGGACATAAGCATGGTATTATTTTAGGAAATTCTGTTGGACTAATAGACTCTGACTACCAAGGAGAGTTAATGGTGTCTTTATTTAATAATAGCAAAAATAATTTTGTAATTAATCCTGGAGATAGAATAGCCCAATTCATGTTAATTCCAGTTATAGAAATAGAGTATGATTTTGTAAAAGAATTTAAGACCACTGAAAGATCATCAGGTGGCTTCGGACATAGTGGGACTGATTAATAATGAATTTACCTAAAAATATTTTTAAAGCTTATGATATTAGAGGAATTTATAATCAAGAACTAACAAATGAATCAGTGAAATCAATCGCTATGGCTTTGTGTGATATTTATAAAGAAAATAATGATCAAATAGTAATTGGAAGAGACGGAAGATTATCAAGCAAGACTCTATCAAGCACTTTAATTCAGAGTTTTTTAGATAATGGAAAAAGAGTAATAGAT
The DNA here is from genome assembly GCA_913042035.1 of uncultured Gammaproteobacteria bacterium. Classification (GTDB taxonomy): domain Bacteria; phylum Pseudomonadota; class Gammaproteobacteria; order Poriferisulfidales. The sequence continues at coordinate 14,740 of CAJWIN010000018.1, read as the reverse complement.
ATTGGCCAAGTTCCAACACCTATATTGTACTTCGCTGTAAATTATTTCGGTTTAAATTCAGGTATCATTATAACCGGAAGTCATAACCCAAAAAATTATAACGGGTTAAAAATTATTATGGATGGTCATGCTCTTGCAGGTGAAGAAATACAAGAAATATATAATAGAATTAAATTAAATAATTTTATAAAAAATAATGCTAAGAAAAATATAAATTTAGAAAATATAAAAATTGATAGTTTTTATGTAGAAGAACTTTTAAAAGATATAAAGATTAATAAAAAGTTAAAAGTTGCGCTGGATGCTGGAAATGGTGCAGCAGGGCCAGTAGCACTTGAAGCTTATAAGAAAGCAGGGCTAGACATAATAGATTTATATTGTGATGTCGATGGAAATTTTCCTAATCATCATCCAAATCCAAGTAACCCTAAAAACTTGGAGGATTTAATATCATGCGTAAAAGAAAATAAATGTGATATTGGCATAGCGTTTGATGGTGATGGTGATAGGTGCTTGGTCATTGACAACTTAGGAGAAGTTTTATGGCCGGATAAGCAGATGATGATTTATGCAAAAGATATTCTTTCAATAAACAAAAGTGAAAAAATTGTATATGATGTAAAATCATCAAAAGACCTTGCAAATATTATTAAAGAATATGGCGGTATTCCAGTAATGTGTAGAACTGGTCATTCTTATATCAAAATGAAAATGAAAGAAATAAATGCTATTTTAGGCGGCGAGATGTCAGGACATATTTTTTTTAAAGATAGATGGTTTGGTTTTGATGATGGAATATACGCAGGAATAAGAATGCTAGAGATTATTTCAAATAGCAATAAAACCAGCAGTGAAATATTTAATGAATTACCAAAATCATATTCAACTCCTGAATTAAATATTACTGTTAATAAAGATGGCTTTCAGCATGAATTTATGAAAAAATTCGCAAGCGAAGCTAATTTCAAAGACGCAAAAATCTCGAAAATCGATGGGGTTAGAGCAGATTTCGCTAATGGGTGGGGAATATTAAGAGCATCAAATACAACACCCTGCTTAGTTATGAGATTTGAGGCAAAATCAGAAAAAATGCTTAAAAATATAAAAGATGCTTTTATAAATGAAATTTTTAAAATTGATCCAGCACTAGAGATACCAGATGAAGCAAAATGAAGCAGAACAAGTTATAAAAATTCTTACTGAAGCACTTCCGTACATACAAAAGTTTTCTAAGAAAATTTGTGTGGTTAAATACGGCGGTTCAGCCATGACAGATGATAGCCTAAAAAATAGTTTTGCTAGAGATATTGCGCTAATGAAGCAAGTAGGAATAAATGTTGCCGTTGTGCACGGCGGCGGACCACAAATTGATGAACAATTACAGAAAGTTGGAATAGAAAGAAATTTTAAAGATGGTATTAGGGTTACAGACAGTAAAACAATTGAAATTGTTTCAGAAACTTTAACTAACTTAGTTAATAAAGAAATAGTAAGTTTAATAAATAATAATGGTGGAAACTCTATAGGGATTGCTAAAGATAATAATAGTGTTGTTAAGGTAAAAAAATATAAATCAAAAGATAAAGATTACGGATATGTAGGTGAAATTGTAGATGTAGATTCTAACTACTTGTATGATCTAATGAAATCAAATTATATCCCTGTAATTGCCCCACTGGGATTTGATGAAAATCAAAATATTTATAATATAAATGCTGATTCAGCTGCAAGTGCTATAGCCTCTTTTTTGTCAGCTGAAAAACTAATATTTTTGACAGATCAAGCAGGCGTTTTAGATAAGCAGGAAAATTTAATATCATCATTAAACTTTGATGCAATTGGAAGTCTAATAAAATCTGGCGTTATAACTGGTGGCATGCTGCCAAAAATAAAAGCGTGTCTAAACGCTCTCAAAAATAGTGCAAAAACAGCTCACATCATAGACGGAAGAATTCAACATTCAGTTCTTTTAGAAATATTCACAAACGAAGGGATAGGAACATTAGTTAAAAAATGACAAAATGTTTAATAATTGGCTCAGGAATAGTCGGACTAATAACTGCTTATGAGTTAAAAAAATCTGGCTGTGATGTAACAATAATAGATAAACAAAAACCAGGCCAGGCATCTATGTCTGCAGCTGGGATACTATTTCCGCTAGAGCCATGGGAAAATAAAAAATATATGCAAGACTTATGTATTGCTGGTCATAATGAATACAATAAGTTTTTTAAAAATTTTACTTCATTAGAAAAAGAAAAAATAGGCTATGAAAAAAAAAGCATATTATTATTTGGAGAGAAACTAGATTTAGCAAGAAAATGGTATAAAGAAAGAAAAGATGTTAAATCAAAATATACTAACGAGATGTTAAATACTCTAGAAAAAAGTATTAAACAAAAATATGAAAAATTTTTACAAATACCAGATATAAGCATAATTAATCCAAGAAAATTTTCTTTTTTTTTAAAAAATTTGTTATTAAAAGATGGTGTAAAATTCAGTAATGAAGAAATTGATAAGCTTGATAAATTTTTAAAAAAAAAAAATAGCAATTTATACGATTTTATCATTGTTTCCGCTGGAACGTGGAGCAATAGTATTTTAGATAAAAAAAATATTAAAATGAAGCCTATAAAAGGTCAATTGTTACATATAAAAACAAATAAAAAGCTAATTAATAATATTTTAATTTATAAGAATTATTATATTGTACAAAGAGAAGATAACGAGATAGTTGTGGGTGCCACATTAGAGGATGTTGGTTTTGATACAGATTTAACAGAATCTGGTAAAAATTTTCTAGAAGAATCTTTGTCAGATTTGTTATTAGAGAGAGTAGAAATTTCTAATTTAGAGCAAACATTTGGTTTTAGACCTTACGCTGATAAAAATGAACCATACGTTAGTTTAGATCCAAATAACAAAAAAATAATATATAACTTTGGTCACTATAGATATGGCATTCTTACTGCTATACCCTCTGCACAGATAGTTAAAAGGCTAGTTTCATAGAAGTTGTTTATACGTTTGCAAATTTTTACTTTTAGCGCTACCTATATAGTTTGCTCAAAAAATATTTTAATTTAAAAATGCAACCATTTGTGTCAAAATATGCAAAATTTAAAGGAGATGGTATGGATATTTTTAGAATAGTTGCTTTATCTTTAGGCATAATAATTTGCTTACTGACAGTATATTTTGCACTTTCTGGAGCAGGAATAATTTAATTTTTAATAGCTAATTCTTTAGGTATTTTAAAAGTTATATTTTCTTGTACTCCTTCAGCATTTATAATGTTCAATGCGCCAAAACCTTTGAGTTTATTTATAATTGATTGAACAAGTACTTCAGGCGCTGAAGCCCCGGCAGTTAACCCTATATTTTTTTTATTTGATAACCATTTTACGTCTAAATCATCAGCACAGTCTAAAAGATACGCTGGTACTCCTGCTCTAGTAGCAATTTCTTTTAATCTATTAGAATTTGAGCTATTTTCGGAACCTACAACAAAAATGATATCACATTTCTCAGTTAAATCTTTCACTGCAGCCTGCCTATTTGTCGTTGCATAGCATATATCTCCTCTTGCTGGTTCTATAACATTTGAATATTTTTTCTTAATCAAGTTAATTATGTTTAATGTGTCGTCGATAGATAAAGTGGTTTGTGTTACATAAGCAACTTCCTTATTTGGATCAAATTTAAGACTTAATACATCATCCTCATTCTCAACAAGAATAATCTTAGAATTTTCGTTCGTTCTGTATCTTCCAATAGTTCCCTCAACCTCTGGATGTCCTTTATGTCCAATCAAAATAGTATTAATTTGTTTTTTTGATAATCTTGCAACTTCCATGTGAACTTTTGTAACAAGAGGACATGTCGCATTAAAAACTTGAAGATTTCTTTTATCTGATTGTTGGATAATTTTTTCAGAAACACCATGCGCGCTATAGATTAATATAGAATATTCTGGAACTTTTTTTACGTCTTCAATAAAAATTACGCCTTTCTCTTTTAACTCATCAACAACATACTTGTTATGAACAATTTCGTGTTTTACATATATTGGTGCTCCAAAAATCTCCAAAGCTTTATTTGTTATTTCAATGGCTCTGTCGACCCCAGCACAAAATCCTCGTGGATTCGCTAAAATAATATTCATTTAATCTCTTTTTTTATTTAAAAACATACTATATAACAATAATATAACTCCTATAGAAATTGCAACATCAGCAAAATTAAATATAGGCCAATATAAATTTTCGTAATGAAACTCAATAAAATCAATAACATATCCATGAATAATTCTATCATTTAAATTTCCTAAAGCACCGCCGATAACAAAACTAAATGCAATGTACGGCGAATTTTCATCACTAGCCGTAATATAAGCAATTATTAAAATTACAATGAAACTGAATATTATAAAAAACCAACGTTGCCATCCTCCAGCTTCACTAAGAAAACTAAAAGCAGCTCCATGATTAAATGCTAAAGTTAAATTTAAAAAATTATTAATTGATAATGAGTGATTAAGCATTAAATAATCTAATGCATAGTTTTTAGTTAACAGATCAAGAATAAATATAAAAATTATAATTATAAAAATTATTATATTTCTTTTAAGCATTTATTCTTATTTCTCCTTCGCCGAATACATTAGAAATACATCTAAAACAAATGCTTTTATGCTTTTTATTAAGTCCAACAGTCTTACACTTATGCCAGCATCTTTCACATTTCTTATTATCTGAATTTATAATATCTATATTAAGCTTATGATCATTTATTGAAATAGTATCTTCAGAATAATTTTCATCAATATTTTTTAAAAATGCATTTGAAGTTATAAATATAAATTTTAATTCTTCCCCAAGTGCATTTAATGTATTGTATAAATCTCTCGAACATGAGATTGTTATATCAGCGTCTAAAGATGATCCAATTAGATTTTGGGTTCTTTTTTCTTCAAGTGATTTTGATACAGCTTTTTTTACTTCTAAAATATCATTCCAATTGGTGTCAGTAATATTGCAGGTGTTGAGGCTATTTATATCCAAATCAAACCAGTTGTTAAAAAAAATTGATTTATCTTTATTTTTAGGTATATGCAGCCATGCTTCTTCAGCAGTATGTGGACATATTGGAGCTATCCAAGTGAGAAGAATTTTTGTTAAGAAAAACATTGATTGTTGAGCAGAAACTCTCTCTTTTGATTCTTTTTTACAAGTGTATTGCCTATCTTTTATCACATCTAAGTAAAAAGATCCAAGTTCATTTACACAAAAACTATGTATTACCTGCGTCAATAAATGAAAATTATACTGCTCGAAATGTTTTATAACTTCCTTTTGTGTTTCAATTGCTTTTTTAATAATCCACTTATCTAGCTCTACCGTAATAGAATCCTGAGAAAATTTTTCTGGGTCATAATCTGATATATTAGATAATAAAAATCTAATCGTATTTCTTATTTTTCTGTATTTGTCTGATGTTCTATTTAATATCTCTTCTGAAACATTCATTTCTGAAGAGCAGTCAGTTGAAGCAACCCACAATCTTAATATATCAGAGCCAAATCTATCAATAATTTTTTGTGGAGCAATTACGTTTCCTTTTGATTTGGACATTTTATTTCCTTTAGCGTCAACGGTGAAACCATGAGTCATCGCTGATTTATATGGAACAGAATCATTAATTGCTACAGAAGTTAGAAGAGAGGATTGAAACCAACCTCTATGCTGATCAGAGCCCTCTAGATAGAGATCTGCAGGGAATTCTAATTCATGTTTTTTTTCTAAAACAGCTGCATGGGAAGAACCAGAGTCAAACCAGACGTCTAATGTATCTGTTACTTTCTCATAATCCTCAGGGTTATCTATTAACTCTTCAATATTTATATCAAACCATTTCTCAATACCGTGTTCTTCAACAAGCTTGACAACTCTTGAGAAAATTATGGAAGAATTTGAGTGTGGCTCACCTGTCTTTTTATTAATTAACATAGTAATTGGGACACCCCACTTTCTTTGTCTTGAAATACACCAGTCAGGCCTGTCGGTAAGCATACCTTGAATTCTTGCTTCTCCCCACGAAGGTATCCAATTTACATCAGGCAATTTTTTTAATGTTTTTTCTATTAGATTATTTTTGTGCATTGAAACAAACCACTGAGGAGTTGCTCTATAAATTAGAGGAGTTTTTGTTCTCCAGCAATGTGGATATGAATGCTTAAATTTTTTCTCACTTAGCAATCTTTTTTCCCTAACTAATATGCTAATTATATGTTCGTCTAATTTATATATATGAATTCCATTCAGTTCCTCTGGAAATCCTGAGAAAACTCCATTGCTTTGAATTGGATTAATTACTTCTAAATTATATTTTTTTCCTAATTCAAAATCCTCTACACCATGTGCTGGAGCTATATGAACGCAGCCTGTTCCTGAGTCATCAGTCACATGATCACTATCGATGACTTTTATTTTATTATTTAAAAAAGGGTGTTCAGCTTCTAAATCTATTAACTTTTCTCCGCTACATTGAGATAATTTTTTTAAATCTAACTCTATACGTTCTTTAAATTTTTCTAAAAGATTTTCTGCTACAATATAGTTCTCATTTCCTTCAGTTACTAATACATAATTCAGGTCTTTTTTTATGGCCACAGATCTATTTGACGGCAATGTCCACGGTGTCGTTGTCCAAATAACAATAAACGATTCTTCGTTGATACCACTAATACCAAATATATTTTCTAAATTATTTTTTGATGCTACTTTAAATTTTACATCTATAGCAATTGACTCTTTCTCTTTATATTCAACCTCTGCTTCTGCAAGAGCAGATTGTATCTTTACGCACCAATTTACGGGTTTAAAACCTTTTTTAAGATGTCCATTATTATAAATTTGCTCTAAAGACTTTATTGTTGAAGCCTCAAAATCTTTATTAAGAGTTAAATACGGTTTATCCCAATCTCCGATAATACCCAATCTCTTAAAATCCTTTTTTTGTCTTTCAACCTGCTCTAAAGCATATTTCCTGCATAAATCTCTAAATTCTTTATCAGATATGTCACTTTTTTTCTTTAATTTTTTTTCAACCTCAAGCTCTATTGGTAGACCGTGGCAGTCCCACCCAGGAACAAAAGGCGTATAAAATCCAGATAATATTTTTGACCTTAAAATTATGTCTTTAAGTATTTTATTAACTGCATGACCAATATGTATATCCCCGTTTGCATAGGGAGGACCATCATGCAGTATAAATTTTTTAGATTTTTTATTGGAATCTAATAATTCTTTGTATAGGTTTTCATCTTCCCATTTTTTCTGAATTAATGGTTCCTTTGCGGGTAGGTTACCCTTCATGGGAAACTCAGTGACTGGTAAATTTAATGTATCCTTATAATTGCTCATTTTATTTTGAAAATTTTCTTAGCTATATTTATATCATTTTCTATATTTTTCTTTAATTCTTCGATTCCACTAAATTTTTTAGTACCCCTAATTTTTGAAATGACATCAAATTCTAGTCTATGGCCATACAAATTATCAGAAAAATCAAAAATATTAGCCTCAAAAATATATTTATCCCCATCAAATGTTGGTTTATATCCTATATTTGCTACGCCATAATATTTTTTATTATTAAAATAAGTAGTAACTGCATAAACTCCGTTTAAAAGTATATTTGGCTTTAAATGAATATTTGCAGTTGGAAAACCTATTTGCGAACCTCTTTTTTCTCCATGCATAATCTTACCAGAAATAGAGTAGGGTCTGTTAAGCATTTTTGAGGATTTTGTAAAATCACCTTCAATAATACATTTTCTTATAGAAGAGCTTGATACTCTCTCGTCTTCTAAATTATGTTTTTGCTCTATATTTAAAGAGAAATAATCTTTAGAGGAATAATATTTTAATGTACTGATATCTCCTTCCTGATTATATCCAAATTTAAAATCCTCTCCAACAATTAATGATTTTATATTAAGTTTTTGTATAATTAAATTTTCAACAAATTCTTTTGAACTCATTGATATAAATTTTTCATTGAATCGCAAAATTATTAAATAATCTAAATTAAAATTTTTCAAAATATCTACTTTTTTGTAAATAGATATTAACTCGAAATTCTTTTTTGTGAAAAATATTTTAGGCAAGGGATAAAAGGTGATGATTGCGCTTTTTAAATTCTCTTTTTTAGATTTGTTTACAACTTTATTAATAATTTTCTGATGGCCAAGGTGAATTCCATCAAAAGCTCCTATGCTAGCTATAATTGGAGTATTAAAATTAATATTTTTTAGATCTCTTATAATTTTCATAATTCAGCTTTTTTGATTTTTTTTGGAGAAATTTTTAATAAATATAATAGCGTAAAATAAACTAAAGTAGCTAAAGAGATAATCATTGCTAATCTCAAAATTCTTTCCAGTAAATCAAGGTTTATCCAAGTGTGCATATTAAGATCAAAATAAAGAATAAAAAGCATCATAGCTATGGATGATAAAACTGTTTTAAACATAATTATAATAATACTTTTATCTATTTCTAAAATTTTTGTTTTAATAGCATTGGCAAAAAGTAAGATGAAGTTTATATATGCTGACAGAGATGTTGCTAGCGCAAGTCCTACGTGTGCACCCTTAAAATCTGAACTTGTAAGGTAATAAACGAATGTTAAGTTCATTACAAAATTTGCTATCACAGATATGACAGCAGCCTTAACAGGATAACCTGTATTTTTTCGCGAATAGTAATTTGTTATTAAGATCTTTGCCCCGATCATACCCGGCAAGCCAAAAGCAAAAGCAACTAGGCTTAGACTAGTCATACTTACATCATTCGGGGAAAACTCTCGATACTGCAAAAGTGTTATTAGAATAGGTTCAGATAGTAATATTAATCCTATACTTGTAGGTATAGATATTAATATACTTAATTTTAAGCCCCAGTTAATTGTGGAATTATATGATTCACGGTCTGAATTATTATAATATTCTGATAATTTGGGCAGTAAAACAGTTGCAATAGATATCCCAAATAAAGCAAGCGGAAGTTCAATAAATCTGTCTGACATATATAGCCAACTTATGCTTCCAGTTATTAAAAAAGATGCAATGATCGTATCAAATATTAAATTAATTTGCGTCACTGAGGATCCGAAAATTACAGGCAACATAAGCTCTTTAATTTTTTTAATCCCAGGATGATTTTTATTAAAACTAATTTTAGGAAAAAGTCCCATTTTTACAAGCGGGTATAACACAAATGTAAGTTGGACAATCCCTGCAAATAATAAGCCCCATGCAAGCGCATAAACTGGTTCGCTAAAGCTAGTAGAGAAAAATAACACACTAATTATTAATATAATGTTGAGTATTGCAGGTGTGAATGCTGGAATTGAGAATTTTTCATAACAATTAAGTATGCTAGATGAAACTGCAGTTAAACATATGAAAAACATGTAAGGAAAAGTAATTCTCAGTAAGTTATAAGATAACTCGTATTGACCAGATTCAGCATATACGAAACCGGGTGCGATAAAATAAATTAAGATGGGGGTAATTGCTACACCAACTATCGATATTATTAGTAATATTATAGAAAGATAGGTAATCGACGCATTAATAAATTCTTTAATGTCCTTTCCTTTATCATTATTCTTATAATCACTTAACACAGGGACATAAGCTGTTGATAGGGCGCCCTCACCAAATATTCTTCTAAAAAAATTTGGAATTCTAAAAGCAACAAAAAATGCATCAAGAGCGCCATTTGAATTGCTAATAAAAATAAAAATAGCTGCATCTCTAATGTAACCAAATACTCTTGAAATCATGGTAAAAATAGATACAACTGCTGTATTTTTAAAGAATTTTTGTTTTTTTGATAACGACATAGCATAATTATATATAATTTTTCACTTTCTTATTGACAAATTCGTAATAAAACCTCATATTGACGTCTTTTAATAATAAAGGTATTAATCAATGGCAAATACTGCCCAAGCAAGAAAAAGAGCTAGACAATCTTTAGTTCGCAGAGGAAGAAATGTGGCCTTTAAATCAAAATTAAGAACACACATTAAAAATACTGTTAAGGCAATTGCATCTGGCGATAAAACACTCGCAACCGAGAGTTATAAAATCGCAGTACCAGTAATTGATTCAAGCGCCTCAAAAGGTTTAATTCATAAAAATAAAGCTGCCAGGTATAAAAGCAGGTTAAACAAACAAATAGCAGAGTTAAGTTAAGACAAGATCATATTATCTCGGTGAATTACTACTTCACTATCAAAAACACCAAATTCTTTTTTAATTTCTGAAGTAGACTTTCCTATAATATTTTTAAGTTGTTTTGAATCATAATTAGTAAGACCCCTAGCAATTTCTATTTTATCTGAGGAACAAATAATTAGCATATCTCCTTTTTGAAAACTTCCTTCAATTGATTTAATACCAATAGGCAAAAGACTTTTTCCTGATTTTTTTATTACTTTCTTTGCTCCAAAATCAACGTAAAGTTTTCCTTTAGCTTTTAAAGAATTAGCTATCCACTGTTTTTTTGATTTTACTGCTGAATTTTTATTTGAAATAATGGTGCCAATATTATTTTCTTTTTTTAATATTTTAATCAATATATTTTTTCTAGTACCATTAGAAATAATAGTTTTTGTATTAGATTTAGCTGCTTTTTTTGCTGCTGAAATTTTGGTAATCATGCCTCCACGCCCCAAAGAACTATTACTTGGCCCAGCATATTTTTGAAGATTTTTGTCAGTCACAGAAATAGAATTTATTAATTCTGATGATTTATTTTTTTTTGGATCTTCTTTGTATAGACCATCTTGATCTGTCAGTATAACTAAATATTTAGCTTCACTAAGATTCGCAACTAAAGAAGCTAAAGTATCATTATCTCCAAATTTAATTTCATCTGTAGAAATTGTGTCGTTCTCATTTATTATTGGTATGGTTTTATACTTAATAAGATTAGATAAGGTATTTCTGGCATTTAAATATCTTTTTCTACTTCCTAAATCTTCATGTGTTAACAACATTTGAGCAGTTAAAATATTAAATTTTTTAAATGCAACTTCATATGCTTTAACAAGGCCCATTTGACCAATCGCGGCTAAGGCTTGCAATTGGCTTGATGAGCTTGGTCTTTTTACCAGACCGAGTCTATTCATGCCTTCGGCAATAGCGCCAGAAGAAACTATTATAACGTTAATATTATTACTGATAATTTCATCAATTTGTGCTGCCCAGCTCCTAATATTTTTAACATTAAGACCTGACCCGCTTTTAGTTACCAATGAACTTCCAATTTTTATTACCCATGTTTCTTTCATAATAATTTTTACTTTTTTTACTACTAAATTAAATTTAATTCTAAAACAAAAATAATTGAAAATATAAATAATAATATGATTACATAAAATAAAATGCTAAAAATTTTTTGCGTTCTTTTTAGCTCAGCTAATTCTTTTTTTAGTTGAATCTCCAATTCTTCAATAGTAGTTACATTACTAATATTAGATTCTTTATTTAAGATTGGTATATTATCTTCTTTATGTATGTTTATATTTTCTTTTTCTATTAATTTTTTATTTAAAAATTTATTATTATTTTTAATACTTTCATTGATGAGTGATGCTTTTTTTTGTAAAGCATTTATTGATACCTCTAAATCTTCTAAGTTTTTTCTTTTTTTATCCATAGTATTTAGATCTCTTTTATAATATTAATACAAAAAATAAAAAACTTCTCTTAAATTAATCGTTTAACTTCTTTAACTCCCTCAAAATAAAATTTTGTAACTCTTTTATGCCATTATTATTTACTGTGGAAGTAAAAAATACCTTATTTTTGTCATATTCTTTGTATATCATGTTTTTAATATCAACTAGTTGATTACTAGAAAGTAGGTCAATTTTATTGAATATAATATATTGCGTTTTTTTACTTAGCTCCTCATCAAATTTTTCTAATTCATAGTTTATTTCAGATAATTCTTTTGTAATCTTGTCATCTTCTACATTTTGAATATCAACAACATGTAGAAGAATATTTGTTCGTGATAAATGCTTAAGAAATTGTATCCCCAATCCAATTCCATCTGCTGCACCCTCAATCAAACCTGGAATATCTGCTATTACATAGCTTTCCCCAAAACCAAGATTAACAACTCCTAACGATGGATTTATGGTTGTGAATGGGTAGTCTGCAACTTTTGGCTTAGCTCTTGTCATAGCTCTTAAAAGTGAAGATTTTCCAGCATTTGGTTTACCAAGGAAACCTGCATCAGCTAGTAATTTTAATTCTAATTTTAAAGAAAGTTCATCGCCATCATTTCCTTTTGTAGCCTTTCTAGGCGCTCTATTAGTAGACGATTTAAATCTTAAGTTTCCAAACCCATGTTTCCCACCTTTTGCAACTAGAAGTTTCTCTCCATGAGATAATAATTCACTAATTAAAACGCCATTGTCCGCGTTACAAACTATTGTTCCTAAAGGCACCAATATATCTAAATCATCTCCTTTTCGACCTGTTTTATTTTTGCTCATTCCATTTTCCCCATTTTGAGCTTCAAATTTTTTTTTAGTTCTAAAATCAGCAAGTGTGTTCAGGCTTTTTGTTCCTTTTAAATATATATCACCACCATCACCACCATCACCACCATCAGGTCCGCCAAATTCAATATATTTTTCTCTTCTGAAACTTGCTATTCCATTTCCACCTTTGCCGGCTTTTACATCAATTTGTACTTCATCAACAAATTTCATATTTATTTCTCTTTAATTATTTTTTTCTCAAATATAAAAATTATTATACGTTAAACGCATAAGATTAAATTTTTTTATAATAATTTGGTTAAAGTTGTCTTTAAGCGGGGATAATACTTACAGTTTTTTTATTCTTAGGGCCTTTGATCGAAAATTTAACATGACCAGCGGACGTAGCAAATAAAGTGTGATCTTTTCCACAACCAACATTTTCACCAGGATGAATTTTAGTACCACGTTGTCTAATAATGATGTTTCCGGCTTTAACTAATTCTCCACCGTATTTTTTAACTCCAAGTCTTTTAGATTCAGAATCTCTACCATTTCTTGTACTACCACCTGCTTTTTTATGAGCCATTTTTAACCCTCAGCTATATTTGTTATTTCAACTTGCGTAAAACTTTGTCTGTGCCCAGCTTGCTTTTTGAAGTGCTTTCTTCTATGAAATTTAATTATATTAACTTTATCATCTCTACCTTGAGATTTTATCACACCTTCGATTTTACTCTTATCTAAGAAAGGCTTTCCAATACTTACTTTCCCATTATTGGATATTAATAAGATTTTATCAAAAGAAACAGTATCTCCTTCGTTTTGATCTAATTTCTCTATTTTGATGATATCACCTTTAGAAACTCTGTATTGTTTTCCTCCAGTGCTTATAACAGCGTACATAATGTTCTCTTTAAAAATTTCATATTAGGCTGAGTATTCTACATTTATGCAAAATATAGGTCAATGTATTGTTAAGAATATAACGATATTTTGTTACAATTTATACTTAAACCAAGATTATAAACTGATTTGAGGCATTTATGGATTACAATACTATCAATAATAGTATGCAAAAAGAGATTGCAGATATTAAATCTTATGTTGAAAGATATCTGGAATCAGATATTGAGCTTATAGATAAAGTATCAAAATACATTATAGATGCTCCTTCTAAGAAAATACGCCCAATACTGGTTGCAATTATTGGTAAAGCTTTAAATCTAGACAAAGATAAGTCTTATAAATTGGCTGTAATTATAGAGTTTATTCATACAGCTACTTTATTACATGATGATGTTGTAGACCTGTCTGGGAAAAGGAGAGGAAAAGAAACCGTAAATAAGGTTTGGGGAAATGAAGCAAGCGTTTTAGTTGGAGATTTCCTTTATTCTAGATCTTTCGAAATTATGGTAGAACTAGATGATATGGAAATTATGAAAATCTTATCACGTGCTACAAATACAATTGCAAAAGGAGAAGTGCTGCAACTTATGTGTGTTGATCAAGTGCAAACTAATATGGATGAGTATTTAAAAGTAATTCAATACAAAACTGCAACTTTGTTTGAAGCATTGTGTGAGTGCACTGCAGTGCTTGGAAAATGTGACGAAAATGTAAGAACTAATTTAGCAATGTACGGAAGAAACATAGGATTAGCATTTCAAATATCAGATGATGTTTTAGATTATACCGCTGAATCAGACGAGCAAATTGGCAAGAATATAGGTGATGATTTGAGCGGAGGAAAAATAACCTTGCCATTTATATATGCTTTTCAGAATAGTTCAAATGAAAAAAAAGAAATCTTAAGAAATATAATTCAAAATAGAAAAATAGAAGATTTTATGATCTTAAGAGATATAATTCTTGAAACAAACTCGATAAAACTTACTCAAGACAAGGCAAAGGAATATGTTGAGTTAGCGAAAAATAATTTAAAAGTAGTAGAAGATACAGAAGTTGGGAAACTACTTAACTTTCTAGCAGAATTTGCTTTAAAAAGACAAAAATAAATTCTTAACTATTTTTTTTCAGGTTCTTCAGCAGCAGCAGGTTCTTCAGCAGCAGCAGGTTCTTCAGCAGCAGCAGGTTCTTCAGCAGGCGCAGCTTCAGCAGCAGCAGGTTCTTCAGCAGCAGCAGGTTCTTCAGCAGGCGCAGCTTC
>CAJWIN010000017.1 GCA_913042035.1 uncultured Gammaproteobacteria bacterium | reverse complement strand
CAATGCATACTTTTGGTTTTATGTGTCGCATTGATGAGATAGTTGAAATTTGCAATCAATGGAAAATATCTGTCGTAGAAGATGCAGCAGAAGCATTAGGAAGTGAGTACAAAGGTAGGCCTTCCGGATCTTTTGGTTTATTGGGTGCGTTTAGTTTGAATGGAAATAAAATTATCACTAGTGGTGGAGGTGGTGCAATTACAACTAACAATATATCTATTGGAGACGAAGCTAAATATTTAACTACAACTGCTAAAGTTCCACATAAATGGGAGTATACTCACGATAAATTGGGTTACAACTTCAGGTTGCCAAATTTAAATGCAGCTTTAGCGTGTGCACAGCTTGAGCAACTAGACAATATGAAGAATTCTAAAAAAAATATATTCAATCAATACAAAGATTTTTTTAATAATACAGATATTAATTTAGTAGATATTCCTAAAAATACAGGTTGGAACTATTGGCTTACTAGCATTTTATTAAAAAATAAAAAAGAGAGGGACATTTTCCTTGAAGAAACTAATAAACAAGGAATTATGACACGTCCTATATGGACATTGATGTATCGCCTTCCAATGTATAGAAACGTGCAAAGAGATAGTCAAAAAAATGCTGAATATTTAGAGGAAAGAATAGTTAATTTACCAAGCTCAGCAATATTATGAAAAATATATATTTAATCGGTGGAGGTGGACATTGTCATTCTTGTATTGATGTCATTGAACAAGAAAATAAATATGAAATAAAAGGTATTTTTGATTTGTCTAGTAACATTGGGAAAGATATTCTTGGCTATAAAGTCATTGGCACAGATAATGACATTAATTCTTACATCAATAAGGATAACTATTTCTTAGTCACTATTGGCCAAATAGGAGGTCCTGAAAAAAGATTGGATTATCTTCAATTGAATTTAGCAACTGTTATATCTCCAAGAGCATATGTATCAAAAAATAGCACTATAGAAAGTGGTACAATTATAATGCATGATGCAATAATTAATGCAAATACTAAAATTGGCTCTAATTGTATTATAAATTCAAAAGCTCTTATTGAACATGATGTTATTATCGGAAATAATTGTCATATTTCAACTGCAGCCGTAGTCAACGGTTCGGTTATTGTAGGAAATGATACTTTTATTGGTAGCGGTGCAATTACTAAGAATAATATTATGATCCCTGAAAAATCGTTCGTTAAAGCAAATTCAACAGTTAAATAGATGAGCGTAAAAATTATAGCAGAAGCTGGAGTTAATCATAATGGCGATATTAATTTAGCAAAAGAATTGATTAATATAGCTAGCGATGCTAATGCAGACTATATAAAGTTTCAATCATTTAAAGCAGAAAATTTAGCCACAAAAGAAGCAGAAAAAAGTGACTATCAAAAATCAAATACAAAAAATAACGATACGCAATATAATATGCTCAAAAGTTTAGAATTAAGTAAAAAAGACCATATAGAATTAATTAATTATTGCCAATACAAAGACATTAAATTTCTATCTTCTGCTTTTGATTTAGATAGTTTAGATTTTTTATTAAAGCTAGAATGTGAATTAATAAAAATACCTAGCGGTGAAATCAATAACTACTATTACTTAGAAAAGATTTCTCATCAAGAAATTCCCGTTATTTTATCTACGGGAATGTCTACAATCAATGAAATTGAATCTGCAATAAAAATTCTTACATCCAACAAACTTTCGATTAATGACATAACAATTTTACATTGTAATACTGAGTATCCCACTCCTATGATAGATGTCAATTTAAAAGCTATGCTAAAAATTAAAGAACGTTTTAATGTTGATATTGGTTACAGCGATCATACATTGGGTATAGAAGTTCCAATAGCAGCAGTCGCTCTGGGCGCTAGAGTAATTGAAAAGCATTTTACAATTGATAGGTCTTTAAAGGGTCCTGATCATGCTTGTTCTTTAGAGCCATTGGAATTAAAAAATATGATCGATGCTATCAGAAATATTGAAATTGCATGCTCTGGAGATGGTAATAAATATCCAACTGCTTCAGAAATAAAAAATAAATTAATAGTAAGAAAAAGTCTTTATTCAAGTAAAGATATAAAAAAAGGTACTAAGCTTGCCAGAGACATGATTATTGCACTTAGACCAGGAGATGGTATTTCTCCAATGGAAATTCCAAATTTAGTTGGTAGAACATTCAAAAGAAATCTTAAGATATCAGAAAAAATTACTTATGAAGATTTTGAATAATAATAAAAAACAGTTTAAGATTGGCCTATTAACAAGTTCGAGAGCTGACTATGGCATATATAAACCATTGTTAAAAAAAATTTCTCAAGTCAAAGCTATTGATTTAACTATCATTGCTTTTGGAATGCATCTTAAAAAAAAATATGGACAAACAATTCATGATATTAAGAGAGATAATTTAGGCAATATAGATATTATAAAAGGTATGTCAAATAAAGATTCGCCTTTAGATATTGCGAATTCATATGGCCAATTAATAAAAGAATTTTCTGCTTACTGGGAAAATAATAAATTTGATTATGTAATTGCTCTTGGAGATAGGTTTGAAATGAGTGCGGCTGTTCAATCAGGAATTCCTTTTGAAATTAAGTTTATCCACTTGCATGGCGGAGAAACAACTCTCGGTTCTGTAGATAATATTTATCGTCACCAAATAACATTAGCTTCTAAGCTTCATTTTGTGGCAACAGATCATTACTCAAAGAAAGTATCTAGCATCACTGGAAGTAAAAAAAATATATATAACCATGGAGCCTTAAGTCTCGATGGTATAAATGAAATGAAATTACCCGATTGGTCATATGTTTGTCAAAAATTTTACATTCCTCATAAAAATTTTGTACTAGCTACTTTTCATCCTGAGACTATAGGATTAGCTAAAAACAAGGTATATGCAAATGTTGTATTTGAAAGTTTAAAAAAAATAGGTAAAGATACTAATATCGTCATTACGCTTCCAAATGCTGACGCTGCAGGTGATTTATATAGAAGCTCTATGATTAAATTATCAGAATTATATCCTAAAAAAATATCTATAGTAGAAAATTTTGGTCGTGAAAATTATTTTTCAGCTATGAAGCATGCATCAATGATGATTGGCAACACTTCTAGCGGCATACTAGAGTCGGCTTCATTTAAAAAGTATGTTATCAATGTTGGTGACAGACAAAAAGGTAGATTAAAAAATAAAAATGTTTTTGATGTACCATTTTCAGAAGATAATATTATTCAAAAATATAACTCTATCAAAAAACTAGCTGAATATTCTGGTAAAAATATTTTTTTCAAAAAAAATACAGCTGAAAAAATTATAGAAACTATTAAAAACTATGTCATATAAAAAACATATAGCATATTCAAATATCATAGCAAAAGAAGGTTTGAGGAAGTTAAATAATCTAAACTTAGACAAGGTTTTATTCTTAGTAGATAAGAAAGATAAACTTATTGGCAGTTTAACTGATGGAGACTTAAGAAGAGGATTACTTTCTGGTTTGAACTTAAGTGATCCTGTGGAAAAGTTTGCAAAAAATACCCCTGCGCACATTGATAAATCAAACTATTCTGTAAATGATTTAGTATCTTTGCGAAAACAATTTGAAATCATACCTGTTCTGAATGATAAAAATGAAATAGTTGATGTAATCAATTTTAGAATTCAAGATAGTTACTTGCCGGTAGATGCTGTATTAATGGCAGGTGGATTAGGATCTAGATTAAAATCTTTAACAAAAAAAACTCCTAAACCTTTACTCAAAGTTGGAGATAAATCTTCAATTCAACACAATATCGACAGGCTAACAAAATTTGGAATTAGTAACTACTACTTTTGCTTAAACCATATGAAAGAAAAAATAGAAAATCATTTAAATAAAATTTATGGGAATAAAGAATACAAAGGCTTAAATCTAAATTATATTTATGAAAAATTTGCAATGGGAACTATAGGATCAGTATCTCAAATCAATGAGTTTAAGAATGAATATGTTTTAATAACGAATGCAGATGTTATTACAAAAATAGACTATGAGAAATTTTTTCTAGATTTTAAAAATAAAAATGCAGATTTATCTATGATAACTATTCCCTATTCAATAAATGTCCCATATGGTGTTACTTCAATTGAAACTAGCGATAATAGTATTGTATCTTTAGACGAAAAGCCTAAATATACTCACTATTGTAATGCAGGAATATATTTATTAAAAAAATCTATTATTTCTGAAATCCCAAATAATGAACATTACAATGCAACTGATTTAGTAAAAAAACTAATTAAAGATAAGTTTAAAGTAATTTCGCATCCTACTCATGACTATTGGATGGATATTGGCTCAATTGAGGATTATGAACAAGCTAATAAGGATATTAAAAATTTGAGCTTATGAAAAAATTAGTAGTAATACCAGCAAGAGCTGGCTCAAAAAGATTGCCTAATAAAAATTTAAAATTATTAGATGATAAACCGCTAATAATGCATTCCGTTGATATAGCGAGAAAAATGTTTAATGATAATGAAATATGTATTAGCACCGATTCAACTAAAATTAAATCAGTTGTTGAAAAAGCAGGTTTGCATGTACCTTTTTTAAGACCGAAAGAGCTAGCTCAAGACACTTCTTCAACAGAAGATGTTTTGTTACATGCATTAAATTGGTACGATCAAAATGGATATGAACCAGATATCATTATTTTATTACAACCAACCTCCCCTTTTAGAAAATTAGAAGATATTAAAAATGCTGTTCAAAAATTTTCTATAAAAATAGATATGGTTGTTTCTGTAAAAGAAGGAAAAGCAAATCCATATTTTAATCTATACGAAGAAAATGACAACGGTTTCTTAAAAAAAAGTAAAAAAAGTACTTTCGATAGATACCAGGACTGTCCAGTAGTTTGGGAATTCAATGGATCAATCTACGTTATTAATACAGCTATGCTTAAGAGAAAAGGTTTTAGTAATTTTGATAAAATTATAAAATATAAAATTGACAATCCAATTTACTCACTAGATATTGATACAGAATATGATTGGTTAATTGCAAATACAATTATTGAGCAAAAAATATGAAAACAATTAGAATAATTCCTAGGTTGGATATTAAGGGACCTAACTTAGTAAAAGGAATACATTTAGAGGGGCTGAGAGTTCTTGGTAAGCCAGCTGACTTTGCAAAGTATTATTACGAAAATGGAGCAGATGAATTAATTTTTATGGATGTTGTAGCTTCTCTTTATGAACGTAATAGCTTACATGATATAATTTCTGAAACAGCAAAAAATAAGTTTATTCCAATAACAGTTGGAGGAGGATTGAGAACAATATCTGATATAAAAGAAGTTTTGAGGGTAGGAGCTGATAAAGTTTGTTTAAATACAGCAGTAATTAAAGATCCGGAATTAATTAAGACTGCTTCTCGAAAATTTGGTTCTTCTACTATTGTTGTTTCAATAGAAGCAATAAAAGAAGAAAATGGCAAGTATCTTGCTTATACAGATAATGGAAGAGAATATACTGGAATAGACGTTTTCGAATGGGCTAAAAAGGTTGACGAATCAGGAGCTGGAGAAATAGTAATAACTTCTGTAGATAAAGAAGGAACCGGACAAGGATTTGACATAGATTTAATTTCAAAAATTAGTAGTATAGTTGATATACCCGTAATAGCGCATGGTGGAGCTGGCACCAAACAACATGTAGTTGACTTAATTAAAGAAAATACAATTGATGCAGTAATGCTGTCTTCCTTGTTTCACTATCAATTCATCAAAGAAAATGAATCAAGAATATCCTCTGAAGAAGGCAACATTGAGTTTTTAAAACAAAAAAGGAGTTTTCATACTTTTGAACCTTGCAACATACTTGACTTAAAAACTACTTTAATTGAAAATAAAATTGAGTGTAGGATATAATGACAAAAAATGAAAAAAAAGTTATTATAATTGATTATCAACTGGGTAATCTCTTTAGTGTAAAACAGGCTTGCGACACTATTGGATTAAATGCAGTTATAAGTACAAGCAAAGATGATATTTTGTCTGCTGATGCTCTTATTCTTCCTGGTGTTGGCGCATTTATTGAAGCAATGAAAAATTTAGAAAAACTTGATTTAATTAATGCAATAAAAAGTAAAGTAAATTCAGGAACGCCTATATTTGGTATTTGCTTAGGCCTTCAATTACTTTTCACAAAAAGTGAAGAATTTGGTTCTGCAAATGGATTAGATTTAATATCAGGAGTAATAAAAAAATTTTCTGGAGACTTAGATGGTGAGAAAATAAAGGTTCCGCATATTATGTGGAATCGAATATATATGTCTAATAAATCTTGGACAGAAACTCCTCTAAGGGACTTAAAAGATTATGAATTTATGTATTTCATTCATTCATATTATGTCAATCCAGACAATTTAGATTTCATTTTAACTAATACAAATTATTCTGGAAAAGAATTTTGTTCTTCAGTAATGCATAAAAATATATTTGCTACTCAATTTCATCCAGAGAAAAGTTCAGATAAAGGAATATCTATTTATAAAAATTGGGGATTAATGAATAAATTGATACCATAACCAGAAATAGAAATAAACTAGAGGCAAATTATTATGAACAGTAAAAAAAAATTAGATGCATATTACGGCTTACCCAGTAAGGTAGAGTTTTGTACAAAGTGTGTTATGTCTAATCAAAGACCAACATCAACAGCTGAGTTCAAACATACCAAAGAAAGCAAAAAGGATACTATGAATTTTGACCAAAATGGTGTATGTGATGCTTGCTTAATGCATGAAATTAAAGACAATATTAACTGGGGTATGCGTGAAAAAGAATTAATTGAGCTTCTGGACAAGCACAGGAAAAATGATGGTTCTTATGATTGCTTGGTTCCTGGAAGTGGTGGTAAAGATAGTGCTTACCAAGCACATATATTAAAATATAAATATAAGATGAATCCCTTAACAGTTACTTGGCCTCCAATACTTTATACAGATTATGGGCTTAGAAACTGGAGAAATTGGCTTGATGCTGGGTTCGATAATATATCATTTTACAGAAATGGTAAAGTAATGAAATTATTAACAAGATTGTCTATTGAAAATTTACTACATCCTTTTCAAACATTTATCCTAGGACAAAAAAACCTTGCACCCAAGATTGCAGCTCAAAATGGTATAAGCTTAGTATTTTATGGTGAAAATGAAGCTGAATATGGTAATCCTATTGCTGATAATACGACCTCTCTTAGAGATAAGTCTTATTTTAGTTTTGATAATTTAGATGATGTATTTTTAGCCGGAGTTTCAATTAATGAATTGATGGAAAAATATGACGTTAGATTGAGTGATTTAATGTCGTTTCTTCCTCCTCAAGTTGAAGATTTAAAAAAAACAAATATAGAAGTTCATTATTTGGGATATTATTTAAGATGGACACCTCAGGAAGTGTACTATTATGCTGTTGAAAATACAGGTTTTAAGGCAAGACCTCATAGAACTCAGGGAACTTTTAGTAAATATAGTGGTATAGATGACAAAATTGATGATTTACATTTTTATACGACATTCATAAAGTTTGGTATTGGTAGAGCTACCTATGATGCTGCACAAGAAATCAGAAATAGACACTTAACGCGAGAAGAAGGTCAAGCTCTTGTTAGGAGATTTGATGGCGAATTTCCAGATAGATACTTTGATGATATAATGAAATACATCGAGATGGACTCAGAATATTTTCATACTCTATGTGATCAGTTTAGATCTCCTCATCTTTGGAACAAGGATAAAAATGGAGAATGGAAATTAAGACATAACGTATCAAATACAGGATTAGATGATTAATTATTTTACAAGTTAGGTTTATGAAAAAAATATTTATTATAGGGGCGGGGCAATTAGGTAGCAGGCATCTTCAGGCATTAAAAAATATAACAATTCCATTGGATATTAATGTTATAGATCCTAGCAAAAAATCATTGGATATAGCTAAACAAAGGTATGATTCAATTAAAATAATCGATAACAATAATGTTTCATACTATGAATCAATTAATGATGTTGATAGCCTTTCAATAGTCGATCTTGTAATTATTGCAACTGCTTCAAATGTAAGATTTCAAGCAACTATTCAATTACTAAACAAGTTTTCAGTAAAAACAATTATTTTTGAAAAAATACTATTTAATAATCCCAAAGATTATTCTAAAATTCATAAATTATTAAAATCAAAAAATGTCAGTGCCTACGTAAACTGCCCTATGCGAATGATGTCTTTTTATAAAGATATAAAAACATCTTTCGAAGGAAGTAGATTTAAATATATTGTTTCTGGCAGTCAATATGGATTGGTCACAAATTTAATTCATTATTTAGATCATATATCTTACTTAAATCAAAATTCAGAATATACAAGTGACACAAATTTCATGGATAAAGAATTGATTGAGAGCAAACGAAAAGGGTTTTATGAGTTACATGGTACTTTTCAAGCTAATTTCAAAAATGGTACTCAAGGTTTTATCAATTGCGAGTCTAAAGGAAATTCTCCTATAATTATACAGGCTTTCAACGACAAGGTGCACTTTATATCAAGAGAATCTGAAGGTAAAGTTTTAATTGCAAGGGCTGAGAATGACTGGAAATGGGAAAAAATAGAATTTGAGATTCCTTTTCAAAGCCAATTAACTACCATATTAGTTGAAGAAATATTATCAAAAAATAGTTGCTTGCTTCCATCATATGAAGAGAGTATGAAAATACATTTACCATATCTAGACTCATTGCTTAAATTCATTAATAGTAACTCTGATATCAAATTAGACCACTACCCTTTCACATAATAAAAAATATGAAAAAATATACAAAAATACTTATTGTAGGTGCTGGACCAATGGCTATAGAGTATGCAAAAGTTTTAAAAGCCCAGAAAAGTGAATTTATTACTGTAGGAAATACCAAAAAAGGTGCTAATAATTTTAAAAAAGATATTAAAACACATGTTGTTTTAGGTGGAATTGAAAATTGGTTAAAAAATAATCCATCTATTGATTTTAGTTCATACAAAGTAATCGTAGTAGTAAATGAACATTTACTAGGTAAAGTAACTAGGATCTTAATTAATGCTGGGTTTAAAAATATTCTTTTAGAAAAACCAGGCGGATTAAATATTGATGACATACAAAGCGTAAACTCTTTAGCAATTGAAAATAAAGTAGATATATACATTGCTTACAATAGACGTTTTTTTGCTTCAACTCTTAAACTTAAAAAACTTATCAAAGCGGATGGCGGAGTAATATCATTTAATTTCGAATTTACTGAATGGGGACATATCATTAAAGACCTTGTAAAAGATGGTGAAATACTTAAAGAGTGGTTTATACAAAATTCTTCACATGTAGTAGATTTAGCATTCAACTTAGGGGGCAATCCTGTAGAAATGAAAAGTTTTGTATCTGGAGGTCAATCATGGCATCCAAAAGGAACAATTTTTTCAGGTGCTGGCATCACTGATAAAGGCGCGCTATTCTCATATAATGCAAACTGGGATTCTGCCGGTAGATGGTGGGTTGAATTTTTAACAAAGGAAAACCGGTATATTATGAAGCCAATGGAACAACTATTTGTCCAAAAAAAAGGTTCAGTTATGTTAGATGAAATTGAACTTGATGATAAATTAGATAAAACATTTAAACCAGGTTTATATAAACAAGTAGAAGCATATCTTAATTGGCCAGATAAATTAATGAATATTAACAACCAAGTAATGATGTTACCAAACTACAAAAAAATACTTGGCGGTATTAAATCCAAGAGATAGTTGATAGCAATATATTAACACTAATAAAATGTAAGTTTTAAAATTTTGATAGTTGACAATAAAAAATTAGAACGGTTAAATAATGATTAATAGTATTAAACATTTATATAGATTTAGTGTAATTATTAGTTTTGCTGGTATATTTAATTCGTTTAGGTTTTTTGTAAGAATTAAAAAACTTCCCCAAGTAGATATTTTATTTTCATGTCATGATAATAGTAGACCAATTCTATTAAATGGTAAATATAGCAGTCCATTAATTGATAGCCTTGCTATGAAATTGAACAATTATTCTAATATAACATTAGCTTTACCATTTTCTAAACATAGCGGAAATAAAACATCTGGCAATACTGTTAATTTAAATTTATATGTAATAGCTGCTTTATTAAAAAGATTTTTAACCTCAGGTTCTATTGCTTTGAAAAGCACAAAAAATGATCCTTTAATCCAATTCTATAATAAATTATATCAAAAAATAAATTTAAAGCTGATTATTGGTGTGTTACCTTCGATTGAGATGTGTATCGCAGCAAAGAATAATAACATAAAAATTATGGATGTGCAGCACGGAATTATTGAAAGTGATGATCCAGATAGCTACTACTCATTAAATAAAAGATCATTACACCAGAACTCTGGTTGGCCAGATTATATTTTATGTAGAAATGAACAGTCTTATAGAACAGTCTTGAAATTAAAAGATTATACAAAACCTTTTTTAATTGGGAATTTAAATAAATTTTTTTACGAAAATATTTATCCTAACAAAGAAAGAATTCCATTATTTAAAACAAAAAGAAAAACAATTCTATTTACTTTTCAGGATTTTAAGCGCATACCAGATATCTCTTCTTTTACTAAGAACAATATTAACGCTGGTATAATTTTTCCTAATGCACTATTAAAATTGATTTCAGAATCGAATTATAATTTTTTATTAAAACTACACCCATCACAAATTCATAAAAAAGATTTATTTAAATTACATAATAAAGCTTTTGAAAAAATTTTTGCAGGCTATGATAATGTAGATTATATAAGCTGTAACCAAATGCCATTGGAATATTCACTTACTGAAAGCGATCTTCATATCACTTTCAATTCAGCTACTCTTTATGATGCAATGGATTACGGATTAAAGACTATACTATTAGATGAAAATAGCGAAAGATTAAGCAGTTATTATGGGGAGTTAATGGATTCAAATTCTGTAGTAGTTGATTCTAAACTAGAACTTGATTTTTCAGAACACTTTGATGAAAAAAATCAAAAAAAACAAGACAAATCATTAAATAATTTCAATTTTGAAGATTTCATTTTAAAGAATATTTGATGGTTTTAAGAAGAACATCTTTGGTTAAGTTTTTATTTTTTCTTTTCCTTTTTTTACATGCAGTTCCATTAATATTTAATCAAAGTTATCAAATTATTACAATTTTAAACTATTCGATTGTTATCTTCTCTCTATTAATAATTTCTTCTTTTAACAATAAGAAAATGTCTCTTATTTCAATTATTTATATGAGCTTGATATGTGTATCAGTAGGTATGTCTGTCTTAGGATTTTCCGGCTCCATTTCTTCATTAGTTATGGCAGCATCTCTTCCTCATTTTCTTTTTAGTGGTGTTAATTCAAAAAAAGATTTTTTAAAATTATTTTATCAACCAATAATTTTATCCTCTTTTTTACTAATAATATTTAGTGCATTTTTGTATACAAGCGTAAAGGGTAATCTAGGTAGCTATAGCTATCTTATTGTTTTAGGTGAATATTTCGTTATAGCTAGCATTAATTATGTACCTTTAGTTTTTATATCAATGAGTTTAATTGCATATTCAATATTTAAAACTAAAGCAGAGCATTTAGGCAATACACGCTATGATATAATTTTGTTTAATGTATTAGTTTTATTAACCATTTTTTATAGCAGTATTTTTTTAACAAGAAGTGTTTTTATGAGTTCGTTAATTTTGCTTTATGCATACCTTAAAAAGGCAAGAACTTTACTTTTACTTTCAATACCAATCGGTGTGGTTTATAATATTGACATCATCATCCCAATTTTTAGCAACTTTTTTGGTGCAGATAATTTTTTAGATATTATTTTATCTGCTGATTCTAGAACTGATTCAGCGAGAAATCTTATCAATTCTTCTTTATATCATATTTTTTATAATCTTGATTATAGCAATCAAATGTCTTATTCTACTATAACAAATTTATTATTTTCTATGTTCCCATTGACATTTATTTTCTTATATAGCCCTTTTAATGCGTTAATTGCAATAATCAAAAAAAGGGAAGTGAATTTGTTTTTAGTTTTTTTATCTTCATTTACTGTAGTTTTATTTCAAATGGATTTCTTCTCAATATTCGCATTTTTCTTTTTTACAGAATACGTTAGATTTTTTATTAATGAAGAGTATGTTATTTAAATTTTTAAACTCAAAATTTGATTACTTTATTTTATTGGTAAATGAGCTATTTACTAAATCTTTCTCGTTTATTTTATTTTGGTTTTTAGGAATTAACCTTCTTAATAATGAGCTGTCTGAATTTTTAATAGAAATGCCATTTATTTTTTTATTTTCATTAGTATTATCTTTTGGTCTTTCCACCTTCTTTTTAGATCAAAAGAAAAGTAGCGCAGATACATTTAGAAAACAGATATCTTTTGCATTAGGGTTGGTGCTAATTATTAATCTAATTATAATATCTGCTCTTTGTATTTGTTTTTTTTTAAATTTTATTAGCTTTAATTCTTTAATTGTTTTTTTAGTTGCAGTATCTTTAAATATAAATACAATTTTGTCTGAATATTTTTTTGTTTTAAAAAAATATCGTACTATGGCTTTGACAAGCATAGTTCCTAAGTTATTATTTTTTGCAGGTCTATTTTTTTTAGAAAATTATTATTCTATTAATAAAAATTTTGTTTATTTAACAATAATACTTACTCATATTGTTAGTTCAATTCATATATTTTTTAACATAAATATCAAATTTAATATAAACTACATAATCAATTATTTTCAATTTTCATGGATACTGACCTTACAACATTTTTTGGCATATCTAGCATACGTAAGCTTTAGATATTTTATTAACATTTCAGATGACTCTGGCTATTTAATTGAATTCAGTATTTTGCAAACCTATATGGGGGTTTTTGCTTTATTGATTGCTGTAGCAAATCGTTTTTTGATTCATGACCTATATGAATCCTTAATTGCTAATTCAGTAAATAAGGTTGTTTCATTTAAGTTTTCTTTTTTTAATAAGTTGTTTCTTTTAATGAGTTTTTTGTATCTAAACATCGTTATTTATTACTCATCTGCTAAACTTGATATTGGGGTTACTTTAACTTTATTCATTGGAATATTTTTTATAATGATAGCATCATTATTCAACTTTATATCTCAATATTATAAATCAATTATTATTTTCGATAAAAAATTTGCATTCATACTGTATGTTAATTTGTTTTCTTCTTTTATAACGCTTATTCTGTCTTATCTTTCTTTAATTTCTAAAATAAATGTTTTGTATGCATTTTCTATAGTCATTGTTAATCTAATATTATTTTTATTTTATAGATCAAAAGTTGACCTATCCTTTTTTAATAAATTAATTCCTTCAAATTTTATTTATAAAATGATTTTATTATTATTAGCGTTTCTTTTATTAGAGTACTACGTCTATACATTTAATTTCTTTATAATACCTATAAATATTCTTATTCTATTTTTTTTCATTTTAGATTTAATAAATTTTTTATTAAAAAAAAAATTATTATCCTCTAAATTTTAGTTATTAAGTATATAAAATATATAACTATAGGCTTTACATATAATCATAATATTATAATTCACTGGTAGGAAAAAATATAAATTTTATAAAATAATTTATATATATTAAAAAAATTTAAAGGCATATTTGTTGTTACATTATAAAATAAGGAAAGAACAATGAGAATAGGTGTTGTAGGAAAAGGATTTGTTGGAAGTGCTGTGCAGTTTGGTTTTTCTCCGAATGCCGGCTGTGATGCTATAGTAAAAGTATATGATAAAGATCCTAACAGATCTCAACATTCGCTTAAAGAAGTTTTAGATAATTCTGATTTTATTTTTTTGTCGGTGCCAACACCTGCAAATTTTGACGGATCAATAAATTTAGATATCGTAGATGAAGCTTTAACTTCAATTGATGAAATCAATAGTAGAGATAATATTATCTTACTTCGTTCAACGATGATTCCTGGATCAACTAATAAATTTTCTAAAAAATATCCAAAGCTTAATCTAGTTTTTAATCCAGAATTTTTGACTGAAAGAAGTGCTAATTTTGATTTTCTTAATCAGTCGAGATATATAGTAGGAGGTAATCCACTGCACACTTCAAAAGTCATTGAGATGTATCGTTGGAGATTTGGCCAATCAATTTCAGTTATTGAAACTAATACTGAAACAGCTGAACTAATTAAGTATATGAATAATTGTTTTTTAGCTACCAAAGTATCATTTATGAATGAAATGAAACTAGTATCTGATGCATGTGGTGCTGATTGGGAAATGGCAGTAGAAGGCTTTGTTAGAGATGGCAGGATAGGTCATTCACATATTAATGTTCCAGGACACGATGGCAAATTAGGCTTTGGCGGAGTTTGTTTTCCAAAGGATATTATGGCTATGATAAATCTAGGACAATCTTTAGGGTTAGATTTGCATACTCTTTCGGGTGCATGGAAGACAAATTTAGAGGTACGTCCTGAAAAAGATTGGGAAAAGCTAAAAGGTCAAGCTGTAGTCAAAACATAAAGGTTTTTAGTCTATATTGAAAGCCATCTATTGTTTTTAAGAGTCCAATCTACTACTTTCTCTAGTCTTTTAAATGCTGATTGAGGAGTCCACCCCATATTTTTCATTTTTTCACCATCCAAAGCATAGCGCAGATCATGACCTGGTCTTTGAGAATGAAAATCTACCATTTCGTATCTCAGATCTTTTTTTTGCGATTGGGCTATAAACTGTGCTAATTCCAAATTATCAATTTCGTCTTTTCCTACAATATTAAATTTTTGGCATTTCGCGCCTGTATCATCAGGTTGCATACTAGAAATATTATAATTATATAAAAATAATAATGCATTTGCCACATCTTCAGCATGAATATAATGACGTGATCCGGCAACTGTTTTTTTTGCATTTGCGTGCACGGTAACTCTCTCTCCATCCCTTACTTTTTTAATAACCATAGGGATGTATTTTTCTGGATTTTGTCTTTCTCCAAACACATTCATAGTATGAGTAATAAATGATGGTAGCCCATATGTGTTCTCGTACGCAACTACTAGCTCTTCTGCTCCGGCCTTTGATGCTGAATAAGGATTTGTAGAATTATATCTATCATTCTCTTTGTAATTTATTCCCTTAGGAGCCGGTCCAAAAACTTCATCAGTGCTAAAGTATGCAAATCTTTCTAGGCTGTCTAACTTTCTGGCATAATCTAAAATATGTGCTGTACCTACAACATTATCCATTACAAATTCTAAAGGGTAAGTAATTGAACGATCTACGTGTGATCCAGCAGCTAAATGACTAATTAAATCTATCTTTCCAATAGTTGCTGCAATTTCAGGATTTATCTCAGCTTTTAAATCATGATGTATAACTCTTACTCGTTTTTGCTCTTTTTCAGGATATGCAGAAACAACCTCCTTGAGTCGGTTTAGATTACCGCTAAAATCAAGTCTGTCTAAAGTAACAACCTCCCAATCAGTAGTTGAAAGAATTTTATCCACAACATGATGTGCTATAAAACCTGCTCCGCCAGTAATAAGAATCTTTTTACTCATATTATTTTATTCCATTTAAAAGTTTATAATCATTAATCCAATCTAAAATATCTAAAGTCGGTTCCCAATCTAATAATTTTTTTGCTTTTTTAATATCTGCTAAGTTTGCAAAGGGCTCATTAACTGGATTTAAATATTTTCTCGAGCCACCCAAGCTTTTAGCGAGTGTATTAATAGATATATTTTTTCCTGAACCAATATTGATAATCTCTCCTTTCCCAACAAGGCTTGATTTTGAAGCTAGAATATTTGCGCTGACTACATCTTTGACATAAGTAAAGTCTCTTCTTTGTTTACCATCTCCATTAATTGTCAGCTGTTGATTGCTTAACAATTGATCGATAAAAATACCTACTACAGTAGCATATGCGCCTCCTAGGTTTTGTCTTTCTCCGAAAACATTAAAATACCTTAGAGAAACAGTTTCAAGGGAATATATATTTGAAAACATTTTACAACAAAGTTCACCATAATATTTTTGGTTAGCATAAGGCGAAACTGGATTAGCTATATCGCTTTCTTTGCTTGGAAGTTTTTTTGTTGGTCCATAAGCAGAGGAAGAAGCACTATACACAATCCTTCTAACTTTCATATCTACAGCACATTTAAGTATATTGATAGTGCCTAAAGTATTATTTACTTCATACTTTATTGGATTAATAATAGAGGGCTGGACTCTCGCAAGAGCAGCACAATGAAAAATCACCTCAGAAGATTTAATGGCATCTTTAATAGCTGATTGTTTTTCTGTATTAGAAAGATCTATATCGAAGTAGGTAGCATTTTTATTACAATTTTCTTTTTTGCCTGAAGAGAAATTATCTACTACGACTACCTCATTACCCTCACTTAAAAGCCTGTCAACCAAATTAGAGCCTATGAATCCAGCTCCTCCTGTTACTACACATTTCATTATTAATGTTTTAATTCAGCAATCAATATATCTACCTGGGATTCTGATATATATGGATGCATTGGCAAGCTAATAATGGTTTGAGAAAGTTTTTCAGATATTGGAAAATCTCCTTCTGAATAGCCTAAATAACTAAAGGCATTCATCATATGAATAGGAAATTTATAATATATAACTGTAGGTATTTTCTTTGAGTTAAGCTTATTTATTAAATTATTCCTTTTGTTGTTAGAGCCTAGAGTAATTGAAAATAATGCATGAGCAGAATGGTAATTTTTTGGATGATATTGCGCATTATTTAAATACTTTCTATAGTTAGCGTTGACAACATTTCTCATTTCTAATTCTTCATCAAAAATAGAAAGTTTTTCTAATAATACAGCAGCTTGAATACTATCTAGTCTTCCATTAAGTCCAATCATCTCAGAATTATATTTATCTGCTTTGGTACCATGAATTCTAATTGCTTTACATTCTTCAGCAAGTTCATCATTGTTTGTAAAAATAGCTCCCCCGTCCCCATAACATCCAAGAGGTTTAGCTGGATAAAATGATGTTGCAGCAATATCCCCAAAAGTACCAACCCTTTTATCTCTAATACAGCCTCCAAAGCTTTGTGCTGCATCTTCTATAACTTTCAAATTATATTTTTTAGCAATTTTATCTATAAGCCTATATCGTGCAGGCAATCCAAATAAATCTACAGGGATGATTGCTTTTGGTTTGAGCTTTCCTTCTTCGATAACTTTATTTATTTCAATTTCTAACTTATCACAATCAATATTATAGGTTGATTCATAAACATCTACAAAAATAGGAGTTGCACCAAGAATAGAAATTACTTCTGCAGTTGCAACATAAGTAAAAGGTGTTGTAAAAACTGCGTCCCCAGGACCTATGCCCCACGCCATAAGTGGAATTAAAAGTGCATCTGTACCAGATGAACAAGAAATGGCATGTTTTACTCCACAATAATCTGCTAATTTCTCCTCTAACTCAAATACTTCTGGGCCCATAATGTAAGCACCATGATCAAGAATTTTATTAATTCTTTTTTCGAGAGGTTTTCTAATTCGCTTTTGCTGAGTTTTTAAGTCTAAAAATTCCATCTGAAAACTTAATAAAAAAAATATAGGTATTATATGTTTTAAAAAATTTTAATAAATAATAATTATTCTTTGGAATTTAAAATTTAAAAGGAGAAATTCCTCGTAGGATACTCGCGTGTATCC
>CAJWIN010000016.1 GCA_913042035.1 uncultured Gammaproteobacteria bacterium | reverse complement strand
TATTCTCTACAATTTGCTGATTATAATATGATTGCAAGTATTGGAGCATTTGGTTTTGGATTTGCACAATTAATATTTTTATATCTTATAATTAAAACTATCAAAGGTGGAAGTAAAGCAACTGATCAGGTTTGGGAAGGGGCAGAAGGTTTGGAATGGACACTTCCTTCACCTCCTCCATATCACTCGTTTAGTACACCGCCAGTGATAAAATAGAGCTTAATACTAAGATTAAGGAGAACTTTTGGAGATAGAAAAAAAAGTAAAAGTAACAACTATTATATTAATTGTAGTAGCACTTACAATTTATCTGGGCTTTTACTTTATAATGTCTAGCAGGTAACTTAAACATGAGAGAAAAAAAGTTAAATATCAAAACAGCAAAGAAACTTATTTTTATTTGTTTCTCAATGTTCTTATTTTCTTTTGCTTTAGTGCCTTTGTATAATGTTATATGCGACGTCACTGGTTTAAATGGAAATACGTCAAATTTAAAAGAAAAAGTTGAATCTTATTCGGAAAATATTAGTAACCAAAAACTTAATATACAATTTATCTCCCATCATTCGAATGATAAAAAACTTATATTTAAACCTTCTGAATTTGAAATGACAATTTCACCTGGCAAGTTATATAGCACCATGTATGTTGCAACAAATAAAACAGATTCACCAATTGTTGGTCAAGCGGTACCTAGCGTATCACCTAACGAGGCATCAAAATACTTAAAAAAAATAGAATGTTTTTGTTTTGAACAACAAACCTTTAAACCTGGTGAAGTCGTAAAGTTGCCTTTGTATTTTGCAATAGATGAAAAATTACCTAATAGAATAAAAACTGTAACATTATCATATTCATTTTTTGAATTTATTAATGTTTCCGAGAAGAATTAAACTAAAGATCGAGGAGATTAAATGTCTGAATCAGGAAGTTATTATGTGCCGCATGGAAGCAAATGGCCAATCATAGCAACTATAGGTGTATGCACTGCTATGGTTGGAGGCTCGTCTTTATTAAATGGGAATGATGCAGGAAAATATATACTAGCTATAGGCTTAGCCCTGGTTGTTTTTATGATAGTCGGATGGTTTAGCACTGTTGTTTCTGAAAGCGAAAAAGGTATGTACGATGACCAAGTTGATTCATCTTTTCGTTTAGGAATGATATGGTTCATTTTTTCTGAAGTTATGTTCTTTGCGGCCTTTTTTGGAGCGTTATTCTACGTAAGGACTTACTCTTTGCCTTGGCTTGGTGGAGAAGGAGCTGGCCTACCTACAAACACATTTTTATGGCCAGAATTTGAAAATGTTTGGCCTACTACTGCAAACGGCCCAGCACAAATAGGCGGCGCATTTCAGACAATGGGCGCTTGGGGATTGCCTGCATTAAATACAGCTATATTATTGACTAGCGGCGTAACATTAACTTGGGCCCATCACGCGCTAAAAGAAATGAAAAGGATGCAATTAATTATTGGTTTAGCATTAACTGTTGCATTAGGCGCAATTTTTATGTACTTCCAGGGTGTTGAATATGGTCATGCATTTAACGATTTAAATTTAAATATGGGAAGCGGCATCTATGGCTCCACATTCTTTATGCTCACAGGCTTCCATGGTTTTCATGTGACGATTGGAACTATTATGTTGTTAGTAATACTTGGAAGATCAATATATGGTCACTTTAATCCAAAAAATCACTTTGCTTTTGAAGCTGTGGCTTGGTACTGGCACTTTGTAGATGTTGTTTGGCTAGGATTATTTATATTTGTTTATTGGATATAATTATTTGCCAATACCATGCGGTTGAATATAACCATTCATATACATGATAATTAGTATGATAAATAAGAGTACTGATAAACCTATTCTAACTTTAAGTGCATTTACAACTCTTTTTTTGTTACCTTTATCTTTAACTAAGAAGAATAAAGAGCTAAATAAGCTTATTATTATTAGTGCAAACAAAAATAAAAATATCATTTTTAACATTATTAAATCTTTTCCTTATGAGACTTAAACTACTTTCTAGCATCATTTTCTTATTGTGTATATCCTTATTTTTATCTTTAGGATTCTGGCAATTGGATAGAGCTGATGAAAAAAATAGTATTATCAAATTGTATCAAGATAGACAGAAATCCGCACCAGAAAAATTAAGTACGTTTTCAAATTTTGATCTTGAAAGTATGCATTATAAAAAATATAAAATTACAGGAAGATACTTAAACAAAACCTTTTTAATAGATAACAAAATTAAAAACAAAAAACCTGGTTTTAATGTAATAAGTTTATTCAAGCTTTCATCTAAAAATGAGATTATTGTTGTTGATAGAGGATGGATAGAGATGCGAGGAACAAGAGATAGTATTTCAAAAAATTTTGAATTTCTAAATAATCAAAACATAGCAAAAAATGTACAAGAAATTAACGGGTATATTTATCCTAGGAGCAAGAGTTATACTATTGGAGATATATCAACAGATAGTAATTGGCCGAGATTATTACAGGCAGTAAATTTTGAAGAAATTAAGGAAAATATTTTAGAAAAAGATTTTCTTGTTTCTGGCATTGTATTTAGGTTGGGCCCTGAAAATAAATTTGGTTTTGATAGGAGCTGGCAAATTATATCTATGAGTGGTAGTAAACACTTAGGTTATGCATTTCAGTGGTTTGCCATGGCAATAGCATTAGTTATTATGACAATAATATTTTTTAAGAGAAAAAAAAATGACCAAAAAAATTGAATATTTTTCTTTGATAAAAACAAGACTATATCTTTTATTAATTATTTTATCTTTTGCTGGACCGCTAATGCTTGCAACCTTTATGTATAAATACAGTGATTTAATTCCAGTTCCTGAGCCGAAATCAAATGGAAACCTTATAACTCCAGTAATTACTATTTCACAAGAGGATGATTTTGGTAATATTTTAAAAAATAAAAAATGGACTTTTATGTATGTTTATGAAAATGAAACATGCGATCTTCTTTGTGAGGCTACATTATATATGATGCAGCAAGTTAGAGAATCTGTTGGTAGAGAGAGATCGAGAATAAAAAATATATTAGTAGTCAACGATAGATTTAATAATGAATATAATTATAAAATTATAAAAAAATATAATAAAATAAAATTATTAGAAGTACTAAATGTAAATTTCTTTAAAAAATTAAAAAAAAATCACCTATATATAATAGATCCGTTAGGAAATATTTTTATATATTATGATAAAGATTTTAGTGCAAAAGGCTTAAAGAAAGATATTAAGAAAATACTGAAAATTTCAAGGATTGGTTAATTCAAATATGACAAAATTGAATTATTATTTATTGTTCGTTATTACAGTTACTTTTACAGTAATAACGCTCGGAGCTTATGTAAGACTATCTCATGCTGGTCTTGGTTGCCCTGATTGGCCAGGATGCTATGGTTTTCTCGTTGGAGTGCCTGATAACGCAACAGAGATTGCTAGTGCAGAGAGTGCCTATCAAGGTTCAATTGTAGATATTGCAAAAGCCTGGAAAGAAATGATTCATCGGTATTTGGCTGGATTTTTAGGAATTTTTATATTTATTATTTCTTATGTTTTTTACAAAGATAATACAGATAATATTTTTAAACTCTCTTTATTGGTATCAGTTTTAGTAATTTTTCAAGCAGCACTCGGAATGTTTACTGTAACTTTACAATTGCAACCCTTAATAGTGATGTTTCATCTTGTTGGCGGCTTAACAATTATTAGTTTACTTTGGTTAATTTTCCTAAGATATAACCATTCAAGATACCTTAGTGAAATTACTAATCAAAAATTTAATATATCATTTGCACGAATTAAAAAGCTGCAAGTTTTTGCTTTTTTTACTTTAGCTGTATTAATAATACAAATAATGCTAGGTGGCTGGACAAGTACCAACTATGCTGCTCTAGCATGCGCAGACTTTCCTCGTTGTAATAATTCGTGGTGGCCTCAAATGGATTTTTACAATGCATTCGTAGTAGAACTTGCAACAGATCTTAATTATGAATTTGGAAGACTTGATAATCCCGCGAGAGTAGCAATACATTTTACCCATAGAATTTGGGCTATATTTGTAACACTTATGATTATTTTATTATCAATACTTTCTTATTTAACAATGAAATCTTTATTTCAGAAAATTTTATCTTTGCTTTTAATATTTTTTTTAGGGTTTCAAATTCTTTTAGGAGTTCTTAATATTAAACTTGGATTACCAATATTAGTTGCAGTTGCTCATAA
This sequence comes from uncultured Gammaproteobacteria bacterium, assembly GCA_913042035.1. Lineage (GTDB taxonomy): Bacteria > Pseudomonadota > Gammaproteobacteria > Poriferisulfidales. The sequence goes on along the minus strand of CAJWIN010000016.1, from coordinate 14,705 downwards.
TGGAAATGCGGCTCTACTTTTAATGTGTTTAGTGACTCAATTATATTTAATTAAAAATACTAAGAATAACTTTTAGGTATGTCTATGTTTAATTTTAAAACATATAAGGCTTATTTAGATTCATCAAAACCTAAAGTCGTAGCATTAATGATATTTACTTCTTTTATTGGAATGCTTTTAGCCGATCCTTTGAGATTAAATTTTCAAATATTGATTTTAGGTAATCTTGGAATTGCATTAATGTCATTATCAGCTGGTTCTATAAATCAACTCTTGGATCAAAAAATCGACAGTATAATGCAGAGAACAAAATCTAGGCCTTTAGTTTTAGGAATATTGTCTACAAAAAATGTTATTATTTATGCCTCATTGATGTCAATTTCTGGCTTTTTTATTTTATATTTTTATGTAAATGCTCTTACTGCATGGCTTACATTTGGATCTCTAATTGGATACGCTTTTATATACACACTTTATTTAAAAAGAAATACACCACAAAATATTGTTATTGGAGGTGCAGCTGGGGCGACTCCACCACTGCTAGGATGGACTGCAATGACTGGTCAGATTGATCTCATAGCAGTAATTTTATTTCTAATAATATTTACTTGGACGCCACCACACTTTTGGGCTTTAGCTTTATATAGAAAGGAGGAATACTTCGCAGCAAAAATACCAATGCTTCCTGTTACCCATGGAGAACAATATACTAGAGTTCATATTACTCTATATACTTTAATGTTAACAATTGTTAGTTTTCTTCCATTTATTATTCAGTTTTCTAGCCACTTCTATTTAGTTGGAGCTTTGGCTTTGAACTTAATATTTATATATTATGTTCTCAAAATGCAACTATCAAAGAATAATTATCTAGCAAGTAAAATATTTAATTATTCTATAATTTATTTATCTGCTCTATTTGGATTTTTAATTGCTGACCGGTATCTTATATTATTAGTTAACACTAAAAACTTTTTCTAAGTTTTAATATAGATTCATTTTCAATTTGTCTTACTCTTTCTCTGGAAATTCCATACTTATTTGAAAGGTCTTCTAATGTTGCTTTTTGTGACGATAGCCATCTACTAGAAATTATATCTTTACTCCTTTCATCAAGACCATCAACTATTTTATAAAGCTTTTTAGAAAGAAAGCCTTTTTCATCGTTTTCAAGAATTTCATCTGGCTGAAGTTCGCTACTCTTTAAATGAATAGCAGGAGAATAATTATCTTCATCTTTATCTTCTATGGCTAAATCAGAGCTATACATTCTCTTTTCCATTTCCATAACGTCATCTACACCAACCCCAAGATCTTTTGCAATTAATGAAGCCTCATTAGAGGTTAGATTTGAAAGATTACCTTTTTTTGACCTTAAATTGAAAAAAAGTTTTCTTTGCGCCTTCGTAGTGGCCACTTTAACAATTTTCCAGTTTTTAATTACAAATTCATGAATTTCTGATTTTATAGAATAAACTGCAAACGTTATCAACTTAAGATTTTTTTCGGGGTCATATTTTTTTACGGCCTTCATTAAACCTATATTACCTTCTTGTATTAAGTCACTTAAATTTAGTCCGTAGCCCGAGTAGCTTTTAGCTATGAAGACAACGTACCTTAAATTATGCATGATTAATTTTTTAGCAGCCCCAAGATCATTTTCATTGTTTAGATTTTTAGCTAAAGCAACTTCTTCTTCAGTAGAAAGAGCTGGAATACTCATGACATGGTTAATGTAAGTATCAATGCTCCCTGTACAAGAGGGCAATTGCGAATTGTTGAAATTAATTGTTTCCATAACGTTTAAAAGCTCTGTACTTTTATTAGCACTCATTATACTAGAGTGCTAAGATTTATCAATATTACAGAAAATATATAATTAAATCAATGCTATATAGTCTATAAAACATGTTTTAAATGTTTGTTAATTGTGAAAATACAAACACTAATCATTAATATGATAACTGAGAACGCACCAAATGCAGCTTCTACAAAAGATATATTAGTGAATGAATAGGGTATGCTAAAAGATGTAAGAATCTCATTTAATGAGGTTGTAAAAAAATAGTAAAAAGATTGAAAAAAAATATAACCTAAGATGAAGCTCAAGAATCCTGATAAAACCGGTAAATATAAATATTCTCTTCGAATATAAGAGCCTCTAGCGCCAAGTAAATTATAAATATATATTTTATTTCTGTTGGAAGAGATTTCAATTTTCATATAGTAATTAATAAAAAATATCAAAATAAAAAAAAAGAAAGCGAAAGAGAGTAATAAAATATTTAATAAAATATTTCTAAAAAAATTCATTCTTTTTAAAAATATACTATTAGAATTAAAAGAGTCAATAAATTTATTATTCTCTAAATATAAGTACATCTTGTTGTTATCTAAAATTGACTCGCTAATTTTTTTTTCAATAACGATAGTTTTTGGAAAAGGATTATAATTTTCATTTTTTATGATGTTTCGGCCCTCGTTAATTTTAGAATAAATTTCGTAAGACTCTTGTTCATTATAATAATTGAAAACTGTAATCTCATAATTTTCTATAATTTCTTTTTTAATATTTTCAATTTCCATAAAACTAATATCATCTTTTAAAAAAATTATAACTTTTTCTTCATCATTTTTTAGATTAACATCTATATTTTTCATAAAATTGTACGATATTAAAACTAATAAAATACACAATGATATTGGTATTATGAATAAAAGGTAATTTAAGGGACTATTTAAAAACTGTTTTATGCTATTAATAAAGCACGTAGAATGATGATGTAGATTAGCAAATATACTGTTAAAAATACTATTCTTTAATATATAATTTTTCATTATTAATATTTATAATTTTTTGTTTTAATTCTTTAACTAAAGAAAATTCATGTGTTGCGACAATTACAGTTGCCCCATATTTACTTAATTTTATTAACATTTGTATGATATTTTTTGAGAGTTTATGATCTAAATTTCCTGTTGGCTCATCCGCAAGAATAATATCTGGTTTATTAATAATAGCTCTAGCTATTGCAACACGTTGCCTCTCTCCAGCTGAAAGATTTTTAATTATTTTATTCCCTTTATTGTCCAGTTCAACTAAATTAAGTACCGCACTTACTTTACTATGGATTTCTTTATCGTTAGAAATTATTAAAGGTAATGAAGTATTATAGCTAACTGTTTCATTTTCGATAAAGATATTATCTTGCATTATTATTCCAATCTTTCTCCTGTAGTCTGATAATTCTTTTTTTGTATGCTTTGTAATATCAGCATTTAGAACAAATATTTTCCCCTTGTCTGGACTCTCTAAGCCAGATAGTAGACGTAAAAAAGTAGTTTTGCCAGAACCAGATTCACCTGTAAGAAAAACAAAATCTCCTTTGCAAATAGACAAATTAGCATCGTAAAACACCTTATTTCTAGAATATATTTTGCAAATGTTGTTAAAACTTATCATAGGCTTTATGATATATTGTTTTAAGTTTGATAGTAACTAGATCCTTAATAATTTTGCTGAACAAAAATATGATTTTTAAACGAATTATGAATATTTCGAAACAATTTTTTCTTATTAATACATATATATTAATATTTTTTATAACATCCTTTAGCGTGAGGGCTGAAATTATGGAAAGAACATTGGACAATGGTATGAATATAATCTTAAAAAAAGATAAAAGAGCCCCAGTTGTTACAAGTCATATTTGGTATAAGATCGGGTCAGCGGATGAAGTAAGTGGAAAAACTGGATTATCTCATGCGTTGGAGCACATGATGTTCAAGGGTACAAAAAAAAATCCTGGAGGAAAATTCTCTGAAATTATTTCAAAACTAGGTGGCAAAGAAAATGCATTTACGAGTAAAGATTACACAGCATATTATCAAACACTCCCTTCACAGTATTTAGAATATGCCATAAAGTTAGAATCTGACAGAATGTCTAATTTAGTAGTGAAGAAAGAAGATTTTTTAAAAGAAATAGAAGTTATTAAAGAAGAGAGAAGATTAAGGACTGACGACCAGTCTGAAGGGATAGCTTATGAACAATTATATGCAAGCGCCTACAATAATAGTTCTTATCATGATCCCATTATTGGCTGGATGGAAGATTTAAATAATATGACTGAAAAAGATATATCTGAATGGTATGAAAACTGGTATGCCCCCAATAATGCAACTGCAGTAATTGTTGGAGATATAGATTTTGATAAAACTATGCAGTTACTTGAAAAATATTATGGAAATAAAAAAAGTATAAAAATACATGACAGATTTGTTAGAAGCGAACCATTTCAGTTTGGGGAAAAAAATATTTCTATAGAGATTGAAAATAAACCTTCATATTTAATTATGGGATATAAAGTTCCAAGCCTTAATAATAAGGAAATTGAAAGCTGGGAATGTTACGCGTTATCAGTTTTATCTGGCATCTTAAGCAGCGGTCAAAATTCTCGTTTACAAAAAGTTCTTGTAAAAGAGAAGAAAATTGCTAGCTATGCTGACTCAGGTTACTCTATGTTTTCAAGAAATAATCCCTTATTTCTAATTGATGTTAATCCAATGGCAGGTAAAGAAATAAGTTCTGTAGAAATTGAGCTTGAGAAAATTATAGAAAAACTTAAAATTGACCTAGTTTCAAAAAAAGAGCTTAATAGAATTAAGGCTCAAGTCTTAGCTTCAGAGGTTTATCAAAGAGATTCAATAGATTATCAGGCAAGAGTTTTGGGTATGATCAAAACTTCAATAGGTGATATAAAGCTGATAGATAAATACACATCAAATATTGGCTCAGTTACGGCAGAACAGGTTAGGAAAGTAGCAAGAAAATATCTTGTTCCAAATTTACAGACTGTAGTTAAAGTTAATTCTAATAACTCAAGATGAACAAGATAATCCGAACAACATATTTTTTAATTATTATGATAATACCAAACATAACGCAAGCAAATATTGAAATATTAAAATATGAAACAAAAAATGGAATAACAGTTTTATATTCTAAATCTGAAAATATACCAATGATAGATATTAAAATAACTTTTGATGCTGGATCAAATAAAGATAATGGTCTAAAAGGATTATCAATGTTAACTCATAATTTATTAGATGAGGGAACCACGAAAATGAATTCAGAGGAAATAGCATCATCATTTGAATCTACGGGAGCATCTTTTAATGCTTCAGTTAATAAAGATAAGTCATCAATTTCTCTTAGATCCTTAACAGATAAAAAATATCTAAACCCTTCTATAAAGACTTTATTAGATATTTTATCAGATAGCAATTTTCCCCAAAAAGAAATAAATCTTCAGAAAGATCGAACTATATCTTCCATTATCGAGGATGAGTCAGATCCAAGTGAAATTTCTTCAAATTTATTTTTTAAAGAGATTTATAAAGAACATCCTTATGGATCCCCATCTATTGGCGAAAAAGAATCTTTAAAAAAAATTAATAGAAAAAACATTTTAGATTTTTATAAAAATAATATAAATCATAAAAATGCAACAATAGCGATTGTTTCTTCTCTGTCTGAAAAAGAAGTAATTATTCTTTCAGAAAAAATATCAAAATCTCTAGAAAGAAAAAAAGTTATTAACAAAAATAATATTATCCCTCTAGAAAAAAATAATAAAGGAAAATATATATATAAAAAATTTAATTCTGAGCAAGCACATATATATGTTGGTGGTTTATCTTTAAAAAGAGGCTCAAAAAATCATCTTCCGCTTTATGTTGGAAACTATATATTTGGCGGAAGCGGTTTTAGTGCTAGATTAATGCAGGAATTGAGAGTTAAGAAAGGTTATACATATGGAGTTTACAGTTATGTATACCCTATGAAGGATATTGGGCCATTTGTTATTGGTATAGAAACAAAGTCAGAGCAAGCACAAGATTCTATAAAAATTATACACAATATGCTAAAAGAATTTTGCGATAAGGGACCAACTAACCAAGAATTAAAACATGCGAAAGAGGCTATAATTAACGGTTTTCCACTAAGAGTAGACAGTAATTCTGATATATTAAATTATTTGTCTATGATTAATTACTATAATCTTCCATTAGACTACTTGGATTCATTCACTAAAAATATTTCTAAAATAACCAAAAAGGATATATTACAAGCTTTTAAAGAAGAAATCGATCTCAAGAACCTTGTTACACTGGTAGTTGGTAATGAAAAAGCAAAAAAAAAGTAAATTAAATTTAAAAGTTAAAATATTATCTGGGTTATGGAAAGGAAAAAACGTTACATTTCTAGAAAAAAAAGACTTACGTCCTACTAAAAACATAATAAGAGAGACTTTGTTTAATTGGATTCAAGAAGATGTAAAAGATTCAATATGCTTAGATTTATTTGCTGGTAGCGGCGCCCTAGGATTTGAAGCAGCTTCTAGAGGTGCAAAAAAAGTTTATTTGATTGATGTTGATATTGATATTACAAATCATCTAAGTCTTCAGAAAAATGAATTAAATGCTAATAATGTTTATATTTTTAATTCAAGTGCATTTAATTTTCTAGAAAATTTAAAAGAAAATTTTAACGTAATTTTTTTAGATCCGCCTTTTTCGAAGAAAATTATTAATGAGATAATAAGAAAAATATCATTAATGCCAGAGATATCTGATAAATGTAAAATTTATATTGAATTACCTTATAAAAAAAATAATGAGTTTATGTTAGAAACCCCTGATAACTGGAATTTACTTAAAAGCAAAAAGACTGGCGAAGTAGTTTACTTACTTTTTCAGCATAACGCATCTGTGATATGATAGATTTAATAAAAATTTAATGGTAGAGATATGAATATTGCAGTATATCCTGGAACGTTTGACCCATTTACCAATGGGCATAAAGATTTGGTGCAAAGAGCAGCTACAAATATATTTGATAAAATTTATATATGCGTTGCAGAGAATACTAAAAAAGATGCTATTTTTTCAATGGCTGAGAGAATTGATCTTGCAAAAAAATCACTTGCAGGAATAAAAAATATTGAAGTTATTGGATTTAGTGGCCTTTTGGTTGATTTTGCAAAAGAGCTAGATGCAAAAGTTATTTTAAGAGGTCTCCGAGTCGTATCAGATTTTGAATATGAGTTTCAAATGTCTAGCATGAACAAAAAGCTTAACGAAAATATAGAGTCTATATTTCTTACACCCTCAGAATCATACGCATTTTTATCATCTACCTTAGTAAAGGAAATAGCAGAATTAGGTGGGGATATCTCGAGGTTTGTTAGCCCTGAAGTAAAAGAAGCTCTTAAAGCAAAATATAAATAAATCAACAATAACTATTGACATATACTATTTATATATTATAATATTCTTATATATTATTATTATTATTTACATGGAAGGTTAGTATGTTAGAAATTATTGTTATGTTAGTCGTCTGGTCTGTAGCTTCAGTTTGTTTATACAGGCAGATGTTAGGTAAGTAACTGTTTTTAAAGAATAGATTGCCAGGGACGGCTTTCTCTTTAAAAATCCTATTTTGTTCTCCTTAAGCAGATATTTAGTTTGGTTAGTTTAGTCCACCAAACTATTGCTTATATAGCTTTTACAAAAATACTTTATTTGATATAGTAAAAAATCCCAATAAGGGAATTTAAGCTTAAATAATAATAAGGAGGCTTCAATGAAAAAAATCAAAACACTTCTAGTGGCTGGTTTCGCTGTAATGCTTTCAGGTTGTGCTACTGATCAAGCTTTACTAGATAGACTAGAGTTAGTTGAAGAGACTGCTAAGCAAGCTATATCTGCTGCTGATGCAAATTCTCATAGACTAAATCAAATGTTCTACGAGCAGCAAAAGAAATAGTTGATTATTTCTGACAATTTTTACAATAAAAGCTCGATCTTTGATTAATTTTTATTTGTAAAATGTCATTTTGACAAATATGGCAGGGCATATTAGTTCTGCCATATACTTTAAAATCATATTGAAAGTATCCTTTTTTCCCATCTACATTTATATAATCATTAATAGAAGAACCACCCTTTTTTATAGCTTTTTTCAGAACTTTTTTTATAGAAGTTACTAAGACTTTGCAATCTTCCTTTGTTAGTTTTTTTGAAACTTTCTGTGGTTTTATTTTTGAAAGAAATAAAGCTTCCGATGCATAGATATTTCCTATGCCAACAACAATCTTTGCATTCATTAGTAAGGATTTTACTGCAATATTTCTACTTCTGGATATTGAATATAAATATTTTTCATTAAATTTTTTTTCTAGAGGTTCAACACCTAACTCAGACAATAATCTGTTAGATGTAATGGGAGATTCCTTGGAAAAGAAAATCATTCCAAATTTTCTTGGGTCATTAAATCTAAGTATTAAATTTGAGCTTAGATAAATCTCAAAATGATCGTGTTTCTGTTTTAAATCTTTTTTATTAGCGATTCTTAGTGTTCCAGTCATACCAAGATGAATTGTTAAATAAAATTCACTTCCAGATATTATTATATACTTTGCTCTTCGAGAGACATTGAGTACTTTACAACCAATAAGATTCTTAGATAAATTTTTTTGTAATTGCCATCTAAGCTTATCAACATAAACATTACATTTAATAATTTTTTTATTCAGTAAGTATGGCTCAATACCATCTGCTATAGTTTGTACTTCAGGAAGTTCTGGCATTTATACTAGAAAGTTTATTAAGTTAGAATCAGCTTTTTCATTATGCTTCAATCTTAATACTGGTATAGAAGTATAGGACGAGAGTTCATTAAAGTTATCCAAAGGAACTGTTTCATTAAGATCGTTTAAAATGATAAATTTAATGTTTAGACCTAGACTTTCTATAGCCTGAATAGAAAGTAAACTATGATTAATGCATCCTAACGTATTATTTACCACTAAAATAACTGGCAGGCCGATCTTTACTGCTAAATCTGATGTCAATTTATTGTTAGCAATTGGAGAGAAAAAACCTCCGCATCCCTCTATGAGATTTAAGCAATCATCATCATCTATTTTATTCTCTTCAATAAAATCAATAATATCATTTATTTTTATATCTTTACTTTCTAACTTAGCCGCTCTTGGAGGCGATGCATAAGCTTTAAACATGAATTTACATATTTTTGGCAGAGAAACTCCTTCGAGTTTTGAAAATTGCATTGCATCTTTTGGTATTATGTCACCGTTTGGCTCTTCGCATCCTGATTCTACTGGTTTTAGGAAATGAAACTTCAATTTATGTTCTTTTAATAATTCACCAAATTTGAGCATAAACCAAGTCTTACCGACGTCCGTATCTGTTCCAGTAACCAAGAAACCTTTCATAAAAACTCCCAATTATTAAATGTTCATGTGATAATAATATACATGAGCATGAATAATATAAATAGAAGAAAATCTCATGAGGTTAAAGTAGGAAATATTTCTGTTGGAGGAAATAATCCTGTTATTGTGCAATCAATGACTGATACTAATACCTCCGACATTGAAAAAACTACTGAACAGATTATCCAACTAGCGGAAGCCGGCTCAGAGATTGTGAGAGTTACAGTAAATGATTCTGACGCAATGCAAGCTATACCATACATAAAAGAAAGTTTAATTAAATCTGGTATTACAGTCCCAATTGTTGGCGACTTTCATTTTAATGGTCATATTTTATTAAATAAATATAAAACAGAAGCAGGTTGTTTAGATAAATTTAGAATTAACCCAGGGAATGTTGGAAAGAAAAATAAAAAAGATAAAAATTTTACTACAATGATTGAAACTGCTTGCGAATTAAATAAACCAGTAAGAATAGGTGTTAATTGGGGGAGCTTAGATCAAGAATTATTAGCTAGTAATTTAGATGCTAACAATAAACTAAGTAAGCCAAAAACTTTAGATGAAGTTATGTGTGACTCAGTAATCACCTCAGCGCTAGAGAATGCAAAATTAGCTGAATCATTAGGAATGGGAAAAGATAAAATCATAATTTCATGCAAATTAAGTAAAGTTAATATGCTAATTAAGGTTTATAAAAAAATTTCTGAAATTTGTGATTACGCATTACATCTTGGTTTAACTGAGGCAGGCAGCAATGAAAGAGGCGTCGTTTATTCAGCTTGTGCCTTAGGGCCATTATTACTTGATGGCATAGGTGACACCATTAGAGTATCTTTAACAACGGATATTAATGGTAGCAGGTCAAAAGAGGTTGAGGTTGCAAAATTAATTCTACAAAGTTTAGGCATAAGATATTTTTTACCAGATGTCACATCTTGCCCTGGCTGCGGCAGAACAAGTAGTGATTATTTCCAGAAACTAGCGTCAGATATTGATAAGCATATTAAGATTAATATGCCAACATGGAAAAAAGATTACCCAGGAGTAGAGAACTTAAAGATATCGGTAATGGGGTGTATTGTTAATGGACCAGGGGAAAGTAAACATGCTGATATAGGCATAAGCCTTCCTGGCAGAGGAGAGAATCCTACAGCACCAGTTTATATAGATGGTCAAAAGAATGTTACTTTGAAAGGTAACAATATAACAAATGATTTTAAAGAAATTTTGTTTAACTATATAGAAAGTAGATTTAAGACTTAATTTTTTTATTTGATTCTAGAAAATCTTTCTAACGCTTGATTTCTACTTATTCCTAAATCTACAATTGGTTTCATTAAGTTATTTCCATTAAATAGATCTTCTTTGCCATCTTCAATATAGTCGTCAAAGTTTTTGAGCCATTTTTTTGTATAGATATTATCAGGGTCGAATTTTTTTTCCTGAAGAATCGGGTTAAATATTCTAAAATATGGGGCTGCATCCGTACCACAACCAGATACCCACTGCCACCCCATAACATTATTTGCAATATCTGCGTCTAATAATGTATCCCTAAACCATTTTTCACCCTCTTGCCAAGGTATTAATAAATTTTTTGTCAAAAAAGATGCGGTTATCATCCTAGTCCTATTATGCATATAGCCAGTTTCCCAAAGTTCGTTCATAGCCGCATCTACTATTCTTATACCTGTAATGCCTTTTTTCCATTTATCTAAATTACTATGATAGTTTTTACTCCATTCAAAGTTTTCGTATTTTTTATTAAATGGTTTTTTTGTCACATACGGGAAATGGAATAGTATGTAATATGCAAACTCTCGCCAATACAGCTCTTTTATAAAATGTTCTTCGTGTTTATTTAAATTATGATCAGCATGAAATTCAAAACCACTAATAATCTGATTTGATGTAATCTCACCAAAATGAAGGTGTGGCGATAATCTTGATGTACCTAATGTTCCAAGAAAATCTCGATCTTCTTTATAATTTGATATAGATTTTCTCAAAAATAATTCTAAAACTTTATGTGCTTCTATTTCCCCAGGTTTCCAGTATTTATTGAACTTTTCAGACCAATTATTTCCATATTTTGAGAAAATTTCACTGACGTCTATAAAATCATCATCAATCTCATATGTATGAATTATTTTTTTTGGAAAATCAAATACTTCTTTTTGGTTATAAACAGATTTACAGTGCTTGTAAAACGGCGAATATACTTTGTAAGGTTCGCCACTTTTATTAAATATTGAATCAGGCTCTGATAAGTTGGTGTTGTTAAAACTGTAAAATTTTACGCTAATTTTACTAAGCTCTTTCTCCAATTTTTTCTCTTTACTTATAAAACTAGGGTGTTTATTTTGATTGAGAAAAACTGATTGGAAATCATTTTTTTTCACAATATCCAATATTTTAGATACATATTCGCCTTTAATTATATGTAAGCAAATATTTTTATCTTTTAATCTATCTTTTAACGATTTTAAGCTTTTTTCAAGCCACCATAAGTTAGCAGAACCATGAGTGTCCTCATAAAGACTTTTATCAAAAACAAACACAAATGTTGATAAATCATAAGATTTAACTGCTGCATTAATTGCTTCATTATCATTTAATCGCAAATCATTTGAAAATAAAACAAGTGATTTCATTCTAAATTATCTTCCTGGCATTTGCCTGTATAAGCATACTGAATCTGCTAATCAGACGATTAACATTTAATACTTAATACCTTCAACTTTAGCAAGCTTAATTAAGACCTCTTCTAATAAATATCTAGATTTAGCTGACGTAGTCTCAAGCTCTTGGTGAATTTCTGCATCTTTTGCATTTCTGGCTTCACATTCTGAACAGTATTTTTCAAAGGCAGTTAATTTGTGTATTAAGTCACTTAAGTGCCTTGGGCATTCACAATTAATTGTACTTCCAGCAGCAACTATACTTGCAATATCTTGATCTGTTAATAATCTATCTGTAGATGTCGATTGCAAATAGTTAGGGAAGTTATTACTACACCAATTTGTAATATCAGAGTGATTTAATGGCAAGGAAATTGTACCTGTGTCTTGTGTTGTTAAAGTAGCAATATCGCTTTCTTTACCAAAATCGTAAGCACAAAGAAGCTTAGATGCTTTTGATTGAGTTAATATTTTTTGTAAAGCTTTTAGTGTCCCTTGATTGACAGTTGAAATTTCCGCAATAACAAAATCAATTTTACAATGATAATTAGATTTAATATTTTTAGGGTCTTGGACTACATCAATCATATTTAATCTCATACTATCTAGACTTTTTTTATCTAAAATTGTTCTTCCAAGCAATATAAAGTTTAAATCATTTTTTCCAACGCTTGTTATAGCTGTTTTACAACTTGTAATTCTTTTCTCAAGATTTTCAATATTGAGATTTGCTACAGCACTAATTGCATCACCGTTATCGACTAGTTTCTTAATAAGAAGAAGTCTATCAATATCGGCTTGCGTATATAGTCTGTCTCCAGCATCAGTTCTAATTGGTTTGACAACTTCATACCTTCTTTCCCAAGCCCTTAAAGTTTCTGGGCGGATACCAGTTATTTGAGTTGTTAATCCAATTCTATAATTTTGTTCAGTATTAATCATAATTTTTACTCATGGTTGTATTTCATATAATTACTCTATATAAGGTATATGTTTTAGTCAAGTATTATTTATATTTATCTATACAATACTTGTATTATTGTAAGTTATTGTAATATTAAAGTAAATAATGTATGTATTTGTATAGATTTATCTGTACATAATAAAAAATTATGTTATTGTTATTACATGTTTAATTATTTGTACATCCCCTGGAGCACCTAAGCTCCACATACTTGTAGCCGGTTTTCCGGCTACTTTTTTATAAAAATTTGGAGGTAATATGTTTGGATTTGGAGATAAAAATAAAACTTATAAAGTAACAATTGCAAATACTGGCGAAACTTTTGAAGTTAACGGTAAAATTAATTTGCTAAAAGCTGCAGAGAATGCAGGTATTGAATGGCCTTGCAATTGTAAAAGCGGTGGTTGTGGTACATGCAGAGCTATATTAAAAGAAGGCAAAGTTAAAGAGCTTTCTGATTTCGCATATACATTAGACGGGGATATGCTTGATCAAGGTTATATTCTTGCATGCCAATCTTCATTGAAAAGCGATATTGTAGTTGAAGTCGATAAAAACCAAAAAGGTGTTCAAGAATTAAAAGCAACTGCGTAATTAATTATTAAATTCCAGTTCTAGTCCGAATGGCTGTTCTGGAATTTTATTATCTTCATATGCAATATTTCCAGATACTATAGTTGTTAAGACTTTTGTTCTAAACGCAACATCTGAGAAAGCAGACCATCCACACTTATGCATCATAGGCATATTATCAAGTTCACCAACCTCAAGAAAATCAAGTATGACTAAATCAGCCCAGTAACCCTCTCTAATAAATCCCCTTTCTTTTACGTTATAACATAAAGCAGGATTATGGCAGATTTTTTCAATAATTTGCTCAAGAGAAAATATACCATTGTGGTAGAACTCTAGGCAGGCCCTTAAGGAGTGCTGAATAACTGGTAAACCGGCAGGAATATCTTCGTACTTTCCTGCTGTCTTTTCTGATTTTAAATGAGGAGCATGATCTGTTGCAATCACATCAATATTATTATTTTTAACAGCTTCAATAAGAGCAAGTCTATCGCTCTCTTCTTTAATCGATGGGTTGCATTTTATAAAACCTTTTTTAGTGGCGTAATCTTTTTTTGAATAAAGCATATGGTGTATGCAAACTTCTGCTGTGATAGATTTGCCACTAACATCACTACTGTTAGAAAAAAAATCAACTTCTTCTTTTGTTGTTAAATGAAGAACATGAAGCCTTGAGCCATAATTTCTTGCAAGATTTATAGCTAAGGTTGATGACTCTATACAGCATTCTCTACTTCGAATATCTGTATGCATCTCAAGGGGTATATCATCCCCATATTTTTCTTTTGCAGCTGCAAAATTTTTATCTATTATTGGAGAACTTTCGCAGTGTGTTGCAATTAATTTGGGACAATGAAGAAATATGTCTTCTAGTGACTTTAAGTTATCAACTAACATGTTTCCAGTAGAGGCGCCCATAAATATTTTTACACCACAGGCTCTTTTTGATGTCTTTTTAATTTCTTCTATATTGTCATTTGTGGTACCTAGGTAGAAAGAGTAATTTGCAAAAGATCTATTTTCTGCTACTTGGAATTTTTTATCTAAACCTTCGTTAGTAATTATAGGCGGTTTATTATTTGGCATATCCATATAAGTAGTTGTGCCACCAATAACTCCAGCTAAAGACTCAGATCTAATATCTGCTTTATCTGTTAAACCAGGCTCTCTAAAGTG
>CAJWIN010000015.1 GCA_913042035.1 uncultured Gammaproteobacteria bacterium | reverse complement strand
GCTGTAACCGCTGCTAGAATCAAGTAGAACTCAATCATTTGTAGAGGCACAGTTAATAACCAATCAATATATCTTAATACTGTTGGTGAATCACCAGTCGCTACCCAAACTTCTCTCATGTAGAAGTAATGAACTGCTGCGATTAATGTAACTAAACCTACAACTGTTAAAGAAGTTTTCCATTTTGCACTTACTCTGTCTCTTTCAATAAGAAAGAATACAGTAGAAGCAACCATTGCAATAGAAATTATCCAGAAAGTAACCCCAACCGTGTCATCAGGACTTAAGCCACTTGAGTGACCTCCTGCTAGAGCTATTGTTGGCAATGAGATTACTACTAGAAGTGATGCAAAAAGTTTTTTGCTAAAATCTAATAATTTAATCATATCGTTTTATCCTCGAGTTATTATAAATATGTTTATACCCTAGTCATTCTAGACAAATATTTCAAAAAATAAACCCTTAATTATAAGCAATTTTTATACATTTAATAAAAAGTAAGTTATTGAAAATAAATATATTTTTTGTGTTGTTGATAAGCATTCTCATAAATTTAAATATTATAATAAGCTTATATATATAAAAGTTTGGTTTCTTCTATTTTTACTTTATTTTAAACTTATCTTCATCTAATAGAGCACATTGGTGTATACTCACTTTTTTTCTTACTGAATTATAAATGAAGTTTTGGCTTGGTAGCTCAGTTGGTAGAGCAGTGGACTGAAAATCCTCGTGTCGGCAGTTCGATTCTGCCCCGAGCCACCATTTATAATAAGTCTACTGCATGCTTTTTTAATAAATCAATGTCTATAATATCTAATGCCAAAATGTTTGTGCTCTTGATTAATATGGGTGGAGCTACGCCATCATTTAAAGCTTCAAGCCATCTCATTGCACACACACACCATTTATCACCTTCTTTGAGTCCAGGAAAATCCAACTCTGGACGGGGAGTAATTAAATCGTTACCTTTGCTTTTTGAATATTCAAGAAATTCACTTGTTACTTTTGCACATACGGTATGACTGCCTATATCATCATCTAATGTTTCACAAGAGCCATTTCTTAAATAACCTGTCATTGTTTCCTTGCTACAAATCTCGAGTTGCTCTCCATATACATTTTTATTTAGTTTTTCTTTCATTTTACTCTTAAAATTAAAATTAAAATTAATACTGACATTATCATACTAATTGAGACAAAAATAAATCCAGCTTCAATATTTAATACACTTGTCACTAAACCCAATCCTAATGCACCAGTTGCATAACCAGTATCTCTCCAAAATCTATATATACCAATACCAGTTGCTCTCCATGTGTCTTCACAATTGTCATTAACTGCGGAACTTATAGATGGGTATAGTAGAGCCATACCTAAACCTAAAAAGAAACTACATATAAGCCACCAATTAAATTCCAAACTTAATAAACACATTGGAAGAAATATAGAGCAAATTAACATTCCGGCTACAATAAGAATATTTCTTCCAATATAATCGGAATATAACCCGGAAAATATTTGAAGCACTCCCCATGTAAATGCATATGTACCAACTATATAACTAATTTCAATCAAAGTTATACCATTGTTAAAAAGATATATGGGGAAAAAAATCCACACACAGGTATCAACGAATTTTTCAATATGACCAGCCTGTGAATACGCAAATAATCTCTTATTTTTCCAAGTTACGTAAAAAAAAATGTTCTGAGGATTGTCTTGCCTAATTACGTTCGCATATTTTTTTGTATCTTCAATTAAGAATATACAATACAAAATTGCTATTAAAATAAATATTAAGCTAAAAGAAAATAATGCTAATTTTACTGAGAGCAGCATCGTCATATAGCTAACCAAAATTCCGCCTACAGCCACACCAAAATAGCCAGAAAATTCATTAAGGCCCACTGACAAACCTCTTCTTTCGCTTTCTGTTATATCAACACTAGAAATTTGAGTAACAGACCAAGTAAGACCTTGATTAATGCCAATAATAAATGTTGCTAATATTATGAAGTTCCAATTGGTAGAAAAATAAATAATGAAAGGAACTGGTATAGCTACTAACCAACCAATTATTAAAATAATTTTTCTATTATATTTGTCCGCAAATACTCCAGCATAATAATTAGCAATCCCTTTAACGACCCCAAAGGCCACGATAAACATTGATAAAAAAATAAATGAATCTCTAGGAACATTGAAAATACTTTCAGATAAAGCAGGTATCGCCGTTCTAAACAAACCAAGTAAGATACCTACAAACATTACTTGTAATAATAAGTTAACTAGTAAAGCGTATTTTTTTTCTGTTATCATATATTCAAATTAATGAATTAACTAATTTATATAGATTAGATGAAATGGAACTCAATAGAAACGTTTTTTTTAGATATGGACGGCACGATACTAGATCTTTCGTACGATAATTACTTTTGGCATCAACATATACCTCATATATATGCGCAAAAAAATAATATTTCTTTCGAAAAAGCAAAACTTGAATTCGAAGAAAAATATAAAAAAAAGAAAAATACCATTCAATGGTATTCGTTAAATTTCTGGAGCGAAGAGTTAGGTATCAACCTTGACACTGAATTAATTAAAACAAAACATAAAATAAAGGTGTTTCCTAAAGTTCCTGAATTTTTGGATCAATTAAAAAAACGAAAAATCAAAATTATTCTTTTAACTAACTGTCCAAGAAAGATGCTCAACGTTAAAATCACGCAAACAAAACTATGGGGTTATTTTTCTAATATAATTTCTTCTGAGGATTTTGGCTATGCCAAAGAAACTGATGAATTTTGGCAATTTCTAGAAAAGGAAATATTTTATAATAAAGATAAAGCTATTTTTATTGATGATAGTGAAAATGTCTTAAAATATTCTTATAAAAATGGCTTAAAAAATATAATTTCTATTAATTACCCTGATTCTAACAGAGAGAAACAAGAAATACAGGGGTATCGTTCTCTAGATAGTATTTCTCTATTCGAGTTTGAAAAAAAGTTTATTGACTAGTTTTTTTACAATTATCAGCTAGTTTCCTTAAATATTTTCCAAGTTTTTTCCAGTCGGTTTCTGTCACGATGAAACCAACACAATTTCTTGAGCCACACTTACACACATGGTCTCTAAAATCATCTACGTCAAATGAAAAGCCATAATCATAAGTTAGCTCTTGACCTTTTCTTATATCTTTAAAGGACCTAATCCAAATTTTGTTATCAATAATATCTGTATCACAATTAGGATTACATGAATGATTCATTAATCGCGCCTTGTTATATGGCACATTCCCATTAATATCATATTTATCATTCAGCGTAAAAATATATACTTGCCCTTCATCTTTATTTTTTTCGGCTTTCTTTAATTGAAGTTCAGCTATTTTATCAGACTGGGCTTTAGTAATTTTCTCACCAACGTACTCAATAATGTTTGTGCCAGCTTTTATATAACTATTAGCAAATAAACCTTTACCATGTAGTTTTGAATTTTTTATAATATATTGCTTTTTCATGATTTTTTTTAGCTCGATGCATTCCATGCAAATGTACAATCAAGTTCTGCTCGAACTCTACATAAACCATCTATGCCCTGTTCGAGTATAATAGATAAAGGAGTTTCGTTATTAAATCTTCTATGTTGTGTTTTCATCCACTTTTCGCTCATATTAACATTCCTTGGAAAAGTTGTTCTTAAAGCGTCAGAAATACCAACTACATGACTAAGTCTTTTTACAATTAAATCTTCTTTTGGAAAAGCTTTTAAAGTCCTATACTTATCTAATTGCCTTTTTTTTGTTTTGCTTGAAAGGCCTAAAACTTGAACCGTCTGTTCTGTTGTGAGATTCCATGAATCTAATACTTTCATAACTGTATTAGTTATATAAAGGAATTCTTCATCTGTATACTCAACCATAAATCACCAAAAAAAATTTATTTTACTTTATATCTTTACGGTAAGATTATCAATAACATAATTTGAAAAATTCCTTCACCTAAATTAGAATTACATATAATACAATAAATTTAAAATAAAAAATGTTTAAACTACTTAAAAAAATTTTTAAAAAAGAAAGCCAAGAAGAAGAAGCAATTTCTGATATAAATTTAGCATCTGCGATTATTTTGATAGAGGTAAGTTATTCAGACTTTGAAATAAAAACTGTCGAAATAGAAAAAATTATTAAATTTTTCGAAAAAGACTTAAATTTATCAAAAGAAAAAGCTATTTGGCTCAATAACGAAGCACAAAAACTTCATAAAGATACAAACTGCTTAAGAAAATATATAAAACTAATTAATGAGAATTATACTAAAGAAGAAAAAATGAAGTTAATCAATATTGCTTGGAAAATCGCAAGAGCTGACAACGAAGTAGATAAGTATGAAGAGCATAGAATAAGAAAAATATCAGAACTTCTTTATTTAAATCATGCAGACTTTATAAAAGAAAAAATTGATTCAAATTAATTAGTTTTTTCAAATCTATATAATGCTATTTCACCAAATAAATTAGGAAATAATTTTAAAAAGAAGTTTGTCGAATAACTATTATTTAAGACTTTTTTTTCAATTATTTTTATTTTCAAGTCCCTGCATAATCTTTCAAAATCTTCAAAAGTACACAAATGAATATTAGGCGTATCAAACCAATTATTTGGCAGTGATTTCGATATAGGCATACGCCCGAGAAATCCTAGCTGAAATCTATTCTTCCAGAAACCCATATTTGGAAATGTAACTATTCCCTCTTTTGCAACTCTCAGCATTTCCAATATAATTCGGTCTGGATTTTTATTTTCCTGTAAAGCCTGAGTCATAATTGCATAATCAAAAAAATTATTCTCAAAGTACTGTTCTAAACCAACATTAAAATCAGCTTGGATAACACTAATATCTTTTTTTATCGATTCTTGCACTTTTTCAATATCTTTTTCTAGTCCATAACCATTAATATCTTTACTTGCAACCAAATAATTTAATAGTGTTGAATCACCACAACCTAAATCAAGAACTGTTGATTCCTTTTTTATCCATTCTGATATTATTTTAAAATCTCTTCTGTTCATTATAAATTTTCCATAAAATTTCTTAACACATTAAAATAGTGGGGAATTGGCATTAGGAATGCATCATGTCCTTGATTTGCCTCTATTTCCGCGTATGAAACATTCTTTCTTGCTTTTAATAGTGCTTTTACAATTTCATGAGATTTTGCTGGTGAAAATCTCCAGTCGCTTGTAAAGGAGATAACAAGAAATTTCGATTCAGTATTCTTAAAAGCTTTAAATAACTCTCCGCCATGATCTTTAGCAGGATCAAAATAGTCTAATGCTTTTGTCATTAATAAATATGTATTTGCATCAAATCTATCCACAAAAGCTTGCGCCTGATATCTTAAGTAACTTTCAACTTGAAAATCTACATCGTATCCGAAGTGTAATTTACCTTCTCTAAGATCTCTACCAAACTTTTGTCTCATTGAATCATCTGACAGATAAGTTATATGTCCAAGCATTCTTGCTATGCTTAAGCCGCGCTTTGGTATAACGCCAAATTTATTATAATGGCCATCATGAAATTCGGGGTCGGTAATAATTGCTTGTCTGGCAACCTCATTAAAAGCAATATTTTGCGCCGAAAGTTTTGCTGCTGCAGCTACTATTATAGAATTTTTTATTTTATCAGGATAACTTATAGCCCATTGAAGTGCTTGCATACCTCCAAGACTTCCACCGACTACACAGGCCCATTTTTCTATCTCTAAAAAATCTGCTAAAAGTTTCTGGCTATTAACCCAATCATTTACCGTTACTATAGGAAAGTCAGGACCGTATTCAATTCCTGTTTCAATATTAGTTGTATTTGGGCCTGTAGATCCCATGCAACCACCAAGATTATTTAAAGACACAATAAAAAACTTATTTGTGTCAAAAGGTTTTCCAGGACCAATACATGAGTCCCACCAACCTGGTTTTTTATCATCATTACTGTGATAACCAGCAGCGTGGTGGTCTCCTGATAATGCATGGCAGATCAAGATTGCATTACTTTTTTCCTTATTTAATTTTCCATATGTTTCAAAAACTAAAGAAAATTTTTCTAGTACCTTGCCGCAGTCAAGACTAAGGCTATGTTTAATCTCAGCAGTTTTTGGAACAACAATTCCAACAGATTTTTTATCAAATTTATTTTCCATATACGCCCGCAATTCAAGAAATGAAATCGGCTTTTTATGTAGGAAGGTTTTGCTGTGCTTAAAAATTTTCGCTTTAGCTGTATTTCCTCACCCGCAAGCTGACTTCAAATCGGTGTTTAAATTATAATATATGAATTTAATTTAATTTACAAATCGCTACAGAATAACGTTTAGAAAATTTTGAATAAAATGAATTAATACGAGAGCAATGATAACTGAAAAATCTATAACTCCAACAGAGGTAGGAATTATTCTTTTTATCAAATATAAAATTGGATTTGCGATTTGATAAACAATATCTAAAGCAGGATTTGTATTTATTTGCCTTGATTGTGTAAACCAACTTGATATTGCTAGAATAATAAAGATAATTGTCAGAACATTTAAAATACTAAAAATTGAACTCTTAAATGAAAATATTATTATTTTTTCCACAATAATAGCTGAGCCTAATAATGTACTTTGAGCATATACGTTTAAAAAATGAAATATGAATATCAATATAAAACTTGAAAATTCAAACTTTCCTAAATTTGGAATAAAAGTAAATATAGATCTTATTGGTCGAGAAATTTTAATAATTGACTGAGTAATTGGATTATTAGCATTTGCACTAAACATTGATAAAAGAATTCTTAAGGTAAATATTAATATTAAAAAAGACAGAATTAAGTCTACTATGAAAAAACCAAGTTCCGGAAATGAATTTGACATTATTTAGTACCCTTATTTAGACATTTCAAGAGATCTTTTTGTTGCTTTTTGAATTGCATCTCTCACAATTTTCATAAAATCTTTATCTTCAAATAATTTAATAGCAGCTTCAGTAGTTCCTCCTTTCGAAGTAACTTTTTTTCTTAGATCATTTATATTTTCAGTAACTAGCAGCATTTTTGATGTACTACTCAATAAATTTAAAATTAATAAAGATTTATCTTCTTCATCAATACTATCAAAACTTTCGCATTTCATTAAAGATTCAATAAAATACATTATGTATGCAGGGCCACTTCCAAATAATGCTGTAAAAGAATCCATTTCTTCTTCTTTTATCTCTCTAACATAACCAATGCTTCTAAAAATTCCCTCTATATGCTTTTTTTTATTATCTCCAACATTGTTGTCCGAACAGAATCCAGTAATACTTTCATTAAAAACGGCACATAAGTTTGGCATTGCTCGAACTACACCTGAATCTCTCTTTATTAGGTTTTTTATAGTCTTTATTTTTATGCCAGCAGCTACTGATACAACTATTTGATTATCAATAAATAATTCTAAATTTCCATTGATTGCTGATTCAATATCATTTGGTTTTACACACAAAAATATTATATCAAATGAATGAGCACATTTTTCTCCAGAACGCATAAAAGTGCACTTATCATGCTGATATATTTTCTCTTTGTTATTATGAAATATATATAAGTCATCAGTAAGCAAAATTTTTTCTGATGATATCATGCCGTTTACTAGTGCATTCGCAATATTTCCATATCCTATAAGTGCTATCTTCATTTTATTCTTTCACCAAATATTGATGTTCCAATTCTTACTATTGTAGAACCTGCAGCAATAGCTGCATTATAATCTGAACTCATGCCTATTGATAATGTATCTAACTTATATCCTTTCTTAACAAGACTATCAAACAAATCTTTGATTTTGGCAAATGTTTTAAATTGTGAGTCATAATCAGGCTGGTACATTGGTATTGCCATTATTCCTCTAATAGTAATTTGTTTCAAATCATTAGCTTGCTCTATAAATTTTTCAACCTCATTTATAAAAATACCTGATTTTGTCTCTTCAGAATCAATATTGACTTGAATACATATATTAATTTTTTTTTTAATACTTTTTCTATGATTATTTAATTTCTCTAATGTAGAAATTTTATCAATGCTATGTACCCAATCATAATTTTCAGCTATAAATTTCGCTTTATTGCTTTGAATCTTACCAATAAAATGCCAAATTATATCTAGATCTTTTAATTCAATAATTTTTTCAATTGATTCTTGAATATAGTTTTCTCCAAAGTGTCTTTGTCCGGCATTGTACGCTTCTAAAATATTTCCAGTACTTTGTGTTTTGCTTACAGCCATAAGTGTTACACTATTTTTTTTTCTACTAAATTTTACTTCAGACTGTAAAATATCTTTTTTAATTTTTAAAATATTTTCTTTTATATTTTCCAAGACAAGAAACCTTAATTCATTTTAAATTCAATTGTAAATACCATCTTATTTTATTTATTTTCAAAGACTATTTTTCCATTGCATATTGTTTTACAAATCTTAGTATTAAAGCTTTTCCCTACAAAAGGATTATTCTTTCCAGAACTAAATATATTTGCATCTTTAAATACCCATTTTTCTTTTTTTATAATGCATAAGTCTGCCGAACTTCCTTTTCTTATTATTCCTGCATCTATGCCTAAAATTTTTGCTGGACCTGAAGTTACTTTTTCAACAGCCGTATTTAGATCTAAAATATCTAAATCTACTAATTCCATTATTAAAGGAAGAAAAACCTCAATTGAGGCTATACCATGCTGAGTATTTGCAAATGGTGCCTGCTTTGCATCTTCATTATGTGGTTGGTGATCTGAGCAAATTGCAGTTATTGTCCCGTCTTGAGTAGCTTTCTGTAGAGCAAGCAAATCATCTTTTTCTCGAAATGGAGGTATAACATGAAAATCACTGTTAAAGTTTATTATTGAATTTTCATCAAAAAATAATTGATGTATTGCAACATCTGCTGTTACCTCTATGCCAGCTGAACGAGCACTTTGTATTAGCATTATGGATTCAAGACAGGATATTCTACATAAATGTAATTTGGCTCCAGTCAATTTACTTAAAAGTATTGCTTCGGCAACTGCTACTGATTCAGCTGCAGAGGGTATACCAGGCAATCCTAGTTTATTTGAAATCTTGCCTTCATGTACACATCCATCGTTAGCCAAACAAGAATTTTGTGGTTGGTAGAATATTGTTATTTCACTTCCAGATGCATACTCCATGGCTCTTCTCAAAATTAATAAATTATCTATAGCTTTAAAACAATTTGTTAATCCAATAGCTCCAGCTTGTTTCAGTTCCATCATTGGACTAAGATTCTTTCCGTCAAGACTCCTAGTAAGAGAAGCCAAAACTTTCACCTTACACAAATCAATATTTTCAAAAATATTTTCTACGAGTTTTATTTGAGCTGGTGTATCAATTACTGGTTTAGTATCTGGCATATAACACACTGTTGTGACACCTGAAGAAACTGCTGCTCTAGATTCACTTTGAATTGTTGCTTCCTTCTCAAGACCTGGCTCTCTAAATCTCACAGATAAATCAATTAGACCTGGACAGACAATACAATTTTCTGCATCAATAATTTTTGGAGAATTTAGTTTAGTAGTATCTTCATCAATACCAATAATTTTTCCATTTTTTACATAAATATCATGTACACCCGAAATTTCTCCTCCCGGGTTTACCAAATTGCCTGATTTTATGATTAAGTCACTCATTATAATTTTTCCTAAGGCTGCATTGATAACGATAAAATCGCCATCCTTACAGCAATACCATTTGAAACCTGCTGAAGTATTACTGATCTATCGCCATCAGCTACTTCTGAGCTTATTTCAACACCACGATTTACTGGACCAGGATGCATTACTATTCCATTTTTTGATATTAGATCAAGTCTTCTAGGAGAAAAACCGTATAAGTTGTAATATTCGTGCTCATTTGGAATGAAGCTTGAGTTCATTCTTTCATTTTGAAGCCTAAGCATAATTACAACATTGCAGTCTTTGATGCCTTTGTCCATATCTACATATGGCGTAACTCCCATATGCTCTACACCTCTTGGTAGAAGTGTTTTTGGGCCAATTACCCTAATATCAGGTACCTCTAGAATTCTTAATGCATGCATTAAAGATCTAGCTACTCTCGAGTGGAGTATATCTCCAACGATAGCAACTTTTATTTTTTTAAAATCAGAAAAGTATTTTCTTATTGTAAAAATGTCTAGCATAGCTTGCGTTGGATGGGCATGTCTTCCATCTCCAGCATTTATAATACTAATGTTCTGAGAAACGTTTTTTGAAATAAATTCAGCAGCTCCAGAAGACGGATGTCTAACAATAAACATATCGCAATGCATTGCTTCTAAGTTTCTTAAAGTATCAAGTAAAGTTTCTCCTTTTTTTGTAGCACTATAATCTAAATTAATATTAAGAAAATCAGCCGAGAGTCTTTTTGCAGCCAACTCAAAAGTAGTTCTTGTTCTAGTGCTTGCTTCGAAAAATAAATTTACTATCGTTTTTCCTCTTAATAAGGGTACTTTTTTTACTGGCTGGCCAGAAACTCCAGCGAATGATTCAGCAAGATCTAAAATATCTAAAATTAAAGATTTAGGGAGGTTTTCTATATCTAAGAAATGACGTAAATGTTTTTGAGAAACAATATTGGATTTATTTAAGTTTGTGCTATCTAGGTTTATTTCGTTTTTATCACTCACTTCATATACCTCATAATTATTTTTTATCTACAACTTCTAGTATCATCGGGTTTGGACCATATAGTTTTATATTTTTGTTATCATCTAACTGTAATTTTTCTCCACAAACATCTGCTGAAAAAGGTAACTCTTTACCATTTCGCTCTACTAAAACAACTAAAGTGACTGAGCGCGGTCTTCCAAAATCAAATATCTCATTTATTGCCGCTCTTGTTGTTCTGCCTGTATACAAAACATCATCTACAAGTATTACATGCTTTTCATCTACAGATATTGGCATTTCCGTTGGTTCAACCTTTGGATTTACGCCAGCTTTACTAAAATCATCTCTATAAAAACTAATATTCAATGTGGCTGCTTTACCTTCATAACCTAGTTTTTTTTGCAACCAGTCAGCTATCCAGGCTCCACCAGTGTGAACTCCTATAATTATTGGATTTTGAATATTATGTGTTGAGAGATAATCCCTGAGAGAATTTTCAATCTTTTGAAGTAATGCCTGTGTCTGCTCTTTTGAATATTTCATTTTCAAAATAAGATTGTAATATTAAAGCGGCTGCAATTCTATCTATTTCTTCCTTATTAATCTTCTTTTTTCTTCCTGCCTTCATTTGCATAGCTAAATCAGCCTGCGCTTGATTTGAGGAGAAATCTTCATTATAAAAAATTACGTCGAGATTTAGTTTGTTTTTTAGTATTTTTCCAAAATTTTTTATTTTTTTATTTATTTCTTGCTTATCATAAATGTTAGGCATGCCGATAATTATTCTAGATATACTCCACTCTTTTGCTATTAAATCAATAGCATTACAGTTTTCTGCTGATCCGATATTCGAAATAGTCTTTAGCGGCGAGGCGATTTTACTTTCGGTATCACCAATGGCAAGTCCGATTCTTTTTTCCCCAAAATCTATAGATAAAACTTTAATTGGATTCATTTATTAGTTCCCAAAATTTTATTCCTAAATTAATTTTATGAAATTGATTTATTTCAGCTATACATGTTGGAGAAGTAATATTGATTTCAGTTATTTTTTTTCCAATCATATCTATTCCGGCAAAATAAATTCTTTCTTTTTTAAGAAAACTTGCAATTTCTTTACAAATACTTATTTCTTCTTTATTTAAAATATATTTTTCAATCGTACCACCTGAAGCTAGATTTGACCTATGATCATTGATATTTGGTATTCGTATAGCAGCTTCTTTAAATACTTTTCCATTTATAGTAATTATACGTTTATCGCCATTAATTGCTTCTTCAATATATTTTTGAGCTAGAATATAATTTTTCCCCATATTAGTTATCTCTTCAAATATTACATTGAAATTTTTATCATTTTGATCTAAAAAATATACTGATCTTCCTCCCATTAAATTTAAAGGTTTTAAGATAATCTTCTTGTGCATGCTTTTAAATTCTTGAATATCTTCTTTATTACATGTGACTAAACTTTTAGGAATATGCTCTGGAAAATTTAATGTTATAAGTTTCTCATTATGATTTCTTAATGTAAATCCAGGATTAATTATTCTCGTATGCTTGTTATTTACAGAATCTAATATGTGGGTCATATAAATATAATTATTATCTACAGGTGGATCTTTTCTCATTAAAATAAAATCAAAATCTGAAAGATTATATGATTTAACATTTGAAATTTTTAAGGGATAACTATTTTTCTTGTTTACTTCTACTTCATAGATTTTGCCTGTCGGCCCCATTGAATTTATAGATAAAGTCTCTGGTTTTAAATAATAAACTTTGTGTCCAAATTCCTGCGCAGATATTATCAATTGATAAGTTGTGTCTTTTTTTATATTTATAGACTCTAATGGGTCCATAATTATAAGTACTTTTTTAGTCATTTATTTTCATTGCTATTTATTATTTTTATATATGAAATTGCTGCAATTGCCGCTGTCTCAACTCTTAAGATATTATCACCTAAACTTACAGATGAAAAATCTGATTGTTTTGCATAAGAATATTCCTCATCTGAAAAATCTCCTTCTGGCCCAACTAATACAGAGCAAGATTCCGTTCTTGAATTATAAACATTATTTATCATATTTTGAGATTTTGTATTTAATATAATCTTACTTACAGATGAACAGCTATCAATATAATCTTGAAATGATATGGTATTTTTTATAATTGGCAAATAGGATCTTTCAGATTGTTCGCTTGAACTAATAGATATATTTTTCCAGTGTTTTAATTTTTTCTCTAAGTCTATTTTTTTTTTGTTGAATATAGAAAATTTTGAAATTAATGGTTGAAAAGAACTAATACCAAGCTCAGTTAGTTTTTTTATAATAAAATCAGAGCATGGATTTTTACATATGCTAAAAGCAATTTCTGTGGTGTACATGTTTTTTTCAAGAAAGAATCTTTTATCTAAATGAATTTCAAAATATCTATCTGTAACATTTTTTATATGTCCATGGAAATCAAAACCAGTATTATTGAATAAAATAATTTTTTGATTTTTTTTTGCTTTTAATACCTTCGCGAGGTAATGAAATGAATCATTTTTAACTAATACTTTTGAGCCTTCATTCAAAGGTTCATCTATATATAATCTAATCAAACGCACTATTAAAGATTAATATCTATAAGTATCGTTTTTAAATGGCCCTTTTTGATCTACACTAATATAATCAGCCTGTTCATTAGTAAGCTCTGTAAGTTTAGCACCAACTTTATCTAAATGAAGCCTTGCAACTTCTTCATCTAGAATCTTTGGAAGTACGTAGACTTGATTATTGTAATCTGAGGAATTCTTCCACAATTCTATTTGTGCTAATACCTGATTAGTAAAAGAAGCTGACATCACATAACTTGGATGACCTGTTGCACAACCTAAATTTATTAATCTACCTTCTGCTAATAATATTATTTTCTTACCATCAGGAAACTCAACGTGATCAACTTGGGGTTTAATATTATCCCATTTACATTTTTTTATTGCATCAACATCTATTTCGTTATCAAAGTGACCAATGTTACATACAATTGCTTGGTCCTTCATTTTTTCCATGTGGCTGTATGTTATAACTGATGCGTTACCTGTTGCTGTACAAAAAATATCAACTTCTGAGACAACTGACTCTACTGTAACTACTTTAAATCCTTCCATTGCAGCTTGAAGGGCACATATTGGGTCAACTTCAGTTACCCACACAATTGCTCCAGCATTTCTTAACGATTGCGCTGATCCTTTTCCTACATCTCCAAAGCCACAAACTAAAGCAGTCTTACCAGATATCATTACATCTGTGGCTCTCTTAATTCCATCAACTAGTGACTCTCTGCACCCATATAAATTATCAAACTTAGACTTGGTGACAGAATCATTCACATTAAAGGCTGGTACCTTTAATTCCTCATTTTTAACCATTTCATATAAACGATGAACACCGGTAGTAGTTTCTTCAGAAAGACCCTTTACCCCTGATAGAAGCTCTGGGAATTTGTCATGCATAATTGCAGTTAAGTCACCTCCATCATCAAGAATCATATTGGGCTTCCATGATGGTTCTCCGATTATAGTTTGATCTATACACCACAAATACTCTTCTTCCGTCTCGCCTTTCCATGCAAAAACGGGTATTCCTTTTTCTGCAATTGCTGCTGCTGCATGATCTTGAGTTGAATATATATTACAAGATGACCATCTAACACTAGCTCCAAGATCAACCAAAGTTTCTATCAAAACAGCTGTTTGTATAGTCATATGCAAACAACCAACAATTCTTGCTCCTTTTAAAGGTTGATTAGTTCCATATTTTTCTCTAAGTGCCATCAATCCTGGCATTTCAGTTTCAGCAATTCTCATTTCTTTGTGGCCCCAATCTGCCAAAGAAATATCTGCTACTTTATAATCTGGCCCAATCTTTTCAACTACCTTACTCATAATATCACTCCATTAAATCATACTTTTTATAACATCAATTTTATCAGTTTTTTCCCAAGAAAGATCTAAATCACTTCTGCCAAAATGGCCATAAGACGCAGTATCTTTGTATATAGGTTTTAATAGCCCAAGCATATTGGTTATACCCCATGGGCGCAAGTCAAATACTTCATTTATTATATGTACAATCTTTGTTTCACCAATTATTGAAGTTCCAAATGTATCAACACTTATAGAAGTAGGTTTTGATACTCCTATTGCATAAGAGATCTGAATTTCACATTTATCGGCTAATCCAGCAGCAACAATATTTTTTGCTACATATCTTGCTGCATATGCTGCTGATCTATCAACTTTTGATGGGTCTTTACCTGAGAAAGCCCCGCCTCCATGTCTAGCCATCCCTCCATATGTATCAACTATGATCTTCCTTCCTGTTAAACCACAATCTCCTACAGGTCCACCTATTTCAAAAGAACCGGTTGGGTTTACATGAATTATGGTATCTGATTTAAGATACTTTTCTGGCAACACGTCTCGAATGACTTCTTCAATAACGAAGTCTTTTATATCACTTTGAGAAATATCTGGCGTATGTTGAGTTGATATAACTATAGTATCTATAGAATGAATTTTCTCTGAGTCATATTTAAAAGTAACTTGGCTTTTTGCATCAGGTCTTAACCAATTTACATCATTGGCTTTTCTCAGAGTTGCTAACTTATGAACCAATCTATGCGAATAAGTTATAGGTGCCGGCATTAAAACATCTGTCTCATTATTTGCATAACCGAACATTAGACCTTGATCTCCTGCGCCTTGTTCCTCATCATTACCTCTATCGACGCCCTGTGCTATATCCTGAGATTGAGCACCAATTTTATTTATAAATTCAAAAGTTTTTGAATCAAAACCAAGTTCTTTAGAATTATAGCCAATGTCATTAATTGTTTTTCTAACAATATCTTCATATTGTATGTTTGCAGAAGTAGTAATTTCGCCTCCTAGAACTACGACTCCAAGTGATCCTTCTTCTGACTTAACCAAAGTTTCACATGCAACTCTAGCATTCTTATCTTGGCTTAAAGCGGCATCTAATATTGCATCAGAAACTTGGTCACATAGTTTATCTGGATGACCCTCTGATACAGATTCAGAAGTAAAAACTTTAGATTTCATAATTTTCTCGAATTTTTTATTATTTTGGTATTAATATTTTTTTTTAAATAATATCACAGTCATTTTTTTTGAGCTACAAATATAGTTCTACAGATCGGAGGGTAACCCTCTATAGTATTTCCATTTGGGAGAGTAAAATCGCTTAAACTTTTTCCTTGCATCCACTTTGTAGTTCTTTGCTCGCTAGCATCAGTGAAGCTATCATTTATGACTTGTATATTTTTAAAACCTGAAAGATTCAATAATTTAAATACATTGTCTTTAGTGAAAATAGTTCCTATATTTCTCATACCAGCATATGTTTGATTTTTCTTAATATTTATATTTTTTTTTGATTTAGAAATTATTGTTTCCAATACGACATAACCATTTTTTCTAACTAACCTTTGAAGTGACTCTATGTGGTTAGAAGGATTTTTTGCATGATACAATATTCCCATCGATAACAATAAGTCAAAATCTATAAATTCTGGGTTAAATTCCTCTGCAGAACATGGCAAGATAATTAACTCTTGAATTTGTTTTGCATAAAATTTTGTAGCTAAAAACTGCATTATGAATAGTGCTGTTTTGTCCATCCCAACAATTAGCTCTGGTTCTAGTTTTAAAAGCTTATAAGAATAGTATCCATTGCTACAGCCAATATCACCGATTCTCATTCCTTTAATTTTTGGTAGAAAATCTTCTACTCTTTGCCACTTTTTTTCTGAACGCCACTCAGAATCAATCTCTAAGCCGAAAATATTAAATGGGCCTTTCCTCCAAGGACTTAGATTTAAAAGTCTTTTTTCAAGGATTTTTAGTTGGAGTAGATTTATTTCTTCAGGTTTGCCAATTTGAATACTTTCTTTAGATAAATCTAAATGATTTGTCTTTATATCTGGAAGTTGAGTTAAAATATTTTTCCATTGTTCAAGATTTCCATGATTACTAAAATTTTTATTCTCATCAAATAATGAAAACAAATTTTTATACTCTTCAAAAGTATATTTGTTATAAAAATTATTATTTTTTAAATAAGGTAATATATTTATTTTATTAGTATCCATGAGACAAAATTATAACATTGGAACCATTTATAAAAATTATTACAACCAATTTTTTTAAAGCGATCTTCATATATTTCTTCGCTATCAATTACCATTGTTTCTGAAAGGGCTATTTTTTTTCTATCAATTTCTTCCTTAGAGTAACCATTATGCTCCTTGAAGAAGTCGTGGAAGTTTTTAAAAAAAATATCATCTGATTCTTTATCTAGCCTTATTTTTTCAGTGATTATAATTATTCCATTTTTATTTAACTTGGAAAAAATTTTTTCTAATAATAGTTGTCTTTTATCTATTGGTATAAATTGTAAAGTTAAATTTAAAATTACTACTGAGGAATTATTGATTTCAATATCCAAAATATCAGATTGCACGTATTTTATTTCTTCCCTTCGAATATTTTTTCTGCATATATCAATCATTGCTTGTGATGAATCAACAGCATGTATTTCTACTTTTATATCTTTTAATTTTTCTAGAATTGATAGCGAGCATGCACATAAAGATGAGCCGAGATCATATATTATTGTATTTGGCTGATAAAATTTTTTTGATAACACCCCTATGTTTTCAACTAGAAATTTATAACCTGGAACTGATCTGCTTACCATATCCTCAAAAACAGAGGCTACTTCGTTATCAAATTTAAATTTATTTATTTTATCAAGATTTTTTTTATACAAGTTATCTTTCTTAAGGTCTCTCATATTTTTATTTTTTTAACTTTTTTATTTTTAAATCTAGTATAACTAGGTATTCCATTTTTATATTTAGGGAAATCCTCTCCAACTATTAGTGGTTCCATGTAGCGTCTGCACGCACTAGTGATGTGGTACCCATCTAAAGTAATATAGTTTTTGGGCAATTTTTTTTCTACATTAGCAACCTTATTTAGAGGGACCGTTGTAAGTTTCCACTTGTAAGGTTTATTAGATATTCTTTTTGTGCTTGCCATTACGCCATTTTTACCTTTTACAGCTAGATCAACCGCATAAGAACCAAGAGCATAGGCTTGATCAACATCGACTTTAGAAGCTATATGCCTAGCAGATCTTTGCAGGTAATCAGCAACAGCCCAATGGCATTTTAA
Organism: uncultured Gammaproteobacteria bacterium; assembly: GCA_913042035.1. Lineage (GTDB taxonomy): Bacteria > Pseudomonadota > Gammaproteobacteria > Poriferisulfidales. The sequence goes on along the minus strand of CAJWIN010000015.1, from coordinate 1,748 downwards.
GCCTTTTTTAGATTTAATTAATTCTGAAAGGTAAGGGGCAACACCTCCAAGCTGAGCATGGCCAAACGCGTCTTTACTACCACTTTCAGCCAAAAATTTTCCTTTTTTGCTTTTTACTCCTTCTGAAGCAACAATGACACAAAATCCATTTTTAGAAACAATTTCTTTAACATTTTTTAAAAATATTTTTTCATTAAATGATACCTCGGGGAACAAAATTATATGCGGAGGGTCATTTTTTGAACTACTAGCAAGTGCTGATGAAGCAGCGATCCATCCAGCATGTCTCCCCATTACCTCTAATATAAAAACTTTAGTTGAAGTTTCGCACATTGATGCCACATCAAGTCCTGCTTCTAATGTTGATATTGCTGTAAACTTTCCAACCGAGCCAAAACCAGGAGATGTATCTATAAATGGTAAATCATTATCAACAGTTTTAGGAATACCTATACATTTAATGTCAAACCCTCTGCTAGAGCAAAATTGAGATATTTTATTCGTAGTATCTTGAGAATCACCCCCGCCATTGTAAAAAAAATAACCTATATTATGCGCAATAAAAACTTTTAAGAGTTTTTCATAATCTTTTGGATTTTTTTTAAAGTCATCTAGTTTATATCTGCAAGAACCAAAGATTCCACCTGGGGTATATTTAAGATTTTGGATAGATGCTTTGCTTTCAAAGGAAGTATCTATTAATTCTTGGTTTATAGCACCTAATATTCCATTTTTCCCAGCATATAATTTATTAATATGTTTTTTATGTTTTCTTGCAGATTCAATTACACCACATGCGCTAGCGTTTATTACAGAAGTTACGCCACCAGATTGAGCATAAAATGCATTTTTTTTAATATTTTTCATAGAAACTGGGTTAAATGATCTTATAAACTTTATTTATTTTACCATAGTAAGACAATCATGAAAGTAAGGATGAATAAAGTTTTTTATAGGTTTATACATGTTACTTATTTGATAATTAGCGAACGCAGAGTTATATTGAAAACTAAAAAACAACAATAAACGTTAGGAATCCATATGAAAATTATACTTCTAGGTGCGCCGGGGGCAGGCAAAGGAACACAAGCACAATTTATATCAAAATATTTAAGTATTCCTCAAATCTCTACCGGAGATATGCTTAGAACAGCAGTTTCTAATAAAACTGAACTAGGTATGGAAGCAAAAATTTTAATGGAGAAAGGGGAATTAGTTCCTGATGATTTAATACTTGATTTGGTTAAAGATAGAATTAATGAAAAAGATTGTGCTAAAGGATATTTATTTGATGGTTTTCCAAGAACATTGGATCAAGCTAATGCTTTAATCCAAAAAGGAATAGAAATTGACTGTGTTGTAGAAATTGTTGTTAGTGATGAAGAAATTATCCAACGTATGAGCGGCAGAAGAGTTCATTCTGCATCAGGCAGAACTTACCATATTAAACATAATCCTCCAAAAAAAGAAAATTTGGACGACGAAACCGGAGAGCCATTAATTCAAAGAACCGATGATAATGAAGAAACAGTAAAGAAAAGACTCAAAATATATCATGAACAAACTTACCCATTGGTGGAATTATATAAAACCATATCAAAGCCGGGGTCACTAACTCATTATGTTGAAATTGACGGAATAGGAAGTATCATCGATATCCAGTCGCAAATATCAGAAAATATCGAAAGAATTGCACAACTACTGGTTTTAAGTCGATTATAAGTTGTATATATGCTAATTCTTGGGTA
>CAJWIN010000014.1 GCA_913042035.1 uncultured Gammaproteobacteria bacterium | reverse complement strand
GTTTGAGATGGAACTCTCGTTTCTTTATCCATCATCCATTCAATTTTTAGGACTTCAAGCACTTGTTGAATTACTGGAAAGTCCATGTCTTCAATCAGTCTTGCTTTCATTCTTAACATCAAAGTTTTATTAGTCATGGTTAACTCCATTTTGAACTTTAAAAGGAACTATCAAATATTTCATTCCACGGATTGTTTCTGATTTTTCACGAATTTCACGAAACTTTTCAGCACTTTCTATATTATCAAACACTGCCTGAACACCATTGCCTAATTGTTCAGCTTCAGCCAGAACTATCCACACTGTCATAATTTTTCTCCTTATTCACAAAATTTTAACATGATATCCTAAGATATGGACAAGGATTTATTAAACTCTATTTTGGAAATAGTGCTGTTAATACTACAGAACTAAATCATATCTTACCTATTTATGGGATGTAATTTCTCCTAGGTATTTCAGCTTCACTCTAAGAAGTGAAGCTTGTATCTCATCCAATCTACTATTAATACCAATTATATCATGGTGATATTTTTTTGAACTTCCATGGTTACATAATTTTTTAATATTAGAATATAATTCTTCAGAGTTGGTAGTTATCATGCCTCCATCCCCATAACAACCTAGATTTTTTGTTGGATAAAAGCTAAAACACCCAATATCTCCTATACTACCTACTCTTTGACAGTTAATTCCAGCACCAAAACTCTGAGCGCAATCTTCAATAATTTTTATAGACTCATCGTTAACTTCTTTTTTAATATCACGAATATCAACTGGATTTCCAAAAATATGTACCGGAAGAATAGCTTTTGTTTTGTTGGAAATTTTTTCTAGAATTTTTTCTTTACTAATATTGTATGTATCTAAGTCAATATCAGCAAATACAGGCTTCGCTCCAAGATAAATAATCGCTTCAATTGTAGATATAAATGTAAAAGGAGTTGTTATTACTTCATCTCCTTTTCTTATGCCAATAGAATTTAAAGCCAAATACAGTGCATCAGTTCCGGAGTTACAAGAGGCTGCATAATTTACACCAATATACTTTGCTATATTTTTTTCAATTTGTGTTACATTTTCACCGCCAATAAAGTTTTTTTCAAAAAAAACTTTTTTTAACTCTTTCTGAATTTCATTTTCTAAAAAACTATATTCTTTATTTAAATTAAATTGTGGTATCATTTTTTTATAAGGTTAGATATTTTTACAGCATATTTTAAAGCTTGAATTCCGTCAATAGCACTCACAATTGGATTTTTATTATTTTTTATACAATTGATGAAACTCTTTATTTCGTCATCCAAGGAGTCATTTTTTGTAAATTGCTCCTTTTCTCTTTTTATTTTTTTTATCTTCCCTGAATTTATTTTTTTATAGGAATCTAATTCGCATTTTTGAAAATCTAAAGAAAAATAAGAATTTTTTTGAAATACACGAATTTTTCTCTCCAATTTTTCACTAATCCTACTAGCAGAAAGATTGCATACACAATTATTCTTAAATGTTATTCTAGCATTAGCAATATCAGTCTTATTTGTTAAAACACTTGCCCCATTAGCATAGATACTTTTTATAGGTGACTTATTTAAAGCCATAATAATATCCAAATCATGAATCATTAAATCCATAATTACATCAACTTCAGTGCCTCTCACTTTAAATGTTGATATCCGATTGCACTCTATGAAGATTGGATTTTTCACTTTGTTATTCAATTTAACGAAAGCTTTATTGAATCTTTCAAGATGGCCAACTTGTAAAATAATATTTTTTTCTTTACTTATTTTTTCAAGTTTTTTCGCTTCACTTAGATTGCTCGCGAAGGGCTTTTCAATAAGAACATGCTTATTATTTTTGATAAAGTAACTAGCGATTTTATAATGCAAGTTTGTTGGAACAACAATACTTACTGCATCAACTAAATCGACAATATCCTTATAATTATCGTAAGGTGTAACATTATTTTTTCTTGAAATTTCCTTACATCTTGTAATATTTGTATCTACTAAACCTATTAAATCTGCGTTTTTATTAGCTTTATACTTTTGAGCATGGAATTCTCCAAGATACCCCACTCCAATTACGGCAACTTTTATTCTACTCATGATAAAATATATTTTTCTATGTAGATTACTGATGTATGATTATTGTGAATTATTATAATCTAGTTTATGACAAAAAAATATAAAATTGTTGGTATAGATGAGGCTGGAAGAGGCCCACTAGCTGGACCAGTTGTTGCAGCATCTGTTTCGATACATGAAAAATTCCTTCCATATAAGATTAATGATTCAAAAAAAATTAATAAAAAAAATAGAGAGATTATGTTTGAAAAGATTATAGAAAATGCTTTTAATTATGGAATCGGAATTGTTAGTGCAGATATTATTGATAAAATTAATATTCATAAAGCAACTCTTCTAGCTATGAAAGAATCTTATCAAGAATTAAATTATCAAAATTGCATGGTTTATATCGATGGAATATTTAAACCTGATATCATAGGAAATTTAAATGCTATAAAGCATGGAGATAGGTTAGTTCCTGTAATTAGTGCGGCTTCTATTATCGCTAAAGTGACTAGAGATAAAATTATGTTAAAAATTGATAAAGAGTTTCCTATGTATAATTTTAGAAAACATAAAGGCTATCCAACAAAAAATCATATAGAGATGATTAAAAAATATGGGATATGTAAGTATCACAGAAAAACTTTTAAGCCAATAAAAAATTTATGAGAAATAATTTTATACATTTGCATTTGCATAGTGAATATTCTATATCAGATAGTTTAATTAGAATTAATGATCTCATTGAAAAGGTTTCAGAAACAAACTCACCATCCGTTTCAATAACCGACCATAATAATATATTCTCATTGGTCAAGTTTTATAAATTAGCTATTAGAAATGGTGTTAAGCCGATTATTGGTATTGAAGTTGATATGATAGATTCAACAGACATCAGTAAATTATCTAGAGTAGTATTACTATGTAAGAACATGGTTGGTTTTAATAATTTGAGTAATTTAATTACTGACTCATATGTAAATCTTAATGAAAGTAATAAGTTTCTAGTATCCAAAGAAGAACTTGCAAAACGATCTGACGGATTAATTGCTTTATCTGGAGGTATATACGGAGATTTAGCAAATTCTATTAGAACTGGCGATGATGATTTAATAAATTCATCAATAAAATATTGGAAAAAAAATTTCCCCGAAAGTTTTTACATTGAGATTACTAGGACTGGTAAAGACTTTGAAGATGAGTATATCTCATATGCTATCGATATATCTGAAAAACATAACATACCAATTGTTGCCTCAAACGATGTTCGTTTTATAAATAAGAAAGATTACCAGGCCCATGAAGTAAGAGTTTGTATTAATGATGGTAGTTACCTAAAAGACGAAAAAAGAAAGTCTGAGTATAATGAAAATCAATATTTAAAGTCTAGCGAAGAAATGCAAGAATTATTTTCTGATATTCCTTCAGCAGTTGAAAATTCATGCGAAATTGCAAAAAGATGTAATGTTCAGCTATCGCTAGGTGATATTGCAATGCCAATTTTCCCTTTGGAAAATTCGCAAAATGAAGATGAATATTTTGAATCTCTAGTTAAGCTTAGTCTGAATAAGAAAATAACTGATAAAGATATTAAAAATAAAGAGCCTTATCTAAATCGGATTAAAACAGAATTAGGCGTCATTGTTGAAATGGGTTACTCAGGTTATTTTTTAATAGTTTCAGATTTTGTTACATGGGCTAAAAAAAATAATATTCCTGTTGGGCCTGGACGAGGTTCTGGAGCTGGGTCTTTAGTTGCTTATGTTTTAAATATAACAGATATAGATCCTATAAAGTATGATTTGCTTTTTGAAAGATTTTTGAATCCCGAAAGAATTTCATTGCCTGATTTTGATATAGATTTTTGTATGGAAAAAAGAGATAGCGTCATAGAGTATGTTGCTACAAAATATGGTAGAGACAAAGTCAGTCAAATAATTACTTATGGAACAATGGCGGCAAAAGCAGTAGTTCGCGATGTTGGAAGAGTTCTTCAGTATCCATATCCCTTTGTTGATCAAATTGCAAAATTAATACCTTTTGAGATAGGCATAACTTTAGATAAAGCTTTGGAAGATCAAGAGCTTAAAAAATTATATAATTCTGATGACCAGGTGAAAGAAATAATAGATATGGCACTTATATTAGAAGGCCTTCCAAGAAATGCAGGAACTCATGCTGGAGGAATTGTTATTTCTCCAAAAAAACTTATAAATTATACGCCACTTTATAGAGATACTTTTAGCAGCTCCTTGTTAACTCAATTAGATAAAGATGATGTGGAAGAAATAGGCCTCATAAAATTTGATTTTTTAGGTCTTAGGACACTAACTGTTATTGAAAATACATTGAAAATTATTAATAGGGATAAAAATTTAGAAGAACAATTTCTTTTAGATAACATACCTCTTGATGACGACAAAACATTTAGTTTGCTTAGAAAACAAAATACAAATGGTGTTTTTCAATTAGAATCAAGAGGTTTAAAAGATATAATTAAAAGACTTAAACCCGATAAATTTGATGACTTGGTTGCTTTGGTCGCTCTTTATAGGCCGGGACCACTTCAATCTGGAATGGTTGATGATTTTATAGATAGAAAAAATGGGGCAAATGTTGAATATCTTCATCCTCTTATAGCAGATGTACTTAAGCCTACATACGGAGTAATTTTATATCAAGAACAAGTAATGAAAATAGCTCAAGTACTAGCAGGATATAGTCTAGGTGCCGCAGATATTTTAAGAAGAGCGATGGGTAAAAAGAAATTCGACGAAATGAAGCAACAAAGAGAAATTTTTGTCAAAGGCGCAATAAAGAATAGCGTGGAGGAAAAAAAAGCTGAGTATATTTTTGATTTGATGGAAAAATTTGCAGGGTACGGTTTTAATAAATCACATTCAGTAGCATATGCATTGATCGCTTATCAAACTGCGTACCTTAAATCCCACTTCAAGGAACCTTTTATAGCAGCAGTGTTATCAAGCGATATGGATAATACAGATAAAGTTGTAAGGTTTGTTAAAGAATGCGAATACATGAGTATTAATTTAATTCCACCAAATATTAATTTATCCAATTATATATTTAGTGTAACGAAAAATAATGATGTTATATATGGTCTTGGGGCAATAAAAGGAGTTGGAAAAGCAATTATAGAAATAATTATCACAGAAAGAAATAAAAATGGGGAATTTAGTAGTTTAGATAATTTATTGACAAGATGTGGAACAAATAAAATCAACAAAAGAGTAATAGAAGCCCTTATCAAGTCAGGCTCATTTGATGTTTTTGGAGAAACAAGATCTTCATTAATATCGAAATATCCAGAATCAATGAAAATGGCAGATCAGAATTCAAAAAATATTTCGCAAGGCCAAATTGATATATTTGGTTTTTCTGAAGAGGGCCCAAAAAATAATCGTCTTGACCAAATAGAAGAATGGTCGCCGATAAAAAAATTGTCTTACGAAAGAGATGTATTGGGATTTTATCTGACAGGACACCCAATAACAGAATATGAAAATGAAATAAAAGATATAGTAAGTAATAATATATATTCATTAAAAAATAGTTATAAGAAAAATTTTAGCAGAGGCACCTCTTACAAAATTGCAGGAGTTATTAATAGTATAAAGATTAGAACAACCAGTACAAAGGACAAGCTAGCACAAATAAATTTAGGAGATACTACTGATAATATAGATGTTATAGCGAACTATAGTCTTCTAAATGAATCAATTAAAAGAGATGATATTGTAATAATTGAGGGGACACTCCGACTAGATGATTATACAAATAGATTAAATTTTAGGGCAAAATCTATAAATTCTTTAGAAGATGCAAGGATTATTTTAGCTACTGGGGTAAAGTTTAAGATTACAAAAGAAGAGGATTTATCTGTTTTAGTAGAAAAATTAGAAACATTATTTTCAAATAAAGAAGAAAAAGGGAAATGCGCCGTAAGAATTGACTACATGTCTTCAGGAATAACGAAATCTCTTGTATTGGGAGAAAATTATAAAATTTTACCAACTAATGATATAATTACAGAATTGAAGAAGCTTGATTGTGTTGAAAAAGTAGAGTTAATATATTCTTCTATGTAAATTAAGTTATAATAATAATATGCTTGAATTTGAAAAACCTATAAAAAATTTAGAAGATAAAATTGAAGAGCTAAGAACTATTGGCTCAGACGGGCAAGTAAATATTATTGAAGAAATAAATGTACTTCAAAAAAAGTGCAATATTTTGATAAAAGATATTTATAGTAATTTGACTCCATGGCAGATTACTCAAATAGCGAGACATCCTGATAGACCATATACAATGGATTATATAAATCTGATTTTCAAAAATTTTCATGAACTTCATGGAGATAGAACATATGCTGATGACAATGCTATCGTATCTGGTATTTCACAGTTCCAGGGAATATCTGTAGCAGTTATAGGGCATCAAAAAGGAAGAGGAACAAATGATAAAATTAAAAGAAACTTTGGCATGGCAAAACCAGAGGGATTTCGAAAAGCATTAAGAGTTATGAAGTTAGCAGAAAGATTTAACATGCCAATAATAACCTTTATCGATACACCAGGAGCTTATCCTGGTATAGATGCTGAAGAAAGAGGGCAAAGCGAGGCCATAGCTAACAATTTACTTGAAATGTCAAATCTTTCAGTGCCAATATTATCTTATGTTATAGGTGAGGGGGGTTCTGGTGGTGCCTTGGCAATCGGCGTTTGTGATCATTTAGCAATGTTAGATTATAGTATTTATTCAGTGATATCGCCTGAAGGATGTGCTTCTATTTTGTGGAAATCTCCAGAAAATGCTAATTTAGCAGCTGAAGCAATGTGTATCACAGCAGACAATTTAATAAAACTAAAATTAATAGATGAGGTAGTTCATGAGCCACTAGGTGGAGCACATAGAAACATATCGCAGGTTAGCAAGGACATTTCATCATCTATAGCAAAAAATCTGTCCATATATAATAATATGGATTCAAGAATCTTAATTAAAAATAGAAAAAATAAGTTAGATTCTGTAGGTTACTTCCAAGAATAAAATGGAAACATCAGATTTTGATTTTGAAAACTTATTCTCAATTTTCGAGAAATCTATAACAAATAATATTAAACAAGAGTCATATAGTGATATTCTAGTTGCATACAGTGGTGGAATTGATTCGACAGCATTATTATTTTTTTCAAAAAAATTTGCAAATAAATACAATAAAAATATTAAGGCAATACACATAAATCATAATTTAAATCAGGATGCAAAAAGTTGGGAACTACATTGTGAGAATTTTTGTAAAAAAATTGAAGTTAAATTAATAATAAAAAATATTAAAATTATTTTAAATAAGAGCGATAGTATTGAGGAAAAAGCAAGAGATGCCAGATATAAATCAATATATGAAGTGATGAAAAAAAACACAATAATGTTGACTGCGCATCATTTAGAGGATCAATCTGAAACCTTTTTACATCAATTACTTCGAGGAGCAGGAGTCACAGGATTATCTTCAATGCCAGTGGTAAAAAAGATTGATCAAGGTTTTCATATTAGGCCTTTTTTAAAATTAAATAAGGAGGCTATATATGATATTGCGAATTATAATAACCTGTTATATATAGAAGACAGCTCTAACGATGACATAAAATTTTCGAGGAATTATATTAGAAAAAAAATTTTCCCAGTTATAATAAAAAGGTGGCCAAGATGTTCTGAAACCATATCAAGATCAGCATACAATTTATCTGAATCTATGAAGTTAAATGACGATTTAGCTGAGATTGATTTTCAAAATTTTTCTATGGGTGAAAAAAATAAAATTAATTTAGATGTTAAAGAACTTGATGATTATAGATTTAATAATGTCATAAGATTTTGGATAAGAAATAATAATTTCAGAATGCCGTCGTCAGATCAGTTAATTTCAATATATAAAAATGTTTTTGAAGCTGGAAAGGATAAGACCCCTTTTTTTTCATGTAATGAATATGAAATCAGAAGATTTAATAATTATATTGAGATCATGAAGCCTCTTACTGCTCATGATCCCTCTAAAATTTACACATGGGAATTTAAAAAAAATCTTATAATATCTAATTTATCTGTAAATTTAAGCTGGGAAAATCTTGAGGCCCGACTTGGATTTCCAGTAAATACAGATGTAGAGGTAAAATTTAGGCAAAGTGGCGAAAATATACAAATTAAAGGATCAAGTAAAAGCCTTAAAGATTTTATGAGAGAAAATAAAATACCACCATGGCAAAGAGAAAGAACTCTATTGATATATATTGATAAAGAATTGAAAGCTGTGTGGCATTAATTAAAAAACTATTTATTTGTATTGATTTTTAAGGGTAAATATAAAGGACACCAGCCTAGAATCCCAGTAATAACAGGCACTAATCCAATAAAACCCCATAGTCTTGCCTCCATAGGATGCAGAACACCCATATAAAATATTAGTAAACCTAATATTACCCTACCTATTCTTTCAAATTTACCTACATTTATACAAAACATTTTTTTACCTAAATATATTATTCGATATTAATCTTACATGAATAATTTTTTTTTGGAATTATTAATTTATTCATAAATTGTAGAATTTAATTATATTTGATAAAATATATTCCCGTCTTATATTACTTTTATTTTAGTGTGACAAAATATATATTTATTACAGGTGGCGTTGTATCTTCTCTTGGAAAAGGTATTGTGGCGGCATCTCTAGGCTCTATTCTCGAATCAAGAAACTTAAGCGTTTCAGTGATAAAACTTGATCCTTATATCAATGTGGATCCAGGAACAATGAGTCCATCTCAACATGGAGAGGTTTTTGTTACCTACGATGGTGCAGAAACAGACTTAGATCTTGGACATTACGAAAGATATATAAATTACAAAACAAGTAAATCAAGTAATTACACAACAGGGCAGATTTATGACAAAGTTTTAAAGAGAGAAAGGAAAGGTGAATACCTAGGAAGCACTGTCCAGGTTATACCCCATATCACAGATGAGATTATTTCAAATATTAAAAAAGGTTCTTTTGAAAAAGATATTTGTATTGTTGAGATCGGTGGAACAGTAGGTGATATTGAATCACTTCCATTCATAGAAGCTATTAGACAAATGGGGGTTGAGTACGGCAGAGAACTTGTAAGCTATATTCATTTGACTCTTGTTCCATTTATAAAAGCAGCAAATGAAATTAAAACAAAACCAACTCAGCATTCTGTAAAAGAATTAAGATCAATTGGTATACAGCCTGATATTTTAGTTTGTAGATCTGAAAAAAACATTAGCAATGATGATAAAGAAAAAATTGCGCTATTTACCAATGTTGAGGCGAAGGCAGTTATAAATTCAATAGATGTAGATGATATTTACGAAGTGCCACTAATTCTTCATAAACAAGGTTTAGATGATATTATTGTTGAGAAGTTAAACTTATCATGTAGTAAAACATCTTTAGACTCATGGCAAAAATATAAAAAAAAGAGAATTAATCTAAAAAATAAAGTACATATAAAAATAATTGCAAAATACGGAAATTATTCAGAATCTTATAAATCTTTAAATGAGGCAATTAAACATGCTGGAGTAAATAGTGGAGTTAATATTCAGATAGATTATGTGGACGCAGAAAAGTTAGAAAACTCTGATACTTCTTTATTAGAAAATTCTAAAGGTATTATCGTGCCAGGAGGATTTGGAGATAGGGGCATTGAAGGAAAAATTAATGCTATAAAGTATGCAAGAGAAAATCAGGTGCCTTTTTTAGGTATTTGCCTAGGAATGCAAGCGGCTGTAATTGAATTCTCTAGAAACGTTTGCAATCTAAAAAACGCAAATAGTACAGAATTTGATAAAAATACTAAATACCCAGTGATTGGGCTAATAGAAGAGTGGCTTGATAAAACTGGATCTGTGCAATATCGTGACATAAATTCAAATATCGGTGGTACAATGAGACTTGGCGAGCAAGAATGTCTTTTGGAGAAAGATTCAAATGCTTATTGTGCGTATAAATCAGAAATAATTCTAGAAAGACACCGTCATAGATATGAATTTAATAATGAATATAAAGAAATACTTAAAAAGAACGGTTTAATTATTGCTGGACAATCTTCTGATAAAACTCTTGTAGAGATTATTGAATTAAAAGATCATCCTTGGTTTTTAGGTTGTCAGTTTCATCCTGAATTTACTTCAAAACCAATAAATGGACATCCGTTATTTGAGGCGTTTGTTAGATCAATCAGGGATTATTAATGAGTACAAAATTTAATTATAATAAGGATAGAAAAAACTGTTTTTTTTTAATAGCAGGACCATGTGTTATTGAGAATGAATCCTTGAATTTTCGAGTAGCAGAAAAATTAAAAGAAATTACAAATAAACATTCTATTCCTTTTATATTTAAGTCATCTTTATATAAAGCTAATAGGACATCTAAAGATTCTTTCAAAGGAGTTGGATATTCAAAAGGATTGGAGATTTTAAGTAAAATAAAATCAGAACTTGACCTTATGATTTTAACAGATGTTCATGAAGATTCGCCGTTAGATGAAATTGCTGACGTTGTGGATGTATTTCAAACACCAGCTTTTTTATGCAGGCAAACAAATTTTATAAAAAATGTCGCCTCATATAATATTCCAGTGAATATAAAAAAAGGGCAATTCTTATCTCCATGGGAAATGTCGAGTGTTGTTGAAAAAGCTCACTCTGTAGGCAACAAAGATATTTTGGTTTGTGAGAGAGGTTTTAGCTTCGGATATAATAATTTAATATCTGACATGAGATCATTAGTTATTATGCGTGAAACTGATTGCCCTGTAGTATTTGATGCAACGCATTCAACACAATTGCCTGGACTAAATAAAGACAGCTCAGGTGGACAAAGTCAGTTTATTGCACCTTTAGCAAAAGCTGCAATTTCTGTCGGAATATCTGGAATTTTTATAGAAACTCATCCAGACCCAAAAAATGCCTTATGTGATGGCATGAATTCATTGCCTCTAGACTCTATTGAGAAATTACTTTTAACTTTGAAAAAAATAGATGTAGCATCTAAAGAATGAGTTTCTAATTATTAATTATCGATTGTATCGCATCTTTAAAGTAAAATAAAAAACTATGAAATCAAATATAAAAAAAATTGTAGCAAGGGAAATTATAGATTCAAGAGGAAATCCTACTTTAGAAGCAGAAGTTTTTTTAGAGTCTGGCTCTAAAGGAAGAGCGGCGGTTCCATCAGGAGCATCAACTGGCTCAAGAGAAGCTTTAGAGTTAAGAGATTCAGAAGCATCGAGATTTGGCGGAAAAGGAGTTTTATCTAATGTTGAATTTATAAGAACTATAATAAATGATGCTCTAGTAAATTTAGATTCCAATAATCAAGAGTTAATAGATAAAACTCTTATCGATTTAGATGGAACAGATAATAAGTCAAAACTTGGGGCTAATACACTTTTAGCAGTTTCTTTAGCAAATGCAAAATCTTCCGCAATCAATAACAATATATCGCTTTATAAAAATATTAAATCATCTGAAGAGTATATTATGCCTGTTCCAATGATGAATATTATAAATGGTGGTTCTCATGCAAACAATAGTGTTGATATACAAGAATTTATGATCATGCCTGTTGGTGCAAATTCGCTTAAAGAGGCAGTAAGATACGGTGTAGAAGTATTTCATACACTAGGGAAGATTCTAGATAATAAAAAATATATTACAACTGTTGGAGATGAAGGAGGCTATGCACCAAATTTATCATCAAATAAAGAAGCTTTAGATGTAATTATGCAGGCTATTGAAGAAGCTGGATATAATCCAGGCGAAGATGTCATGTTGGCTCTTGATGTAGCAAGTAGTGAATTTTATAAAAATGGTATGTATGAGCTAACATCTGAAAATAAGAAATATACTAATAATGAATTTATCGAATTAATAAATACGTGGACAAGTTCTTATCCAATCATTTCAGTCGAGGATGCGCTAGATGAAAATGATTGGGATGGATGGAAAGAATTAACAAAAATACTAGGAAATAGAGTCCAATTGGTAGGCGATGACCTATTTGTTACAAACCCAACTATTTTTAAAGAAGGTATAGATAAAAATATTGCTAACGCAATACTTATAAAATTAAATCAAATTGGAACACTTACAGAAACAATTGAAGCAATTGATTTAGCTAAGAAAAATAAATACAACTCAGTTGTATCTCATAGATCTGGAGAAACAGAGGATACTTTTATAGCAGATTTATCAGTTGCATATTCTGTAGGACAAATTAAAACAGGTTCATTGTCAAGATCAGATAGAGTAGCCAAATATAATCAATTAATCAGAATTGAAGAGGAGCTTGGTTCAAATTCAAAATATCCTGGAAAATCAATATTTAGTAATATAATTAATAATGAATAAAATAATTTTGATATTATCTTTTTTTCTAGTTGTGCTGCTGTACAAATTTACCATAGGCGAAACAAGTTACTTTGAATATAATCAATTAAAAAATAAAGTCGTTAAAATCAAAACTGAAAACTCTAACTTTTCAGAAAAAATTGAAATTATAAAAGCTGAAATTAAAAATCTTAAAACTGGATTAAGTGTAATTGAGGAAAAAGCTAGAAATGAGTTAGGTTTAATAAAAGAAAAAGAAACTTTTTATCAGATCTTAAAATAATTTAATAATGAAAAAAGATAGTAAAAATAATATAAAGTTTATATGTATTATTCCTGCTGCAGGAGAAAGTTCAAGATTTAAAAAAGGAAATAAGTTGTTTGAGAATATTCATGAAAATGAAGATGTTCTAAGTAGAACTATTAAAAATGTTGCGGGCATAAAATTTGACAAAATATTTGTAGGCTTAAATCCTAAGGATAAAAATTTTCCTGAGAGCTATTTAGGTAATATTGATAATGTAACATTCTTCACTGGGGGCGAATCCAGACAAAAAACTGTTTTAAACGGATTAGATTGTATAAAAAAACTATACATTAATAATATTGATAACGTATGGGTAATAATTCACGATGCTGCAAGACCAATTATTTCTTCCCAAGACATTAAAGAATTTATGATTAATGTTCTTAGATTAAATAAATCTTGCATAATGGCAATACCTGTATCGGATACAATAAAAAAAGTTGATAAAAATAATAATATAATAAAGACAACTTCGCGAAATGAAATGTGGTTAGCTCAAACTCCACAAATGTTTCGTTTTGAGATATTATATAGTTCTTTAGAACACTGCATATCAAGCAAAATTAATGTTACTGACGAAAGTCAAGCTTTAGAAATACTTGGCCATGAATGTGCTGTATTAAGAGGAAAACCTTATAATATCAAAATAACAGAAGATATTGATTTAAATCATGCTAAAGCATTAGCGTGTAAAACTGATATCCTCAACTATGATATAAATAAAATCTACAAAGAAGAAGAGGAATCTAATGATTAAAATTGGGCAGGGCTATGATTCTCATAGATTTAAAAATGGAGAATATGTAATCATAGGTGGTGTAAAAATTAAATCTAAGAAATCAATAGTAGCTCATTCAGACGGTGATGTTCTTATACACGCAATATGTGATGCTCTTCTTGGCGCCGCCGGTAAAGGCGATATGGGACTATATTTTAACAACTCTGAAAAATTTAAAGATATGGATAGCGTATTTTTTCTTAAAGAAATAATGAGTATCGTTAAGGATGATAGTTACGAAATAGGTAATATTGATGCCACAATCATCACGGAAGAACCTCCAATATCAAAACATGCTCCCGAAATTGTAAAAAATCTTTGTAAGATTATAAAAATTAATGAAAGCCAAATTAATATAAAATCAAAATCAAATGATAAATTAGGATATTTGGGAAGACATGAAGGTATTGAGGCTCATGTTTCAGTACTTCTTAAAAAGATATGATTTTATACATAGATACTGCTTTTGACGAAACCACTTTGGCTATAAAAAAAGATAAGAAAATTTTTGAAGAAAAAATAAGTAAAAATACAAATATATCTCAAATATTAATAGAAAAAACTAAGCACATTTTTAAAAAAATTGGAGTTGAAAAAGAAGAAATAGATGCAATAGGTTTTAATAACGGGCCAGGAAATTTTACAAGCTTGAGAGTTGCATTAGCCTATGTTAAAGCAATTTCTTATTACTTATCCATTCCTGTTATTCCAATAAACTCATTTCAGGTTTTATTATTATCTAGCCATGAAGTAAGTGATGAAAATCAAATATTAATAGCAATTGATGCAAAGATGAATGAAGTGTATTGGGTATATTGTAATCATTATTCTGATTTATTTTTAAATAGAACAAATTTTAATTTAACTTCAGAATATGAAATCTATGAAAATATAAAGAATTTTAACGCAAAGAATTTAAAATTAATTAAGAACAATAGTAATATTTTAAACAATACAAATAAAAATAATTTATTTTTTGATAAAATAATTAAACATAAAAATAAAGAAAACTTAGAGCATATATTCAGTTATATTGAAAAACATCAAGTTGATAATACTAATGAAGTAAATTTACTTTATGTAAGAAACAACGTCGCCAAAAAAATGATATGAGTAAAATTATATCACTTATGGGGCCAACTTCTTCAGGAAAAACTGATCTTGCTATACGTTTGTCAGAAGAGTTTGATTTGCACATAATAAGTGTAGACTCAGTAATGCTTTATAAAGAATTTAATATAGGATCTGCAAAGCCAGACGAGAAGACCTTATTAAAATTCCCGCATAAAATGGTTGATATTCTTGAGCCAAATGAAAAATACTCTGTGGCAAAATTTTATAAAGACCTTACTTTAAACATCAAAAAAATTCACAATTCACAAAAAATACCATTGTTAGTTGGTGGCTCAATGATGTATTTTAAAACTTTTTTTTTAGGTGGTCTTTCAGAATTAAATGAGGTGTCTGCTGAAACAAAATTATATGCAGATAAAATGTTTTCGGAATTTAGTTTAAGTTACATTTATAATTATTTATATAATATTGATAGAGAAGCTGTAAAAAAAATACATCCAAACGACAAATATAGGCTTAGAAGAGTACTTGAAAATTTATTGTCAAATGACAATAAACCTAGCATGGCGTTAAATCAATGTTCAAAAAATGTCCAGTCTTATAATAATCTTAATATGTCTATAATACCTGTTGAAAGAGCATTACTTCATAATCAAATTAAGATTAGATTAAATAATATGCTTGATAATGGTCTAGTTGCCGAGGTAACTCAACTGTTAGAAAAATATAAAGCGACGAAACTGCCAGCAATGTCAGCTGTTGGTTATAAACAGGTGAACGAGTATTTAAATGGTGATATTAATCTAGAGGACATGAAAAGTAATATATTGGCAGCGACAAGACAATTGGCAAAAAGACAAATAACGTGGTTGCGACACCTCGATTCTACAACGGTGTATAGTTTTCTAGATTATGATAATATTATTAAAAGAGTGAAGTTTTTTTTAGCAGATACAAAATAACAACATAATTGGAGATAAAATAATGACAAAAAGCCAAATACTTCAAGAACCGTTTTTAAATGCTTTAAGAAAAGAGAAAATTCCAGTTTCAATATATCTTGTTAATGGCATAAAATTACAAGGTCAAGTTGATTCTTTTGATCAGTACGTAATTATATTAAAAAATACAGTTAATCAAATGGTTTATAAGCATGCTATTTCTACTATAGTTCCAGCAAAAACAGTTAAAATACAAACTGAAGGATAAAAAATAATAAAGGATTTAAAAATTTGTCTGATTTAAATAATTTTTCTAATACAGCTCTTTTAGTTCATGTTGACAAATATCTATCAGATATTGATAATTCTAAAGAAGAATTTCAGGATCTAACAAAAACTGCAAATATCTCGGCTTTAAATACAATAAATCTTACAAAAAAAAATAAGAATATAGGTATTAAATACTATATAGGCTCTGGCGAAGCTGAAATAATTCAAAAAGAAGTAAAGAGATCTGGTGCTAAGCTAGTTGTTTTCAATATAGATCTTAGCCCTAGTCAAGAAAGAAATTTAGAGATACTTTTTTCTTCTAGGGTTCTTGACAGAACTGGACTAATATTAGACATTTTCTCACAGAGAGCTTTCTCTCATGAGGGTAAGTTGCAAGTGGAATTAGCTCAACTCAATTATTTATCAACCAGATTAGTTAGGGGTTGGAGTCATTTAGAAAGACAAAAAGGAGGAATTGGCCTAAGAGGACCTGGAGAAACTCAGCTGGAAACAGATCGAAGATTATTGAGAGCAAGAATAAAAACTATTCATAAAAGACTTGTTAAGGTAAGCAATCAAAGAAAACTGAGCAGAAACCAAAGATTAAAAAATAACACACCAAGAGTAAGTATTGTTGGATATACAAATGCCGGAAAGTCCACTTTGTTTAATACTCTGACCGGTATGAATACTTTGTCAGAGAATAAGCTTTTTGCAACACTTGATCCAATTCATAGAAAATTAGATTTGGATTTTAAAAAAAGTGGGGTTATTAGTGACACAGTCGGTTTTATAAGAGATCTTCCGCATCATTTAATAGAATCCTTTAAGTCCACATTATCAGAAGTTGCAGAAAGTAATTTATTACTGCATGTAATAGATTTAAGCGACGATAACTTTTTATCATACGTAGATGAAGTAAATGATGTTCTAGAGAGTATTGGTGCAAATCACATACCTAAAATTTTGGTTTTCAATAAGATCGATCAAAATTATAATCCAGAAAACTTTCTGCATTTACAAAAAGAATCATTTTGTTATGTTTCTGCTAAAACTGGTTATGGAGTAAATTCCTTAAAAAAACAAATATCAGATAAATTTTTCGAAAATTATAAATCTATTTCCTTAGAATTATCTTTGAATCAGAATGAAATAAGAGCTTCAATTTATGATAATTGTAATGTCATAGATGAAACCTTTGCAAAATCAGGACATAGCAATATTAAATTTATGGCATCTGAAGGCTACATAAAGTATCTTAAGAAAAAAGGTGTCATAAAGAGGAATTTACAAAAAAAATTAAAAAATTCGCAAGAATTTTATCAAACTGGATAATTATTCTATATAATATATTGTTATAATATCTTTAAATAAATTTAAATTAAGTAAAATGGAGAGTTAAGAAAATGCCTTGGAATCAGGACAATAAAGACAAAGATCCGTGGGAAAGAGACAGGAGACAGTCTCCACCAGATTTAGATGCGGTAATTAATAAATTTATGTCATCTTTTAGTGGTATATTCGCGAAAAAAGGCTCAAATAACTCTTCAGGCGGTCCAGGGAAGAATAAATCGATAGCTTCTCTATTAGTTATTGTAACTTTGATATGGGGCGCTACTGGTTTCTATATTGTTAGTGAGAATGAACGTGCGGTTATTTTAAGATTTGGTGAATATCAAAGAACCGCAATGCCAGGGCCAGGATGGCATCTCCCTAGACCAATAGAAACCCATGAAACAGTAAATTTCACTGGTATCAGAAGTGTTGAAAAAAGAACAACCATGCTTACACAGGATGAAAATATAGTCGAGTTAGCTTTTTCAGTTCAATATAGGATAAATAATGCTGAAGATTATCTATTTAATGTTGAAAATCCAGACATTCCAGGAGATAGAACATGTCGATTTGGAAGTAGAAGTACTATTTGTGGTGTCTTAGATTCAGCTATTAGAGACGTAGTTGGGAAGAATAAAATGGATTATATACTTCGAGAAGGAAGAACAGAAATATCCAATACAACTGAACAATTGATGCAGCAGGTGCTAGATAGTTATCAAGCAGGAATACAAGTTACTACTGTAAACTTGCAAGACTCTCAGCCACCTGACGCAGTGCAAGATGCTTTTCAAGATGCTACGAAAGCAAGAGAAGATATGGAACGTTATAAAAATGAAGCTCAAGCTTATGCAAATGAAATAGTTCCAAAAGCTCGAGGTGAAGCCGCGCGAATGATACAAGATGCTTTAGCATACAAAGAAATGGTTATAGCAAATGCCGAAGGTGACGCAGACAGATTTACAAAATTACTCAAAGAATATAAAAGAGCACCTGAGGTAACTAGAAAAAGATTATATATGGACGCGTTAGAGTCTGTATTATCTAATAGTTCGAAACTTATGATTGATATAAAAGCAGGTAATAATTTAATGTTATTACCACTCGATAAAATTATTGATTCTAAAAACTTAACAGAGAATATTGAAGAGGAAGAGCCTAGTGATCAATATATCTCTAGCGAAACAAATAATAATAGGGAGGGAAGATAACAATGAATACTAAACTATTATTTATTATAGGTGGTATTTTTTTAATATTTAGTTCAACTACTTTTTTTGTCAAGGAAACTCAAAGAGCAATGGTATTTCAGCTTGGAGAAATAAAAAGAGATGATTTAAAGCCAGGTTTACATTTTAAATTACCATTAGTTAACAATGTTAGAAAGTTTGATGCAAGAATACTAACTATGGATGCTAAGCCTGAATTATTTTTAACAAGTGAAAAGAAGAATATGTCTGTAGATTTTTTTGTAAAGTGGAAAATCGCAAATGTTAAATCCTACTATAAATCTACTTTAGGGGATAGAGCAAGAGCAGAGGGAAGAATTACACAAATTGTAAAAGACGAATTAAAAAACCAATTTGGTATTAGAACGATCCAGCAAGCTATTTCCGGAGAAAGAGAAGAAATCATGCAAGAGCTTGAAACAAAAGCCCAATTGGTTGCAACAGAGTTAGGGATAGAGCTTGTTGATGTTAGGATTAGCAGAATTGAGCTACCTGGCGATGTAAGTGAATCTGTATATCAAAGAATGCGTGCTGAAAGAAGCAGAACTGCTAAAGATTTCAGAGCTAGAGGACAAGAAACCGCCGAAAATATAAGGGCGCAGGCTGATAAAAAAAGAACAGTTATTATTGCCGAAGCATATAGGACATCTGAGCAAGAAAGAGGTTCTGGAGATGCTAAAGCAACAGCTATCTATGCGGATGCATATGGAAGAGATTCTGAATTTTATGCATTAACAAGAAGTTTAAAAGCATATGTTAATTCATTTAAAGAGAAATCTGATATGCTTGTGATAGATCCAGATTCAGAATTCTTTAAATATTTTAAAAACATGAAATAGAATTTTCTAAAAAAACCATTTGTATAATAATACTATAATAAAAAAATGCCGACCACTAAATGGATACTACCAGAAGGTATAGAAGACATCTTGCCTGAACAAGCTTATTGGCTTGAAATGAAAAGAAGAGAAGTAATAGATACATTCATTTCATTTGGATATGGTTTAGTAATCCCTCCTTTGTTAGAATATACAGATTCTCTTACACAAGACATTAGCGAAGACTTAGATTTACAAACATTTAAGCTAGTAGATCAGGATACTGGTAAACAGTTAGGTTTGAGGGCTGACATTACTTCACAGATCTCAAGAATATACTCTACTTTTAATGAAAACAATATTAATAGGTATTGTTATTTTGACCATGTTGCGAGAGCAAAAAACGATAATACAAAAAATTCTAGAGTTCCAATTCAAGCTGGAGCTGAGTTAATAGGAAGTAGTGAAATTGAGAATGATGCAGAGCTCGTTATTTTAATGATCGATGTCCTAAAAAAATTTACAAATAAAAAAATATTCTTAGATTTAGGTCATGTTGGTATACTAAAAAAATTGATTTCTTCAGCAAATTTAGAAAAATACCAAGAAAAAGAAATTAAAAATCTTATAAGAAGTAAATCAAGTTCTGAGATCAAGCAATTTTTACATAATCAAAATATTGATGAATCTTTGAAAGAGTGTTTGAAAAACTTTCCAAAAATGCATGGTTCTATTAATGACATTGAAAAATATCTCAATCAATTAAAAATTTTTGATGATCGTATTGAAAAAGATATACGTTATATGATTTATCTTTCAGAATTTATAAAAAATTCTCATAATAACATTAATATTAATTTTGATTTTTGCGAGATAAAAGGTTTTGATTATGAAAATGATATTATATTTAGTGCTTATATAGAGAATGATAGTCAAGAAGTTGCTATTGGTGGGAAGTATGATTTAAATTCTGATGGAGTAACCGGAATAGGCTTTAGTATAGATGTAAGATATTTACTAAAAAATCAATTTTTAAATAAAACAAAATATAAATTAGTGAATAAATCAGGAAAATGGTTTACTGAGGATAATAATGAATAATTGTATAGCAATTTTAGGAGCACAGTGGGGAGATGAAGGTAAGGGTAAAATCGTTGATTTGTTAACCGAGCAGTGTGATGCTGTTGTTAGGTTCCAAGGTGGTCATAATGCTGGACATACTCTTGTGGTTGATGATAAGACAACAATACTTCATCTGGTCCCTTCAGGCATTTTACATGATAAAGTAAAATGTATTATTGGTAATGGTGTTGTGCTTTCTTTAGAAGCACTAAGTGAAGAAATAAATATTTTAAAAAAAAATAATGTAGAGATAGACAATAGATTACTTCTCTCCGATGGATGCCCATTAATCCTTCCAGTTCATATAGAAATTGATAAAGCTAGAGAGAAGAAAAAAGGCAAAAGCAAAATTGGCACCACAGGTAGAGGAATTGGTCCAGCATACGAAGACAAGATATCAAGAAGAGGAATTAGATTAGGTGATTTATCTAATCAAGAAATTTTATTAGAAAAGCTAAAAGAACTTCTTGATTATCATAATTTTATTTTAGAAAATTACTACAAAGCTAGTATTTTTGAGGTCAACGAGGTTCATGAAAAACTACTAGAACATTATAA
Source organism: uncultured Gammaproteobacteria bacterium (assembly GCA_913042035.1). GTDB lineage: Bacteria > Pseudomonadota > Gammaproteobacteria > Poriferisulfidales. The sequence continues at coordinate 10 of CAJWIN010000014.1, read as the reverse complement.
TTATTATAAA
>CAJWIN010000013.1 GCA_913042035.1 uncultured Gammaproteobacteria bacterium | reverse complement strand
AAATCTAAATTAAAGAGTTATAAGTGTATATACTTATCTCCTAAAGGAATAAAAGTAACGCAAGAAATGATTGTGAATACTGCTGATAATGATAATTTAATAATTATAGCAGGCCGCTATGAAGGAGTGGACCAGAGATTTATTGATTTAGAAGTAGATGAAGAATGGTCTATTGGAGATTATATTTTGAGTGGAGGTGAAGTTGCTGCGTGCGTTATAATTGATGCCGTTGCAAGAATGGTTCCAGGTGTTTTAGGACATGAGGAATCAAATAAGGAAGAATCTTTTTCTAATGGCTATTTGGAATATCCTCATTATACAAGACCCGAAAAGGTTGAGGGTGTTAATGTGCCTGAGGTCTTATTGAGCGGAAATCATGAAGAAATAAGAATATGGAGAGAAAAGCAGTCAGTATCGGTGACAAATACCAAAAGAAGTGATTTAATTAAAAAAAAGCTTTCATAAAGGCTCAACAGAAGATATCATCTGTTTTCTGAATTAGAGAATGAAAATGAATATTATCGACGAAATAAATAAAGAGCAAATTAAAGAAATCCCTGTTTTTTCACCAGGCGACGACATTATTGTTCAAGTCAGAGTAAAAGAAGGTCAAAGGGAGAGGTTGCAGGCCTTCGAAGGTGTGGTGATTGCTGTAAAAAATCGTGGAATAAATTCATCTTTCACAGTAAGAAAAATATCCCATGGTGAAGGGGTCGAAAGGGTTTTTCAAACTCATAGTCCGCTTATAGCTAGCATCGATGTCAAAAGAAAAGGAAAAGTAAGGCGATCAAAATTATATTATTTACGAGAATTATCAGGAAGAGCCGCAAGGATTAAAGAAAAACTTTCCACTAGTAAATAAAATTTCATGTCAAAAATTTATAATATGGTTTTTATTAGTCCTTTTGGACCAATAGGAGTCAATTCTAATAATGAAGCTATTACTGAATTAAGATTTATTCAAAGAATTAAACAAATTAAGCCTAATAATTCATTTTTCAAGGAAGTTTATAGACAATTAGAATTATATTTTAATAGAAAGCTAAAAAAATTTGATATCCCATATATTTTATCAGGAACAGTATATCAGCAGAGTATTTTAAAAGAAGTTGTAAAAATAAAATATGGATGTACAAAAACTTATTCGGAATTAGCCTTTAAAAAAAAGACTCATCCGAGGCCTGTAGGAAATGCTTGTAGAAATAATCCAATACAATTATTAATTCCTTGTCATAGAGTAGTTGCAATAAATAATATTGGTGGATTTTCTGGGGAAGGCCTTAAAAAAAATGGAAATATGATTTTTGTAAAGAAAAACCTATTAAACATAGAGAAAATTAAAATTTAATATTACGGTGATAAGAAATAGTATTTAATATATTATTGTTACGTACTTTTTTAAAATTAATATGAAAAAGAAATTAGAACAATATTCCATAAGTGACCATGGAATTTCTCTGAAAGATATAGATCCCGATGTTTTTTCTATATCAGATTCTTTAATAAGCAATGGATATCAAGCTTTTGTAGTTGGAGGTTGCATTAGGGATATATTGCTTGGTAAAAAGCCAAAAGATTTTGATATAGCAACAGATGCCAGCCCTCAAGAAATATGTAAGTTATTTTCTCGAGCAAAGATTATTGGAAGACGATTTAAAATTGTTCATGTTTACATATCTGAAGAAAAATATTTTGAAGTCACTACTTTTAGATCTGATGTAAAAAAAAGAAGTAATGATAAAAAATTTAAAACAACCAAAGGCATGATAAAAAGAGACAATTCTTTTGGCAGTATAAGCCAAGATGCCTTCAGAAGAGATTTTACTATAAATTCATTATATTTAGACCTTGATAGCGGTATTTTGCATGACTATGTCAATGGCTTAGAAGATATAAAAGCCAAAAAACTTAGATTAATTAAAAAGCCATCAATAAGTTACCAAGAGGATCCTGTTAGGATGTTAAGAGCAATAAGATTTGAGTCCAAGCTCAATTTAACACCAACTACAGAATGCAAAGAATCAATTAATAAAATGTCCCACTTAATAAATAATGTTTCTCCGTATAGATTGTTTGATGAAATATTAAAAATTGCTCATTCTGGCAAAGGTGAAGAAGGTTATAAAAAACTGAGGAATCACAATTTATTTGAATTTTTATTCCCTTTTACAAATAAAATTCTTGAAAAAAATGAGATATATAACCAATTTTTTATTTTAGCATTAAGAAATACTGATTTAAGAATCAATGATGGCTTGCATGTAAATCCTTCATTTATATATGCAGTTTTTTTATGGCCTTATTTTCTTGAGTTAGAAAAAAAATATTCTGATAGAAATACATCGAACATTGAAGAGGTATTTAATCAAACTTTAAAAATGCAATCAAAATATATTGCTATCCCAGATTTCTTTCAACAGACAATATTTACAATATGGTCACTACAGAGCAGCTTTTTAAATTTAAATAGAAGAAATATTCAATATTTAACAAATTTTAGTAAATTTAGAGCAGCTTATGATTTTTTTCATATAAGGTCGCTTGTTGATGAAGATTTAAAAAGATATGCAGATGAATGGTTCGAAATACAAAAAAATATTAAGAGTAAAAATTTAAATAAAAATAAAAATTATGACAAAAGAAGAAAGAGAAAATAATTTTAGAGATTTATATATTGGTATCGGCAGTAATGTAGGAAAACCTATTGAAAATGTCAATAATGCTCTAGTGCATCTTTCAAAACTTGATATTTTTGATAGCATGAAAATATCAAGTTTCTATGAGAGCCTACCAATGGGCCCAAGTAATCAAAATAATTATATAAATGCAGCCGTTATGTTTAAAAGTAGCGAATCTCCAGAAGATATATTAATATCATTAAAAGATATAGAGCTCTCTATGGGAAGAAAAAAAAGTAAAGTTAGATGGTCAGAAAGAATTATCGACCTGGATATTATTTTATATGGGGACTTAGTTTATAGTTCAGATACTTTAACAATTCCGCATATAAATGCCTGTGAAAGAGCATTTGTTTTGCTTCCAGTTTTGGATATAGACCCTAACATAATTATACCAAATAAAGGTATAGCAAAAGATTTAGTAAAAAGTTGTTTATATAAAGATATAAAAAAAATTAAAAATAATGAAAGACCTAACTTCTAAATACATTGTCATTGAAGGCCCAATTGGCGTTGGGAAAACTAGCTTATCCAATAAATTAGCTCTCGAGTGGGACGCAGAGTTAATCCTAGAAAATGTAGATGACAATCCTTTTTTAACAAAGTTTTATAAAAATCCCCGAGAAGTATCTTTACAAACGCAGTTATATTTTTTGCTAACTAGAACCCGTCAAGTACAAGGATTTAAACAACAAGATATATTCTCAAAGGCAAGAGTTTCTGATTTTATGTTACAAAAAGATAGATTGTTCGCACAAGTAACATTAAATAATGAAGAATATGATTTATATGATCAGCTATATTCATATATGACAGTTGATATTCCAACTCCTGATTTATTGATTTACTTGCAGGCTCCAATCGGTGTTTTGATGAAGAGAATTAAAAAAAGAGGAAGAAGTTTTGAGAAATATATAAATACAGAATATTTAGAAAGGTTAAATTCTATGTACTTAAAATTTTTTAATAATTATAGTGCATCACCTTTACTCATAGTAAATGCAGAAGATATTGATTTTGTAAACAATGAAGCTGATTATAAAAATTTATTAAATAAAATTTATTCAATAGAAAAAGGAAGACATTATTTTAATCCATTAGCAAGTATTATTAATGAATAAAATCAAAGAAAAACTCAATACTTTTATTATAGAAAGAAATCAGATTGTTTGTGTTACTTGCTACGATGCTTCTTTTAGTAAAATTCTTAATGATATTAAAATCGATATTGTTCTTGTTGGCGATTCATTGGGAATGGTTATTCAGGGAAAAAAAGATACTCATCGGGTTACTATGGATGATATCTTATATCATGTAGCATGCGTGGCAGAAAATAAGTCTGAATATCTGTTAATGGCAGATATGCCGAAAAATTCATATGAAAATTCTAAAATAGCATATTCGAATGCAAAAAAATTATTAGATAATAAGGTTGATATAGTAAAAATCGAATACAAGGAAGAATACTATGAAGTTATAGAATATTTAGTTTCAAAATCAATTCCTGTATGTGCTCATATTGGTCTATTGCCTCAATATGTTCTGAGCAAAAAAGATATTAGAACGTATGGCAAAGATAAATCTGAAAGTAATAAAATTTTAGACCAGGCAAAAAAATTAGATAATTTAGGAGTTGCAATGATTCTATTAGAGTGTGTCAACTCAAAATTATCAAAAGAAATTACAGATTCTACAAAGCTACCAGTAATAGGAATTGGCTCAGGAAAACACTGCAATGGTCAGGTACAGGTGTTGTATGATCTAATAGGAATATCAGATAATCCTCCAAAATTTTCAAAAGATTTTTTAAAAGAAGGCGGGAGTATTAAAAGTGCAATTAAAGAATTTTATGACTATGTAAAATCAATAGAAAATTAGCCTTCTTATGAAAATTTATAAATCAATTGAGCAATTTTTAAACTCCAAGATAGAAATTGATAATTTTATCCCTACAATGGGAAATCTACATGAAGGTCATTTATCTTTAATTGATAAAGCAAAAGAAAATACAGGAAATATATGTGTAAGTATTTATGTGAATGAAAGTCAATTTAATAATAAAAAAGATTTTGATAACTACCCTATTACTTTGGATTTAGATGTTAAAAAACTAAAATCAAAGAATATAGAATATTTATTAATACCAAATAAATTCGATATAGAAAAATTCTCAAATCCATTTAATATAGATTATGCTCCAAGTTACTTAATCTCGGATTTATGTGGAAAATATAGGCCAGGTCATTTTTTAGCAGTGATTGATATTGTGCATAGGTTTTTACAAATTATTAATCCAAAAAATATTATTTTAGGCGAAAAAGATTTCCAACAAATATTCTGCATAAGAGAACTTATAAGTATTTCTAAACAAGAGACAAATATTACTATCTCTCCTACAATTAGAAATAAGCATGGACTTGCATTAAGCTCAAGAAACGCGCACCTATCAAACGAGGAAAAAATACTTGCGAACAACATATATGGTTCGTTAATACTCTCAAAAGATTTATTTCATAAGGGTTCCTCCATAAATGAAATAACCGAGGCAGTATACGATTTTCATAAAAATTCTCTCATAAAATTGGAGTATTTTACTGTTAGGGATCTAAAAACATTGCAGCATACTTATGATGGTGATTTAATAGCACTTATAGCAGCTTATATAAGCGATATTAGACTTATTGACAATATAATTATAAGATCTAACGCGTAATATTCTGTAGTATAATTTTTTTTAACCTATAAAGGTATTTAATGAATTTAACATTTTTAAAATCAAAACTGCATGGTGCTAGAGTTACTCATTCGGAACTAAATTATGACGGATCATGCGCTATCGATAGTAATATATTAGAACAAGCATCAATTTACGAGTATGAGAAGATTGATATATATAATATTACAAATGGCGAGAGATTTTCCACATACACTATACTAGCTCAACCAGGCAGTGGAATCATATCTGTGAATGGAGCTGCTGCTCATAAAGCTAGCCCCGGTGATAAACTTGTAATATGTGCATATGTTGATGTTCCACAAGAGAAAATAAAAAAACATAAACCAATTTTAGTTTACCTAGACGAAGAAAATAAAATTATAAAAAAGACAGCAAGTATAGCAATGCAACTTGTATAAAAATTATAATATAAAATTAAATGAATAAAATTTTTTTAGAACAAATTAAAAAAATAAAAGCAGATACACTAAGATTCAAAAAATCAAAAAAAAATTCAAAAAATAATAAAAATTTTTTCATTAAGACTGATAATGTTTACTTCGATTATTCTAGAAATACTTTTGATGATAAATTAATAAAGAAATTATTAAATTTAGCTGAAATTATTGATATAAAAAATAAATATAAAGAGTTAATTAATGGTCATGAAGTAAATATTTCTGAAAAAAGGAAAGTATTACATCCTGCGCTAAGAAGAGTATCCCCATCGCTGGATAAAAGCATATCTAAAAAAATTTATGATCATAAAGATTATTTAAAAAAGTTATCAAATGATATTCGTTCTGGAAGAAAAAAATCTTTTAGTAATAAAAATTACACAGATATTGTCTCAATAGGTACTGGTGGTTCTTTTTTTGGCATAAAAGCAGTTTATGAAAGTTTGAAAAATTATAGCTCAGTGAAAATTAAACTTCATTTCATTTCTAATTTAGATTTTACAGAAAACCGAGATTTACTTCTCAAATTGAATCCCAAAACAACATTATTTATTGTTGTTTCTAAAAGTTTTAGAACCATAGAAACAATTGAAAATATTAAGAAAATAAAACAATGGTTAAATAAAAGTTCTAATAAAAGCAACATAATGAACAATTTTTTAGCTGTAACAGAAAATGATTCGGAAGCTTTAAAGCTAGGTATTCATGAAGATAACATAATCAAAATTTGGGACTGGCTAGGAGGGCGATATTCCATATGGTCTGGAGTTAGTGTCGGACTGATTATTGCAATTGGTTACACAAACTTCAAAAAATTTCTTAATGGTGCTGAGAAAGCTGATAAACATTTTTCACAAAATAAATATAACAAAAATATTCCAGTTATTATGGCCTTAATATCATTTTATTATACGACTTATTTTGGAGCTCAAAGCCATTTGATATTGCCATATAATTATAGATTGAGATTTCTACAAGATCATATTCAGCAACTCGAAATGGAAAGTAACGGAAAGTCTTTAGATGTTGATGGCAAAAGAATATCAAGCAAAGCTGGAAATATAGTTTGGGGTGGTTCAGGAAGTTGTTCACAACATTCATTTTACCAATTACTTCACCAGGGAAATTTAATTATACCATCGGACTTTATAATCTCTAAGAAAAGTGATTGCGGAAGCCAAGATAATCATGACATGCTTTTTTCTAATTTTTTAAGCCATCTAGAAATTTTAAACAAGGGCTTCTCAAAATTACAGGCTACAGAATTATATGAGAAAAAATTCTCAAATCAGGGTTTAGACGAAGAATTAGTAATTAGAAATTTAATGTTGTCTGGAAAAAATCCTGCCAATGCAATTTTGTTAAACCAATTATCTCCCGAATCTTTAGGAGAATTAATAGCATTTTATGAACATAAAACTTATGTCTTAGGTTTATTATACGGTATTAATTCATTTGACCAATGGGCTGTTGAGATTGGAAAAATTAAAGCAGTAGAAATCTATGACGATATTAAAGAAGCAAAAAGAAAAAATAAAAAAACAAATATAAAAATAATGAAAGAGTACCTAAATTAGATTTTTAGTTCCTGCAGTATAATCAATAATTTTTTTCAGCCGACAATATTGATTTCATTAAAGTCTTTTTACAAATTATTGTTATAATAATCAAATGTGCGGAATAGTTGGCGAATATTATTTTAAGAATAAAAGTAGTGATCATAACCACAATATTGAGCTATTGGTTGATAAAGTTAAGTCTCGAGGACCTGACTACTCAGGATTTTCAGTGCTAGAAAATATATGCTTGGGACATTCAAGATTATCTATAATCGATCTTTCAAATGCTTCTAACCAACCTTTCGAAGATTATGAATCAAATTTAAGTATGGTGTATAACGGATGTATTTATAACTATATTGATTTACGCAATAAACTTATCAAAAAAGGCCATTTTTTTAGAACTTCTGGAGATACTGAAGTAGTTTTAAAATCCTATCTAGAATGGGGTGAAGAATGTGTAAAATTTTTTGAAGGAGATTTTGCAATTGCAATTTGGGATAATAGTAGAAAGAGGCTCTTTCTTTTTAGAGATAGATTTGGGGTAAAACCTTTATATTTTACAAATTCAAGAAATTTTTTTAGATTTGGGTCAACACTTCAATCAATTATAGTAAAAAATGATATAGATTTATCTCTTGATGAGAAATCTTTGCATATGCATTTTTCTTTACATGCTGTTGTTCCAGCTCCTGATACTTTATTTAAGAATATAAAAAAAGTTCCGCCTGGTTATTATTTAACCATCGATGAAAATAAAAAAATATCCATTATTCAGTATTGGAAATTAGAAAGTCCAGATCAAAAAAAAATTATTACAAATGAAAATGAGGCTACAGAAACAATCGAGTATTTACTTAAGGAATCTATTGAAAAACGGCTAGCAGCTTCAGATATTGATGTAGGAGTTTTATTATCAGGCGGATTAGATTCTAGTATGATTGTTGCTCTTGCAAAACAAAAATTTCCTAACCTCAAAACTTATAGTATTGGTTTCGAAGATGATAAAGAAGAAAAAGGAAATGAGTTTATTTATTCAGATCAAGTGGTCAAAAAATATAAGACAGATCATAAAAAATTTATTATTGATAATTCTTTGGTTTTGTCAAAGCTACCAAAAGCTTTTGAGGCAATGTCGGAACCTATGGTGGCACAAGATGCAGTTGCTTTTTATATGCTATCTGAATTAGTTAGAAAAGATGTGAAAGTAATACTATCTGGGCAAGGGGCTGACGAGGGCTTTGCAGGTTATTTTTGGTATAATAAAATTAATTTAGAAAAGAATGACTATGCCAATTTTTTGAAGCATTATATTGATAGAAGCGAGGTTGAACTAAGTGAATTTTTAAACATTAAATTCTCGAGTAACTTTACTAATTTAATGATTAAAAATAAATTTAGAGATATAAATGCAGAAACATTATTAGGCAACGTATTAAACTTTGATATTACCACTCTTGTTGTAGACGACCCTGTAAAACGAGTTGATAATATGACAATGGCTTGGGGATTAGAGGCAAGGGTACCATTTTTAGACCATAAATTAATAGAAGCATCTGTTAAGATTGATCCAAATATCCACTTAAAAAGGAATGGTAAAAATATTTTAAAAATTATATCAGATAAATTATTACCAAAAGATGTAATTACACGAAAAAAAGGTTATTTTCCAATGCCAGCACTAAAGTTTATTAGAGGTGAATATTATGATTTCGTTTATGATATTCTTAATTCAAGCAAGTGCTATAATAGAAATTTATATAATAAAGATTACATAAAAAAATTGTTAGAAAAGCCTAATAATCATAAGACTGCAATAGAGGGAAATAAGCTTTGGCATGCTGCTGCTACAGAGCTATGGTTTCAGGTGAATTTAGATTAAAATATTTGATTAGGAGAAATTATGGACGTTTTAGATAGAATTAAAGAACAAGTTGAAAATAATAAAGTTATTATTTACATGAAGGGCACGCCTCAAATGCCACAATGTGGTTTTTCAAGCAGAACAGCTGAGGCTTTAAAACAATGCGGGGTTGAATTTGCCTACGTAAATATATTAATGGATCCAGAAATATTTCAAAATCTGCCTAAATTTGCAGATTGGCCAACTTTCCCCCAAGTTTATATAAATGGAGAATTTGTTGGTGGATGTGATATTACTCTTGAGCTTCATGAAAAAGGTGAGCTGAAAAAAATGATAGATGACGCGAATGCATAAATAAAATGAAAGACAAAAATATAAAAAAAGTTGTTTTAGCATATTCTGGAGGTCTAGATACTTCAATAATAGTTAAATGGTTACAAGATAATTATAAATGTGAGGTAATCACATACACTGCTGATCTTGGGCAGCAAGGAGAAATTGAATCTGCAAAGAAGAGAGCAAAAGATCTTGGCGTGGAGCAAATTTATCTTGATGATCTTAAGGAAGAATTTGCAAAAGATTTTATATTTCCTATGTTCAGAGCTAACACCCTTTATGAAGAACAATATCTTCTTGGAACAGCAATTGCGCGTCCATTAATTTCAAAAAAATTAATTGAGATTGCGGAAGATTGTAAAGCAGATGCTATTTCACATGGCGCAACTGGAAAAGGTAATGACCAAGTACGTTTTGAATTGTCTGCTTACTCTTTAAACCCTAATATAAAGATTATAGCTCCATGGAGAGAATGGGACTTGAATTCAAGAGATAAACTTTTAGCATATGCCGCTTCAAACAATATACCTGTGGAAATGGATAAAAAAAACACACCGCCGTACTCTATGGACGCAAACCTTTTACACATATCATATGAAGGTAAAGTTTTGGAAGACCCATGGTCTTCTCCTCCTGAGGATATGTGGAGATGGACATGTGCGCCAGAAAATGCTCCAAATGATCCAGACGAATTAGAGTTGGAATTTTTTGAAGGAGATCCTATAGCTTTGAATGGAAAAAAAATGAGTCCAGCAGAAATTCTAAACTCGTTAAATAATTATGGAGCAAAACATGCTATTGGCAGATTAGATTTAATTGAAAATAGATATGTTGGAATGAAATCAAGAGGATGTTATGAAACTCCTGGAGGTACAATAATACTTCATGCAAGAAGAGCTATAGAATCAGCTACTCTTGATAGAGAAGTTGCTCATTTAAAATCAGAAATCATGCCAAAATATGCAAATATAATTTATAATGGTTATTGGTGGAGTCCGGAAAGAGAAAATTTACAAAAATTTATTGATTCAACACAGAAAACTGTTTGTGGCTTTGTTAGATTAAAATTATATAAAGGAAATGTAATAATTGAAGGAAGAAAATCAGATAATTTTAGTCTTTATAGTGAAAATCTTGCAACATTTGAAGACGACAAAGGGTCTTATGATCAAAAAGATGCTCAGGGCTTTATTGCGTTAAACGCATTAAGACTAAAGAATAGGGTAAAAAACTAATACTGTACTTATGCAAATATACGGCATATCATATATCTTATAATAATAGAAATAATGAAATTTAAGGCTTTTGAGGAGAAAATATGGGAAATTTAAGAATACTTTTAATAGGAGTAGTTGCTTTAGTTCTAAGTGGATGCGCTACATATTCTGAAAATTCTATGACAGATCAAAGTGATCCATGGCAAACAGTAAATAGACCTGTATTTGCTGTGAATGATGCTTTTGATCAAGCTTTATTTAAGCCTCTCGCAAAAACTTATAATGCTGTTACGCCTAAACCAATTCAGATTGGTGTAAATAACTTCTTTGCTAATTTAAACGAAATAGATAACGCAATAAATAATTTATTTCAGGGGAAACCGGATAAATTTGCAACATCTGTTGGCCGATTAGCTATAAATTCAACTTTAGGTTTAGCTGGAACTATTGATGTTGCCTCATACATGGGCCTTACTCATGCCCCTGAAGATCTTGGGCAAACATTTGGTGCACTTGGAGCAGGATCAGGACCATATATAGTATTGCCATTATTAGGATCAAGTAGTACTAGAGATCTTCCCGGAAGAATTCTATCAATGTATTTAAACCCACTTGCATGGCTAGATGATGTGTCATTTAGAAATATTTTAATCGGAGTAAATGCTGTAGATTCAAGATCAAATTTACTTGCTAAGGAAGACATCGCAAGTGAAATTTCAAACGACAAATATACTTTATATAGAGATGCATATTTAGAAGAAAGAGCTTTTGAAATATCTGATGGAAATTTAGATGATTCTGATTTAACTTCTGATATTGCTGAATAACATATAAAAATAAATTTATTTTTTTGTATAAAATCCAATATAAATTCCGTTTAATATTATGAATATAATAGGTAATATTATCCCCAAAATATAAAATTTAAATTCAACCCACTCTTCTTCAGTATAAAAATTTGCTACATAAAGGTTTAAAAATCCACAAATAATAAAAAATATTACCCAAGAATTTGATAAAACTGACCACTTTTTGTTATCAAGAACTATCTGCTCTTGTAGTAATTTTTTAATAATATTTTCTTTTGTTATAAAATTATTAAGAATAAAAAATAATGCAAACCCCCAATATACTATTGAAGGTTTTATTTTTATAAATAGTGGATTCTTAAAATATAAAGTACTTAATCCGGCCAATAAAATTATAAGTAAAGTTATGTAATGTATTTTTTTAGCTTTTTTCATTATAAATAAGAAAATAAATTGAATCGAGTAGGTCACCATTAAAACCAAAGTCGCAAAATATATTCCGCTAGATTTTTTTGAATTTAGATCAACGCCAAATAAATTATTTACGTCATTTATATAATTTATCGGGATATCAGTATAAAATACATATGATATAAAGAAGAAAAAAACTGGTATAAAATCAAGAAAAGCTTTCAAAATAAACCTCAAAAAAACTAGAAATATGTTAAGTGTATGTCCATATAGTGTTATAATATGAATGAATAATAACACAATACTAGTCGATGGATATAAAACCTGACGCACATAAAGATCAAAAAAAAATCAATGTCCCTCTTGCTTATGTTAAAGGCCAACCGTACTTAAATATACCTAAAGACTTATATTTGCCGCCAGATGCGTTAGAAGTAGTACTCGAATCTTTTGAAGGCCCCTTAGACTTATTGCTGTATTTAATCAAAAGCCAAAATTTTGATATATTAGAATTACCCGTTGCAAAGATTACAGAGCAATACATTCAATATATTGATTTGATGAAGGAACTAAAATTAGAATTAGCCGCTGAATATATGCTTATGGCAGCAACCCTGGCAGAAATTAAATCAAAATTATTGCTTCCAGTTATTGAAGATGATTCAGGAGAGGAAGACGATCCTAGGGCTGAATTAATAAGAAGACTTCAAGAGTACGAAAGATATAAAAAAGCTAGTCTAAATCTAGATTCTTTAAAAAGAGTTGACAGAGACTTCTATTTAACAAAAAAAATCTCTTATGAAGTAATAAAAAAAGATGAAGAATACCAAAATGTTGATTTAGAAAAACTTGTAGTAATTTTTCATAAATTAATGCAACAAACGAAATTTTTATCACCTCATGATGTAAAGAAAGAGTTTTTATCTGTAAGAGAAAAAATGACATTAATAATGAACATGCTTAAAAGTGACGACTATATAGATTTTAAAGAAATTTTAAAATTTGAAGAAGGAAAATCCGGACTCATAGTTTCTTTTTTAGCTATATTAGAATTAATTAAATTAGCAATGATTGATTGTGTTCAAGCTAATTACGATTCATCAATATTTATTAAACTTAAATAAAAACTATTATTTATATGTTAGAAAAAAATAAAATAAAAAAAATTATAGAATCTCTCTTGTTTTCATCTTCTTATCCTATAAAAGTCAAAGAAATAAAGGATTTTTTTTCTGAGGAAAAAGTTCCTTCAAACTTAATTCAAGAGATAATTAGTGAGATTGAAATTGATTATTCAAAATCAGGAGTTAATTTAAGAAAAGTTTCTTCAGGATATAGATTTCAAGTTTCTGAAGATTGTAACGAATGGGTTACAAAATTTTATCCAGAAAAACCACAAAAATATTCAAGGGCTTTAATGGAAACTTTGGCATTAATTGTCTATAAACAGCCAATTACTAGAACAGAAATTGAGGCTGTAAGAGGAGTAAGTGTTAGTAGCAACATTATTAAAACGCTTCTTGAAAGAGAATGGATAAAAATATTAGGGTATAAAGATGTTCCTGGAAAACCAGCCATATTTGGAACAACAAAAGAATTTCTAGACTCGCATAATTTATTATCTTTAAACCAACTGCCAAAACTAGATGATATTGTTGAACTATCGGATCAAGAAATCCATCAACTAGGTCTATTAGAGGACAAGAAAAATAGTGATAATCAAAGTAATGATCAAGAAGATTTTAAAAATGAAAATATCCACTAAAAAACAAAGTTTTAGAAGTTTTTGATGTTTTTATAGCCCATTTTGGGTATTTTTGTCTTGAGTATTTCGGAATATTAGAATATATTGTCGTACCATCAAGATTATAAACTAATAAAAACTAATGGTAATAACATGAAAATTTCAATTCCAAAAGAAAATAGAGAAGGTGAAACAAGGGTTGCGGCATCGCCGGAAGTTATAAGAAAATTTGTTTCCATGGGCTTTGATATAACCGTAGAAAGTGGTGCGGGACTTAATTCAGGATTTACAGATGAAATATTTAAAGATGCTGGTGCTGAAATTGCTTCTGACACAAAATCCACTTTAGAAAATGCAGATTTAATTTTTAAAATACAACGCTTAATGACATCGAATGATGCAATTGATGAAATATCAATGTGTAAAAAAGATGCTATGGTGCTTTCGCATATGTCAGCTCTAAGCACAAAAAAAGATTCGGAAGAATATGCAAAAGCGTCTTTAACAACATTTGCAATGGATTTAATGCCAAGGATTAGTCGAGCTCAATCAATGGATGTTTTGTCATCCCAATCAAACCTATCCGGATACCAAGCTGTAATCAAAGGCGCAGACAATTTTAACAGCGCATTCCCGATGATGATGACAGCAGCTGGAACAGTAGCTCCGGCTAAAGTTTTTGTAATGGGTGTTGGTGTTGCAGGATTACAAGCTATTGCGACTGCTAAGAGAATGGGTGCTATTGTTACAGCGTATGATGTTAGAGCTGCAACAAAAGAACAAGTAGAAAGTCTAGGCGGTAAATTTCTAATTGTCGACGAAGAAGCTATGAAAGAAGCAGAAACCTCAGGAGGATATGCTAAAGAAATGACTGAGGAGTATAAGAAAAAAGAGCAAGAAGTAATTAAAAAACATATTAGTGATCAAGATATTGTAATAACTACAGCCCTTATCCCGGGAAGACCTGCACCAAAATTAGTTACAGCAGAAATGGTTAAATTAATGAGAACAGGCTCAGTTATTGTTGATTTAGCTGCCGAGATGGGTGGAAACTGTGAGCTAACAAAAAGAAATGAAATATTTGATGCAGATGGGATTAAGATAGTTGGATTTGATAATCTTCCTGGCGAACTTCCTAAGGATGCAAGTACTTTATTTGCAAAAAATTTACTCAATTTTTTATCTCCTCATGTTAATGCCGAATCAAAATCATTAGATTTAGATTGGGAAGATGAAACAGTCAAAAATACTTTAGTAACAAAAGATGGCAATATTGTAAGTGAAATCGTTAAAGGAGTTTCATAATGGATTTTTTAAGTTTATTTTCAATTTTTGTATTATCAGTTTTTGTAGGATTCTATGTAGTTTGGGGAGTAACTCCCGCACTTCATTCGCCTTTGTTAGCTGTAACTAATGCAATATCATCAGTAATTATAGTGGGCGGTCTTATTGCCGCAGTTGCTAGTAAAGGAATTATAGACTTATCTAGCACAATGGGATTAATCGCTGTTCTTTTGGCTTCTGTAAATATATTTGGTGGTTTTATGGTTGCTCAAAGAATGTTAGCAATGTTTAAAAAGAAAAAATAAATAGGGACATATAAATGAATACAACAATAATTGGTTTCGCATATCTTTTGTCAGGTGTACTTTTTATCTTAGCGTTAAAAGGATTATCATCCCCTGTATCAGCTAGAAAAGGTAATACTTACGGCATGCTTGGA
Organism: uncultured Gammaproteobacteria bacterium; assembly: GCA_913042035.1. Classification (GTDB taxonomy): domain Bacteria; phylum Pseudomonadota; class Gammaproteobacteria; order Poriferisulfidales. The sequence goes on along the minus strand of CAJWIN010000013.1, from coordinate 11,034 downwards.
ATGGCAATAGCTGTAGCGACTACGCTATATGGTGCAGGTTCAGGATTAGAATTATCAAGCTATACAAATATAATTATTGCAGTAGCAGTAGGTGGTATTTTTGGCTCTATTCTCGCAAGAAAAATTAGTATGACTGCATTGCCTCAGTTAGTTGCTGCCTTTCATAGTTTGGTTGGTCTTGCAGCCGTATTTGTTGCAATAGGAGCTTATAAAAACCCAGCTGCTTTTTTTGATGGTGGAATCATCACAACTGGAAGCATGATAGAAATGAGTTTAGGTTTAGCTATTGGCGCAATAACATTCTCTGGCTCAGTGATAGCTTTTGCAAAACTTCAAGGTTTGGTGAGTGGAAATCCATTAGTCTTTAAAGGACAACATTTAATAAATCTTGTAATATTTTTATCTATATTAGCATTGATATACATGACTGCTCTATCTCCTATGGATGCAGCAACAGAACAATATTTTTGGGCTATAGTTGGCCTATCCTTCTTTATTGGGTTCTTAGTCGTATTACCCATAGGGGGAGCTGATATGCCTGTAGTTGTTTCAATGCTTAACTCTTATTCCGGATGGGCTGCTTGTGGTATTGGTTTTACATTACAAAATACGGCCTTAATTATTACAGGTGCTTTAGTTGGTTCTTCTGGAGCAATTCTAAGTTATATTATGTGTAAAGGCATGAACAGATCTATAGTAAGCGTATTACTTGGTGGCTTTGGTGGAGACAGTGATGCTGCCGCAGCTGCAGCTTCGCAGCCTAAAGGAAATGTAAAACAAGGAAGTGCAGATGATGCGTCATTTATTATGGGTAATGCGCAAAAGGTAATTATTGTTCCAGGATATGGAATGGCCGTTTCTCAAGCACAACACGCGTTAAGAGAAATGTGTGATATATTAAAATCAAAGGGCGTAGAAGTAAGGTATGCAATTCATCCAGTTGCAGGAAGAATGCCAGGGCATATGAATGTACTTCTAGCAGAAGCAAATGTTCCATATGACGAAGTTTTTGAGCTTGAAGAGATCAACCATGAATTTGCTACGGCAGATGTTGCTTTTGTAATTGGTGCTAATGATGTAACAAATCCACTTGCAAAAACTGATCCACAAAGTCCAATTTATGGAATGCCAATTTTAGATGTTGAAAAAGCTGCTACAACTTTATTTTTAAAGAGATCAATGGCATCAGGGTATGCAGGCGTAGACAACGATTTATTTTTTAGAGATAAAACAATGATGTTATTAGGCGATGCAAAAAAGACAACGGAAGAAATTGTCCAAGCACTAAACTTAAGTTAATTAATCAATATTTCCAAATCTAATGGGGAGTTAATTATATAATCACTTCTCCATTCTTTGATTTTACTTATGTCATCAATAAAGCCATAAGCTGCTGCAATAGAAAACATATTTGCGGCCTTAGCAGCAGTTATATCCCTAATATCATCGCCAATATAAGCACAAAACATAGGCTCGCAAGATATTTTCTTAGAAGCATACAGCAAAGGCTCAGGATTTGGTTTTTTTACACTAAGTGTATCTCCTGCAATTATACAATTAGGAGTATGAGCAAAGTTCAGCATCTCAATTATTGGCACTACAAGATAACCAGGTTTATTGGTAACAATTCCCCATTTATATTTTTTTTTGATTAACAAATCAATAATTTCTGAAATACCATCAAATAAAGAAGTTTTAACAAACATATTTTTTTTATATATTTCTAAATATTCATTAATAAATTCATTTCTTTTATCTTTTTTTATTCTCGGACAGGAAAAGTCTATTAACCCGGCAGCACCTTTTGAAATATAGTTTTTGGCATGGGATAACTCTACCTCTTTTAAATTATGATTGTTTAATAAAATATTCAAGCAGCTTACCATGTCTTGAGACGTGTCAGCTATCGTTCCATCAAAATCAAAAAGCATTGCATCAATTCTTCTATTAATCATTATTTTTTCTACAATGTATTATGTAATTTATTTTTGGGTTAGAAGACTCATAAAATTTTTTATTTAACACATTGTAATTTATACCTTTTATATTTTTTATTTCAAGAGAATATTTTCTTAAAATATTACAGAATTCAGAAGGTTTTATAAAACTTTTATAATCATGAGTACCTCGAGGCAGTATATTAAATATATACTCAGCTCCGATTATTGAAACTAAATATGAAACTAAATTTCTATTTAAGGTAGAAAAAAATAAGTCTGATTCTTTTTTTGTAATCGTTATACAATCTTTAATAAGTTTTTCTGGGTCTGGTACGTGTTCAATTAATTCAAGACATGTAAGCACGTCATATCTAATCTTAGATTTTTTAATTAATTCTTCTATACTTGTTGTCTCGTAATCTATATTTAAATTATTTAAGGCTTGATGAGTTTTTGCAATCTCAATTGAATCATTTGACATATCTATTCCTTTAACTTTTGTCTTTTCAGAAATTAGATTTTCACATAATAAACCACCGCCACAACCAACATCAATTAAAGATTTATTTTCAAGATTAACATTGTTCTTAATAAAACGTGTTCTTACAGGATTCAACATATGAAGAGGTTTAAAAGGACCATCAGGATCCCACCAACTGTATGAAATATCATCAAACTTTTGAACTTCATTATCATTTATATTCATGTAACTAATATTATCTTATTTATAATGAATAAGCATTATTAGCAGCCATAATTTGGCTATTTTTAGCTCATAATCTAGTGAAAAAACACTACTCATGTTAGAATATAAGGCATTCCAATCATAAAAAAAATAGAGTCATAATGGTAGATTTTGCAAAAGAACTGGTACCAGTATCCATCGAAGAAGAAACAAGTAAAGCGTATTTAGAATATGCTATGAGCGTTATTATTGGAAGAGCTTTGCCAGATATTAGAGATGGCTTAAAGCCTGTTCATAGAAGAGTACTTTATGCAATGGAATCCATGGGAAATTATTCAAATAAGCCCTACAAGAAGTCTGCACGTGTAGTGGGAGATGTAATTGGTAAATATCATCCTCATGGGGATACTGCTGCTTACGACACAATTGTAAGGATGGCTCAAGATTTTTCAATGAGATATATTCTTGTTGATGGACAAGGAAACTTCGGCTCGATAGACGGAGATTCACCTGCAGCAATGAGATATACAGAAGTAAGAATGGCTAAAATTGCCCAAGAAATTTTATCTGATTTAGATAAAGAGACAGTAGATTTTAGACCTAACTATGATGAGACTGAAATTGAACCCGTTGTTCTCCCTACAAGAGTACCAAATTTATTAGTTAATGGTTCTTCAGGAATTGCTGTGGGTATGGCAACTAATATTCCTCCACATAATTTAACAGAAGTAATTAACGCTGTTGTAGAACTTAGTAAAAATCCAAGTATGGAACTTAATGATTTAATGAAGTATATCCCTGGACCGGATTTTCCAACAGCTGGAATTATAAAAACTGATAAAAAAGATAATGGTATAGAATCTGCTTACAAAACAGGCAAGGGCAAGGTTATTATGCAGGCATTAACACATATTGAAACGGACAAAAAGAAATCTCGCGAGAAAATAATTATTACTGAGCTGCCATATCAGGTTAATAAAGCTAGATTGATAGAAAAAATTGCTGAATTAGTTAGGGATAAAAAAATAGAAGGTATTTCAGAGTTAAGAGATGAGTCTGACAAAGATGGAATGAGAGTAGTAATAGAGCTGAAAAAATCAGAAATTTCCGAAGTACTTTTAAATAATTTATTTCAACAGACGCAAATGAGAACATCTTTTAGTATCAATATGGTTGCTTTAATAGATGGCAAACCTAGAGCCGTAACCCTTAAAGAGATATTGTCAGCATTTATTGAACATAGAAGAGAAATTGTAACAAGAAGAACAATTTTTGAATTAAGAAAAGCTAGAGAAAAAGCTCACATATTAGAAGGCTTAGCTGTAGCATTATCTAATATAGATGAAATAATTAAATTGATTAAAGAATCTAAAAGCTCTAATGAAGCAAGAGAAAAATTAATGTCTAAAAATTGGAAAGCTGGACTTATTTTAAAAATGCTTGACTCTTCAAATGTTTCAATCACAAAACCAGATGATCTTAGTGAAAATTTAGGTTTAATAAAAAATAAATATGTTCTGTCTGATAATCAAGCGCAAGCAATATTAGAAATGAAATTAAGTAGACTTACAGCTTTAGAGCAAGATAAAATACTTATTGATTACAAGGACCTTATTAAAGACATTAAAAACTACCAGCTTATTTTAAGTAACAATAATGTCCTAATGGATCTAATTAGAAGTGAATTGGAAGAAGTAAAAAAAGCATATGGAGATAAAAGAAGGACTAAGTTTGAAAAATTAGTTAACTTTTCTAGAGAGGACTTAACTAAAGAAGAAGATTTGGTTGTGACTTTATCAAATGCAGGATATGTTAAAGCTCAACCAGTTGATACGTATAGCGCACAAAAGAGAGGTGGTAGAGGGAAGACTGCTGCTACTGTTAAAGACGAAGATTTTATTGAAAAATTATTTGTCGCTAATTCACATGATACAATTTTATGTTTTTCAAGCTTAGGAAAGGTTTACTGGTTAAAAGTTTATGATATACCTCAATCTGGAAGATCTGCAAAAGGAAAAGCTATAGTGAATATTCTCTCTTTAGCTCAGTTTGAAAAAATTACTGCAATACAAAAAATTAGTAGTTATGATGAAAATTTATTTGTGTTGATGGCTACAAGTAAGGGCATAATTAAGAAAACTAAGTTATCTGAATTTTCAAGGCCAAGGTCGTCAGGCTTAATAGCAATTAATTTAAAAGATGGCGATAATTTGATTGAAGTGAGTATTACAGATGGAAAAAAACAAATAATGCTTTTTTCTAGCGCAGGAAAGACAATTAGATTTGATGAATCCGATGTAAGTTGTGTAGGAAGAGGCGCAGCGGGGGTTAAAGGTATTAGTATTGGAAAAGATCAGCTTGTAATAAGCATGATTACTAATCATAAAGATGATACAGATGATATTCTAATCGCTACAGAAAATGGCTATGGTAAAAGAACAAAACTTAATGAGTTCTCTCTTCAAAAAAGGTCAGGAAAAGGAAATATAGCTGTAAAAACAACTGATAGGAATGGTAAAGTTGTTGGAGCTTTAAAAGTTAAAGAAAACGATGATTTAATGCTTATTACAGATCACGGCACTTTAGCAAGAACTTCTATAAAAGATATATCACAATTAGGGAGAAATACTCAAGGAGTTAGATTACAAAAGCTTGGTAAAAGTGAAAAACTATCTCAAATAGAAAAAGTTGAGGAAGAAAAAGTTTAAGGCCTGTTGGGGTTAAATAGAAAATGACTGAAGATATAAAAAAAATTAGAAATAAAATTGATTTATTAGATAAAGATATCCTTGAATTGCTAAATAAAAGAGCTCAAGAAGCAGTAAATATATCTAAAGAAAAGCAAAAATCAAATGAGGCTGATAATTTTTATAATCCAGAGCGTGAAGCTCAGGTTATGAGACGTATTAAAGAATTAAATAAAGGCCCTTTGTCAGACCAAAGTATCTTAAAATTATTTAGAGAAATAATGTCAGAATGCTTATCATTAGAATCACCCCTTAGAGTATCTTATTTAGGACCAGAGGGAACTTACACACATTTAGCTTCCAAAAACCATTTTGGTAATTCTATTTTGTCCGAAGCATGCATTTCTGTTGAAGATGTATTTGCATCAGTCGAAAAAAGAGATTCACACTATGGAGTTGTTCCAGTAGAGAATTCAACTCAAGGAATAGTATCGTCTACTCTAGACATGTTTATGAAATCATCTCTAAAGATATCTGGTGAGATAGAAATTATAGTTAACCATAATATATTATCTAAATCAGAAAAACTTTCAGATATTAAGAAAATTTACGCCCATCCACAATCATTTTCTCAATGCAAACAATGGTTAGAAAAAAACTTTTCTAACTGCGATAAAATTAATTCCTCAAGTAACGCAGAGGCAGCCTTGATTGCATCAAAAGAAGAAGGTTCTGGAGCTATAGCAAGTGAAGCTGCTTCAGACATATATGGACTTAATATAATCAGTAAAAATATCCAGGATAATCACAATAACTCTACAAGATTTTTAGTCATAGGCAATAGAGATACTAATCCTTCTGGCAAAGATAAAACAAGCATTATAGTCTCTACAAAAAATAATTCAGGAGCTCTATACAGTTTATTAGAACCTTTATCAAAAAATAATGTAAGTATGACTAGGATAGAGTCAAGACCATCTAAACATAATAATTGGGAATACTTATTTTATTTGGACCTTGATGGACATATTCAAGACTTGCCATTACAAAAAGCTACTGACGAGATTAAAAAAGAAGCTAGTTTGTATAGATTTTTAGGCTCATACCCTGCAGCAATGAATAAATAAAATGTCACAAAAAAATAATATAAAAATAAAGAAAGTTTTAGTGGTAGGCTTAGGTTTAATTGGCGCATCTTTATGCAGAGATTTAAAAAAAAATTCTAACTATGAAAAAATATATGGACATGATGTCGACGCTGCAGTTATGGAGTATGCACTTAACAATAATTATGTGCATGAAACTAGAAAAGATCTTGGGGAAGGTATAAAAGACTCAGATTTAATTGTACTGTGTATCCCAGTTCATGCAATTAGAAAAGTATTAAATGTTGTGAAATATTTTTTTAATGGAGATAAAGTTATTACAGAAACTTTAAGTAGCAAAGGCTCAATTTTTGATTATTTGACTGATAATAAATTGCTAGATACAAAAAATTTTATTTTGTCACATCCAATGGCAGGAACTGAAAACTTCGGAATTCGTAATTCTGAAGAAAACCTATTTCAAGAAGCAAATACATTTATTTGCCCATTAAAATTTTCAGATCCCGATAAATGTAATGAAGTAAAAGCATTGTGGAAGTCAGTTGGAAGCAATACGAATAATATAATTATAGAGAATCATGATTTACTCCTGACATATCTAAGTCATGGTCCACATGCAATATCATTCGCTTTATCTAATATAACGCCACTATTTGAGGACCTATCTTGGGTTAATACAAAAGGAAGTTTGGCTGAAATGATTAGAGTTGCAAAAAGTAACCCAGAAGCTTGGGCAAATATATTTCAAGACAATCAAGATAATTTAATCAATTACATTAATATTTATCTTTCAGAGCTTCAGCAATTGAAATCAATTTTAGAATCAAAAAAACAGGAAGATTTGTTATCTTATTTGAAAAAGTCAAAACCAAAAAATACTAAATTTTCTTAAATATTTTATGTCAGAACAATATACCGTACATCCTTCATATAAAATAAGTGGCACAATTAATGTGCAAGGCGACAAATCAATATCGCATAGATCATTGATTCTATTGTCAATTTCAGAGGGCACTGCAAAAATCACTGGACTATTAGAGTCTGAGGATTGCTTAGCAACATTAAAAATATTTAGGATGCTTGGAGTAAAAATTGAAAAAGATAGCAATAATTCCTATACAGTCTACGGGAAAGGAATACATGGATTAACAGGAACTAATAATAATCTTGATTGCGGAAATTCTGGCACAACTATGCGGCTTTTAGCTGGATTAATGAGTGCTCAAAAATTTCCCAGTAATTTAGTAGGCGATAATTCTCTAAACAAAAGACCAATGGAAAGAATATCCAAGCCTTTAACTATGATGGGAGCAAATATAAGTTTATCAGAAAATAAAACAGCACCAATAAAAATTAATAGTATAGAGAAAATAAAATCTATAGATTATAAAATGCCAATTGATAGCGCACAAATTAAATCATCTATTATCCTAGCTAGTCTTTACGCTGACAGAAAAACAAAAATTACTGAAAATATCCCTACAAGAGATCATACAGAAAATATGATTAACTTTTTAAATGGAAATATAACTACATCAAACAATGAAATTATAATTGACCCAATGAGTAAACTAATTTCGAAAGATATTGATATACCTGGAGACATATCATCAGCAATGTTTATTATAGTTGCTTGCCTAATATCAAAAAAATCAGAAATCCTTATCGAAAATGTTGGCTTGAATGATTTGCGAACAGGAGGTATAGAAATTTTAAAATTAATGGGCGCAGAAATTACTGTTTTAAATATTAAAAAATATGGGCCAGAAAAAGTTGGAGATATAAAAGTTAAATCTTCTAATTTGAAAGGCATAGAGATCCCAAAAAAATATGTAGCAAGTGCAATTGATGAATTTCCCATAATATTTATTGCAGCGGCCAATGCATCAGGTAAAACATTACTTAAGAATGCAGAGGAGCTGAGATATAAAGAAAGTGATAGGCTTGAGTCTATGTCAAAAGGACTTACAAGTTGTAAAATAAATAATAATTTATTTAATGATGGAATAGAGATAGTAGGTGGGGAAATTGCTGGAGCGGTTGTAGATAGCTTTGGTGACCATAGGGTAGCAATGTCATTTGCAATAGCAGGAATTTCTGCAAAAAATCCAATAACAATTTTGAACACAGAGAGCGTTTCAACTTCCTTTCCTGATTTTTATAGTTTAGCTAAGCTCATAGGAATAAATATTGCCAGAGAAAATATTTGACTTGTAAAATAATAACAATAGATGGCCCAAGTGGTGTTGGTAAAGGAACAGTTGCTTCTATGGTTGCTGAAGAGCTTGGCTTTAATTATTTAGATAGTGGCTCATTATATAGATCATTAGCACTAAAATTATATGAAAAAAATAATAACTTTGATGAAGTTATAGACGATTTAGATTATTGGATATCCGATATTTCTATAGATTTTCAATACAAAAAAGGATTTAAATCGAGAATATTCGTAAATAATGAGGATTTTACAGAAAAGATAAGAACCGAAAAAGTTGCGGAGTTAGCATCAAGAATTGCAAAAGATAGGAGAGCAAGAGATATGCTTGAAGTATATCAAAGGAAATACTTGATAGAACCCGGTTTAGTTGCTGATGGGAGAGATATGGGCACAAAAGTCTTTTTTAAAGCAGATATGAAGTTTTATTTGACTGCTTCTGTCGAAAAAAGAGCAGAAAGGCGATTAAATCAGTTGAAAGATCAAGGAATTAGTGCTAACTTGCCGAACCTCATACAAAAACTTTTGTTACGAGATAAAGCTGATACGGAGAGATTAATATCTCCTCTAATACCAGCAAAAGATGCAATAACAATTGATACAAGCAATATTGATGCCTTAGAAGTATTCAATATAACTATGAACAAAATAAGAGAAAATTTAAAAAACATATGAGCGAAGATTTTTCAACTTTATTAGAAGAGAGTATTTCTAAACTGCAAGTGAAAGCTGGAACCATAATAAATGGAACAGTAATTGATGTAAAAAAAGATCTAGTTATAGTTAACGCTGGTCTTAAGTCAGAAGGAATGATACCAATTGATCAATTTATAGGTTTTGATGGAAAAATCGAAGTTCAAGAAGGTGACACTGTTGAAGTAACAGTGGATGCAATTGAAGATGGTTTTGGCGAAACAAAATTATCAAGGGAAAAAGCTAAAAAAGCCAGAGCTTGGGTATCATTATCTGAAGCCTTTGAAGAAAAGAAAATCCTTGAGGGAAGAATTACAGGTAAAGTAAAAGGTGGTTTCACAGTAGATCTTGCTGATATTAAAGCTTTTCTCCCAGGATCATTAGTTGACGTTAGACCTGTTAGAGAAACAACATACTTAGAAGGAAAAGATTTAGAATTTATAGTTATCAAAATTGATAAGAAAAGAAATAATGTTGTTGTTTCAAGAAAAGCTGTACTTGAATCAGAAAACAGCGAAGAAAGAGATGAGTTTATATCTAATTTAGAAGAAGGATCTGTTGTTAAAGGAATAGTTAAAAATATTACTGACTATGGAGCTTTTTTAGATTTAGGAGGCGTTGATGGTTTGCTTCACATTACAGATATGGCTTGGAAAAGAGTTAGGCATCCCTCAGAACTTATAGCTATTGGAGATGAGATCGATGTTAAAGTTTTAAAATTTGACAAAGAAAAAACAAGAGTCTCTTTGGGATTAAAACAACTTAATGAAGATCCATGGTTTGAAATTAGCAAGGCTCACCCAGAAGGATCAAAATTAAAGGGAAAAATCACTAATATCGCAGACTATGGTTGCTTTGTAGAAATACATAATGGAGTAGAAGGTCTAGTACATGTTTCAGAGATGGATTGGACTAACAAAAATGCAAATCCTGAAAAGTTGGTGACTATTGGGCAAGAAATTGAAGTTATGATATTAGATATAGACCCAGAAAGAAGAAGAATATCCTTAGGAATTAAACAATGCTTGCCAAACCCATGGACAAAATTTATTGATAGCCATGAAGTTGGAGAAATTATAACTGGAAAAATAAAATCTATAACAGATTTCGGTATATTTATAGGTCTAGATGATGGAATAGATGGTTTAGTGCATCTATCTGATTTATCTTGGACAGAAAGTGGAGATGTTGCTGTAAGAAACTATAAAAAAGGTGATGAATTAAAAACAGTTTTAATTTCGGCTGATACTGATCGAGAAAGGATTTCGCTAGGTGTGAAGCAGCTAACAGTTAATAAATTTCAAGAATATATACAGTCCAACCAAAAAGGTTCAAAAGTTACTGGTAAAATAATAGAAAAAACACCTAAATCTTTAGCAATTATGTTAAACGATGATGTTTCTGGAACTTTAAAATTATCAGAGTTAGCCGATGATAAAAATGTTGATTCAATGCAAGAAGGTGAAGAATTAGATTTAATGATAATCAATATTGATAAAAAAAATCAATCAATAAACTTATCTATGAAAGCGTTGGTTAAGAAAAATGAGGACCAGGCATTAGATGAGTATAATAAAAATAATGAATCAGTTGGAAGTTCTCTAGGGGATATATTAAAAGAACATATAGATAAATAATGCTCTACGTTGATTGATATAAATTTTTAGGAAAGTCGCTATGGATGAAAAAAGAGAATCTATAACAAAAT
>CAJWIN010000012.1 GCA_913042035.1 uncultured Gammaproteobacteria bacterium | reverse complement strand
GTGGATTTGCAGGAGAAGCAGGAATGATGTCTGCAATGACAGGTTTCATTATAGGAATGATTGGTTGGTTATACATTCTTTATGAAATTTTTGCTGGTGAAGCTAGTAAAGCTAACGCGGCTAGCGGAAGTGCAGCATGTCAAACTGCTTTTGGTGCGATGCGTTTAATCGTAACCGTTGGTTGGGCAATTTACCCATTAGGATACTTCTTAGGATACCTAGCAGGTGGAACAGACCCAGCAACAGTAAACATAGTTTACAACTTAGCTGACTTTGTTAATAAAATCGCATTTGGTGTGATTATTTGGGCAGCTGCTGTAAAAGAATCTGCGTAAGTAGTTTCTAATTGTTTAATAAAAGGCTCACTTAAATTAGTGAGCCTTTTTTTATTTCTAGTATTTTTTATTTCTAGTATTATATCTATTATGAAAAAAATTATTGTTATTGGATCAGGTTTCGGAGGCCTCTCAATTGCCTCTAGATTAAGAAGTAATGGATTTGATATTACTTTAATTGAGAAACAGCCAGACTTAGGAGGAAGAGCAAGAACTTTTTTTCATGAAGGCTATAAATATGATGCAGGCCCAACAGTAATAACAGCACCATATTTAATTGATGAGTTATTTTCTTTGCACTCAGAAAAGTTAAGTGATTACGTAAATTTGCTACCTGTAAAACCATGGTATAGATTCTTATTTGATAATGGAGAATATCTAGATTACGGAGATAAATTAAGCACAACCATAAAAGAAATTAAATCAAAGTATGGTAATGATAATGCAAAATCCTACATTAAACTTCTAAAGCATAGTAAAAGAATATTTAATAAAGCCTTTACTGAATTATCAGATGAACCCTTTGAGTCTTTAGGTAGCATGATTAAGCATTTACCAGAACTGGTCAGAATTAGGTTTGATAGATCTGTTTACAGAGCTGTAGATAAATATATTGGGAATGTAAATTTGAATCAAGCACTCAGCATGCATCCCTTATTAGTAGGGGGAAATCCTTATAGCACAACTTCTATATATTTGTTGATACAATATTTGGAGTGGAAATGGGGTGTTTTTTATGCTGAAGGTGGCACAGGGAAAATTGTTGATGCGCTAGAAAAGCTTCTAGATACAAAAGAAGTAGAAATTAAGAAAAATACTGAAGTAAGAAAGATAATATTAAAAAACAAGAAAGTCGTTGGTGTAGATACAACTGAAGGATTAATTAATTGTGATGCTGTGGTATGTAATTCTGATCCAACATATACGTATAATAAATTACTAGGATATAAGCCGAATAAATTTTCTAATAATTTTAATCTTAAGCATTCAATGAGTCTCTTTGTTTTATATTTTTCTACAAAGCGAATATACAAAGATGTAAAACATCACACAATAATTTTTAGTAAAAGACATTATGATTTGCTGAATGACATATTTAATAAAAAAGTATTTGTAAATGACCCAAGTCTTTACTTACATAGACCTGGAGCAACTGACCCATCAATGATACAAAACAATAATGATACTTTTTATGTTTTAGCTCCAGTTCCAAATAATCTCAGTAATATAAATTGGAATGAAAGAGGAGAAGAATTATCTTCTATAATCATAAGTACATTAGAAGATAAGCTAATTCCTGAACTTTCAAAAAATATTGTTGATAGTTTTTACGTCACTCCTGACTATTTTGAAAATGAGCTTAATACCTATGCTGGAAGCGGTTTTGGTATTCAGCCAATATTTACTCAATCTGCATATTTTAGGTATGGGAATAAAGCAAAAGAGACAAAAGGTTTATATTTTGTAGGAGCAAGTACTCACCCAGGCGCAGGAGTGCCGGGGGTTTTATCGACATCAAAAGTAACTGAAAAACTAATATTAAGAGACTATGGGAATAGTAAATAACAAGGATATAATCTACAAGAATAGCAAGACCTTTTTTTGGGCAAGTCAATTTCTACCTAAAAAAATTTTAAATAAAGTCATTAATATTTATTCTTTTTGCAGAATACATGATGATATCGTTGATGAAGGGATGCTGATAAATAACTCAAAAGAAGCTTTAGAACTAGAAGAGATAATTAAATCTTACGGTATAAGTAAAATACTAATCGATGAATTAATAAATGGTATTAACTCTGATATAAATTTTAGAAGGTATAAGAACAATGCTGATTTATTAAGATACTGTTATAAAGTGGCCGGAGTTGTAGGATTAATGATGGCTCAAGCACTAGAAATTGATAATAAAGAAGCTAAATATTTTGCAATTGATCTAGGAATAGCAATGCAGCTTACAAATATTGCAAGAGATATTTCACAAGATCATATTAAAAAAAGAATATATCTACCAGAAAATACAGGAGTAGATCATGATTTAATGAATAATATGACACATGAAAATATGTGTAAAATAAAAAATAGTGTAGACAATTTACTAGTAAAAGCTGATATTTATTATAGCAGCTCAATAAATGGATTAAGATTTATTCCAATAAAATCAAGAGTTTCTATACTTATTGCTCTAAGGATTTACCAAGCCATAGGTCTAAAAATAAAGAAAACGGGTATAAAGTTTTTAAGCGAAAATATATATATCTCAGGACCTGAAAAGATATTTCTGATAACAAAATCAATAATTGAATTTTTTATATTTTTTTTATTTCCCATTCATAGAAAAAAACATAGTAAATATTTACATGAATCATTAATAGGATTATCAGATGTGCACAAATAATAATTATGACTACATTATTATTGGTGCAGGATGTGCTGGCTTAAGTCTAGCATATAGATTAGTTAATACTAAATATAAAGTATGTATATTGGAATCAAATGAAATTATTAATAAAAAAAATAAACTGTGGTCATTTTGGGATACATATAAAACACCATTCAATCATTTAGTAAAAAAAAAGTGGACTGAATTATTAATAAAAAATAATTATAAAGAAATTAAGATTAATTGTGATAATTATAATTATCAAAGTATAGATTCACACGATTTTAATAATTATATTTTAGATAAAATTAAAAAAAGTAATAACATTGAGATAAAATTTTCTTCGAAAGTTGAAAATATCAAAAAAATAAAAAATAAAATTTCTTTATTAGTAGGTAAAAATACTTTTACATGTAATCATATTTTTGATAGCAGGCCCAATATAAAAAAAATCTTCATGCGACAACAATTCTTTGGCGCATATGTTTTATCCGAAGAAAATATTTTTAATGTAAATCGTCCTATGTTTATGGATTTCTCAAATAAATTAGATAAATTCCATTTTAATTATGTATTACCATTCTCAGAGAATTTTGCTTTGATTGAATCAACTTATTTTTCATCTAAAAAAGAAAAAGAGATGTTAGATTTGAACTATATTGATGAATATATGAATATTAATTATAAAGGAAAAAAATATACAATTGAAAAAACTGAGTTTGGCTCTATTCCAATGGATACCAATATAAACAGCATGTCAGAAAAATATATTACCAAAATTGGCTCTTTTTCTGGTGCAACCAGAGCCAGTACTGGTTACACGTTTATTAATATTCAAAAACAAAGTGATGATCTAGTAAAATTATTACCAAATATTAGTAGTATGAAGACGAAAAAGAATTTTCACCCACTTGTTCTGAGAAAGATGGATGATATATTTTTAAATATTGTCTCAGAAAATCCTAATTATATGAAGAATGCCTTAATGAATCTATTTGACTCTAAATCTCACGAATCTCAGATAAGATTTTTATCCGATACACCGAGTATTTTAGATATTTTTAAAATAATATTTTATCTTCCAAAAATAGAATTTTTGAAATATTCATTTGGTTTTGGAGGAAAAAATGGTAAGTAAAATTGACAGTATTCATAAAAAGTTATTTATATTTTTAAGTATAATAACATCTGCCTTATATTATATGTCTGACATATACACAGAACTAAGCTCCCAAATCTATATTTTATTTTTTCTCGTATCTATTATTGGTTTACCGCATGGGTTTTTTGATTTTTCAATAGGAAAAATATTATTCAAGAAATATTATAATCTTTGGTCATTATATTTTATAGCAACATACTTACTAATATTTATTATTTATTTTATTTCTTGGTTATTTATACCGGGATTATCTTTACTTTTTTTCTTATTTTTAGCTGCATATCATTTTGGATTTGAAGATTATAATTATCTCAGTAACGGAGAAGAAGAATATTTTAATGTATCTATATTTATAAAGGGTCTTATAATAGTTTTTACCCCAATCCTTTTTCATTTTGAAGATATAAATTATTTATTTCAATTATTAATAGGGTACAAAATTCCTGGAATAGAATTTACGCTATTACAAAAATTAATGTTTGTTATTTTATCTCTGTTTCATATATTATTTGAAAAGGAGAAGAAATATCTATATAAGTTAGAGGGAATAATATGTTTTTGCAATTTTATTTTTTTACCTCCACTCTTATCATTTATACTTTATTTTTGCTTTATGCATTCTATAAGACATTTCATAGAATCAATTTACATATCAAAACTTTTACCTCAGAGATTTACTATTAAAAGTTTTATAACTATTATAACTTTATCTTCTCTTATCTTTTCATTTATATCGATTTCATTTATTCATAATGTATATTTAATATCCATGAATGAGGCAATAATAAAGTTTATTTTTATAACTCTGGCATGTCTTACATTGCCGCATATGATTTTTAATATGTGGCCCTACAAGAAATAAAATTACTCGGGTTTAAAATCTTTAGGTAACTCAGATCCTTCCCCAAAAAAGAATTTATCCATTTCTTCTTCTAGAAATGTTTTAGCTTTTGGCTCAATAGGAGTGAGTCTATATTCGTTAATTAACATCGTCATATGCTTAAGCCACATTGCCCAGGCTTCCTTAGATATATTATCAAAAACTTTTTTACCTAATTCACCCGGATAAGTAGGTCTCTCTAACCCTTCAAGCTCTTTTTTAAGTTTAGAGCACATCACTTTACGCATTGGTTTATCTCCTTCTTTAACTTATTAAAAATCATAACTACTGGTTTCGATAATCCAATACTATCATATATATTTTTCCAGTAATAATTATCAAAATTAACAGCTCTCTCTAAGTCGACTTTTAAAATGTTCATATCTATATTTAAGTGTGTAAGACTATGCTTAATATTTTTATATTTAGTAGTTTTATTACTCAAATTGTATTTTTTTAAAAACTTTTCATAATCGTCTTTTTTTTCAAATGTCGGTAAACCCCATAAATTAGCCCAAATCCCCTTATCTTTATTTTTTTGCATTAGTACTAAATTTTGATTTTTATAACCTTGAATTAAAACTAGAAATAATTTTATATTCTTTTTTTTCTTTGATTTTATTTTTTTGTTTGGTATTACCTCTGTTAAATTAAGTTTATGAGATTTGCAGTTTTTATTAATTGGACATACCTTACATATCGGAGAGTTTTTTACGCAAACCATTGCTCCTAGATCCATTATTGATTGAGTATAAATATTATTATCTTCATTAGGTAATAACGATTGAGAAATATCCCATAAATTCTTTTCTACATCTTCTTCACCTTGGATTGCAAAATATCTTCTTATTACTCTTTTTACATTTCCATCTAAAATAGGATATTTTTTATTATATGCTAATGATAAAATTGCCCCAGCAGTAGATTTTCCGATGCCTGGCAGCTCAAGAATTTCTTCGTATAATTCTGGAAATTCGTATTCATATTTATTTCTTAAAATTTGTGAAGTTTGATATAGATTTCTTGCCCTTCTATAATATCCAAGACCTGTCCATGATTCTAAAATCTCGTCAAGCTCTGAATGCGACAAAGATTTTATATCTGGATACTTCTTCATAAAATTTTTATAGTAAGGAAGTACTGTTTTTACTTGAGTCTGTTGAAGCATTACTTCAGAAATCCAAACTCTATAAGGGTTGATTTTTTTCTGCCATGGAAGATTATGTCTTCCATGAATTTTATGCCATGATATTAGATTTTTAGAAAATGTATTTAAATGATAATTATTTTGCTCTTCTCCAATCACCCGAAGCACCACCTTTTTTTGATTCTAATTGAATGTCAGTAATTCTCATTCCTCTGTCAATAGACTTGCACATATCATAAATAGTTAGTAGCCCAATTTGGACAGCAGTTAAAGCCTCCATTTCTACCCCTGTTTTTCCTAATGAAGATGCAGTAGCTTCGCAGTAGACATATTTTTTAGACATATTTACTTTAAAAATAACAGATATAGAGGATAGGCTAATGTTATGACACAAGGGGATTAGATCAGACGTTTTTTTTGAAGCCGTAATAGCCGCTATCCTTGCTATACCAAGTACGTCTCCTTTCTTGTGATCTCCATCTTTTATCTTTTTTATTGAAGCAGCTGACATGTTAATCCTGCCGCTAGATACTGCCTCTCTATTCGTGATATCCTTATCATGAATATCAACCATATGAGCATCACCTGATTTTGTAAAATGTGTAAGATTTTTTTTCATTAGATATATTCATATTAATTTTTTTACAGTGTACCAAAATATGAAAATAAAAGTAATTTACTTAGCCAGACTTTCAGAAGATATTGGAAAAAAAGAGGAATATATTGAGTTACCAGAGTCTGTAAAAACTATTAAAGATTTGTTTCAAATGCTTGAACTAGACAAGTTTAACTATAATATCTATTCTGCGAAAAATTTTGATCATTCAGAATTAGAATCAAACTTGCAAGATAATGATGAAATAGCATTTTTCCCTACAATAACTGGTGGATAAATTTTAATTAAGTAATATGAAAGCTGTTCTCATACCTCTTTGAACATGTAATATTAGCTCAGAATCATTTTCACCTGATACAATTTCTAAATCTTTAATTTTTTGCACTGGTATATTATTGATGGATAATATTATGTCATTCACTCTAATTCCTATCGAGTAAGCCTTACTAGTTTTTTTTATCCCAGTTATTTTAATTCCAGTTATTTTTCCATATTCTGACATATTCTTAGTTATCTCGCTAAATCTAATACCATCTAATCTTGAATTAATCTTTACTCCAGATTTTTTTGATAATTTCTTTTCTAAAATTTTTACTTTTTTATTTAAAATTTCTCCTTTTCTATTTATTTGCATTGAAATTATACTGTTTAGTTTTAATAGGCCTATTTTATTTCTCATTGCAGAAGTATTTTCTATGATTTGGTTGTTAATTTTTACAACCACGTCACCGACTCTAATGCCTGCAACATATGCTGGCGAGCCTTCTTGAACTCGAGTTATGATTGCTCCTCTCTTAGTGCTTATACCAAAAGCTTTTGACAAATCGCTAGTCAAATCTTGTGCTGAAACTCCAAGATATCCTCTTCTAACTTTTCCGTATTTTAGTAATTGCTGAGTTACGTCTAATGCCATATTTACCGGTATTGCTAGTCCAATACCCACACTACCTGAGCCTCCTTTTGATCCTATAATGGCTGTATTAATCCCAACTAACTCACCTTTTAAGTTGACTAATGCCCCCCCAGAATTTCCTGGGTTTATAGAAGCATCAGTTTGGATAAAGTTTTCATATGCTTCTATTCCTAAGCCAGATCTACCAAGTGCACTTACAATTCCAGATGTAACTGTTTGCCCAATACCAAAAGGATTCCCAATAGCTACAACAAAATCACCAACACGAAGATTTTCTGAATTTGCAAATTTTAAAGATTTTAAATTATCTGGTGAAATTTTTATTACTGCTATGTCTGATGCTGGATCTGCACCTACCAAGGAAGCTTTGAATTCTCTTCCGTCATGAAGCCTTACTTTTATATCTTTAGCCTTAGCAATGACATGATTATTTGTAATAATATACCCTTTTTTGTTATCAATAATTACACCAGATCCAAGGCCAGATCTGTTTCTTTTTTTTAATTTTTGTTGCCCTGGAATATTAAAAAACTTTCTTAAAAAAGGATCATCAATGTAGTTACTTTTTTCCTGTGTCTCACTTATTGTATATATATTTACTACAGCTGGAGTTATATTTTCGAGCATAGGTGCAAGAGAAGGAACACCAGCACTAAATAAATTGCTTTCATTTGAGAAAGAAGATGTAGAAAAAATAATTAATATGGAAAAAACTATTTTTTTAAAAAAATTGATATTCATTTAATCCTTACCTTCAAATCTTCCAAGATCTATATTCTTTCTAACATTACTGGAATTAAATATTCTGCCATTCATGGCAATATAAACACCATTCTCTAAAGAAAGTGCAGCTGCAAATGCAAACCCCGAATTAAATATAGCATCAGTTTTCTTGAATCTCGCAGGTTGCATAGAACCAGTTAACACGATAGTTTTATCCTTTATTTCTTCTAAAAATTTTGCTGTTTCAACCATAGTATCTGTGCCATGGATAATTATAATTCTTTCTTCTTCACATTCAATAACAGATTTTTTTATTAATTCTCTTTCCTTTTGGTTAATATCAAGACTATCTTTTTTAAGTATGGACTTAATACGAAATTCAGATGTTACATTTCCTTCGTCTAGAATTGAAGATATACAGGGCTCACCTATGCTATATTCGCTGTTGGCATCAAAGTATATTTTATCAAATGTTCCGCCAGTTGTAAGAATTGCTATATTCATAATTACTATTCTCCAATACTATTTCATACTATGTTATTATCTAGAATGTGTAATTCTTCACAAAAACAAGAAATAAGCAAATTTAATTTATTTATTTATACTTCGAGAAAGTAAATATGAGAAAAAATGGAAGAAAAGCTGATGAATTAAGGGATATCACGATATCTAAAAATTATGTAATGCACCCTGAAGGCTCAGTTTTAGTTGCGTTTGGAAATACCAAAGTCATATGTAATGCAACGGTTGAAAACAATGTGCCTCGTTTTTTAAAAGGAAAAAATATGGGCTGGGTTACCGCAGAGTATGGAATGCTTCCACGATCTACTAATGAGAGAATGAGAAGAGAAGCAAAAATAAAGCAAAGCGGAAGAACAATGGAAATTCAAAGATTAATAGGAAGGTCCTTAAGATCTTCAGTTAATTTGGACAAATTAGGAGAAAGATCAATCACGATAGACTGCGATGTTATTCAGGCCGATGGAGGTACAAGAACTGCTTCAATAACAGGAGGTTTTGTAGCTCTTTGTTTGGCATTAAGAAGTCTAGAAAGTGAAAATTTTAGTTCCGCTAATGTAATTAAATCCTTCACAGGGTCTGTTTCTCTTGGAAAAGTGAATGGTGAGATAATCTTAGATCTAGATTATGAGGAAGATTCTAACGCAGAAACAGATATGAATTTTATAATGAATGAGAGTGGCAATTTTATTGAGATACAAGGCACAGCTGAAGAAGGCCATTTTTCTCATGAAGAATTGAATAAAATGGTGTTTTTGGCATCGCAGGGCATAAAAAAGATTATAGAAATACAAAAAAATGTCTTAAATAACTATGAATAAAATTGTATTAGCATCTAACAACATTCATAAAATAAGAGAATTTACAAAAATTTTAAAAAAAGATGATATAGATCTTATTCCTCAGTCAGACTTAAACATTCCTGATATACCTGAGACTGGCCTAACATTTGTAGAAAATTCAATATTAAAAGCAAGAAACGCGTCCTTATTGTCAAATTTGCCGGCGATCGCAGATGATTCTGGAATTGAAGTTGACGCTTTGTGTGGAAGACCAGGAATATACTCAGCAAGGTATTCTGGCGAAAAATGTGATGACATAGCAAATAATAAACTTCTATTAAAAGAATTGTCAGGGATTCCATTTGAAAAAAGAACTGCCAGGTATAGATGTACTATAGTTTATATGCCATCTCATAACCACCCAACACCAAAAATATTTGATTCATCATGGGAGGGTCTAATAGCTGAGAGTGAAATCGGTGATAATGGCTTTGGTTATGACCCTTTATTTTACTTGCCAGAACTAAAATGTACTGCAGCACAACTCCCAGAATCCCAAAAAAACAGCTTAAGCCATCGTGGAAAAGCTCTAAAACTTTTTCAGAAACACATTTACAAAATTATTAGAGATATTTGATAAAATAATTGACTAAAATTTATAAATATATGTTGCATTTATATTTTTTTATAAAAACATACTAAAAAACGGGGGGATTTATTCACAGATAATTATTTTGTCAACTTTTTTTGCATATTTATCAAATATTATCTGTAACATTTTTTAAATTAAATTTTTATATATTTTTCAATAACTTATATTGTTCAAAAATTGATCAATTTAATGGCTATGAAAGTATTCATGAATCGTGATTAAAAAAATAAGTTTTTTGCACAGACTTATCCACAATTTTTGTGGATATAAAAATCTCTCTAGAAAACAGTAATTTATGTTTATTTATTAAAAAGAACTAGTAAAAAATGACCTAAATAAGCAAGATTTAGCAATAATTTCCTCTTATTTTGATAATACAGCTTGTGACGATAAACTTCTTTAGGTATCATCATCTTTCTTAAATTTAATAGTACAATATTATGAAAAAAGATATCCATCCTGAGTATAGAGAAGTCCTGTTCCACGACACTGGTGCGGATGCATATTTTTTAATAGGCTCAACGATAAATACAGATAAAACAAAAAAATGGGAAGATGGGAAAACTTACCCATATTGTACACTCGATATTTCTTCTGTTTCTCATCCTTTTTACACTGGAAAACAAAAAATTATCGATACTGCTGGCCAAGTAGATAAATTTAAGAAAAGATATAATAAGTAAAATACATATTTTTTTCTTCAATTCCTCTTTATATTCATGTTTTTTTTGTGCAATATTAGTATATGGACAGAAGGACATTCTTAAAAGCATCAACATTATTTTCAGTGGCGGGCACTCTACCGTCTTGTGCGACAAATCCTGTTACTGGAGAAAATGATTTAATCTTATTAAATGAGGATGAGGAAGCAGAATTAGGCAGGAGTTCGCATAAGCAAGTTATGAAGGCTTATAATTCATATAATAATCCAGAGCTTTTGAATTACGTTACTGAACTGGGAGAAAAATTAGCAGAGATTAGCCATAGAAATGAATTAATTTATCATTTCACAGTTCTAGATAGTCCTCAAGTAAATGCTTTCGCTATACCTGGGGGATATGTCTATATTACGCGCGGCATGTTGGCTTACTTAGGAAGTGAAGCTGAATTATGTGGTGTTTTAGGACACGAATTAGGACATATAACAGCTAGACATGGTGTAAAGCAATATTCAAAAAATCAAGTCACGAATATTTTAAGCATTGCAGTATCTATACTAGTGGGCAATAGAAGTGTGGCAAATTTAAGCCAACTTGCAACTGCAGCTATACTTAGAGGTTATGGAAGAGAAGCAGAGCTAGAAGCAGATAGAGTAGGAGCAGAATATATTTCTAAAGTAGGTTATGATCCAGATGCATTAAAGAATGTGATTGGTGTTTTAAAGAACCAAGAAGAATTTGATAAAATCCTTGCAAAGGAAGAAGACAGAGAACCATATGCTTATCATGGTGTTTTTGCAACACACCCCGATAACGATAAGAGGCTGCAAGAAGTTATCAGTGCGGCAAAAAAAAATATTAATAAAGTTAAACTAGACGAAAATAAAAAAAAGTTTTTAGATATTTTAGAAGGAGTGCCATTTGGGCCTGGTGAGGGGCAAGGTTCTGCAAGAGGACCAAATTTTTATCATACTGAACTTGATTTTACTCTAAAATTCCCAGATGGATGGAAAATAGAAAATCTTCCTACGTCAGTGCTTGGCACATCCAAAGACAGAAAAACACTGATAGAGCTTACAATGAGAGATTTAAATAGAAAAATTAGTGCTAAAGAATTGATAAAAAGACTTTATGGAGAATCCTACACAAACGGTAAAGAGATAAAAATATCTGAGTACAAAGGGTATGCTGCAGATGTAGATCTCAATACAACGTTTGGCGATTATCATAAATGCAGGGTAGCAATATTATATAAAAACAAAAAAGAAGCATTCCAATTTATAGCTACAACTAAAGACGAAGATGACTTCAGTAGAAATTTAAGTAAGTTTGATGAGACGATAATGTCTTTAAGGAAATTAAAAGACTCTGAAAAAGAGTTGGGGCAACCTAAAAGAATTAATCTATATCAAGTTAAAAAAGGTGATACATTTAAAAGCCTATCGTATAAAACCTCATTTAGCACACATGCTGAAAATAGATTGAGAGTCATTAATAATATGTTTCCATCTGGTGAGCCAATACCAGGTAGCATAATAAAATTAGTATATTAATATGATTAATAGAAGTTTTTTTTTAAAGTCTATTTTTTTATTTTTCTTATCACTTAGTAACTCATACTCTGATGGTTTATTTTCTTCCGAAGAGATCTCATTTTTAAAAGTTGATGATGCCTTTAAAGTATCTGTAGAAGAAAAAAAAGAAAATTCTTTTTTAATAAATTTTAATATTAGAGATGGATATTATTTATATAAGGACAAAATAAAAGTTTATATTAATAATAAAGAAATCAAGCTAAAGTCATTTCCGAAATCAAAAATTAGATACGACGAATTTTTTGGTGAAAGCGAAATATATGATGAAAATTTTTCTTTAACAGTTCAATCTAAGCAAGTAGTCAATTTTATTGAAGTTATATTTCAGGGTTGTGCAAACAAAGGGCTTTGCTATCCGCCTAAGAAAAAATCTTTTAGTTTTGGTGAAAATAAACAAGATGAATATTCAAAAGTGGGGAAAATTTCTGAATCAGAAGTAATATACGATAAACTATTAACAAATAATATAGTTGCAAATGTTCTTTTGTTTCTAGGTTTTGGATTATTACTCTCTTTCACGCCATGTGTTCTTCCAATGGTCCCTATACTTTCAGGAATAATTATAAAATCAAATAATGCCACCGCAAAAAAATCATTTTTTTATTCGTTTAGCTATGTAGCAGGCCTATGTCTTCTTTATTTTCTAGTAGGAATTTTTGTAGGTTATTCTACAAATATTTATAATGTTCAAAGTATATTTCAAGAGCCTTTTTATCTAGTATTTTTTATATTTATACTTATTGCTTTGTCGTTATCAATGTTTGGACTCTATGAGATAAAACTTCCAAATTCCTTTCAAAAATTAGTTTCAGATCTTAGTAACAAAATTAATATCGGAGGGTATAGAGGATCCTTTTTAATGGGTTTTCTATCCGCACTAATTGTTGGCCCCTGCGTTGCTCCCCCGTTAGCAGGGATATTTATATACATTACCTCAGAAAATCCTGGTCCAATGTGGACAGGTATATTATTTTTAAGCCTTGCTATTGGAATGAGTCTTCCTTTACTAGCTTACGGCACTTTCATTGGAAATATGATTCCTAAAGCAGGAAAATGGATGAAATATATTAATTATTTTATGGGAATTATTTTATTAATTACAGCAATTTTCTTTGTTGATAGATTAATCCCAGTAATAAATATTGACAATGAAGAATCAGAATTAATTTTTAAGAAAATTAGTAATGTAAAGGAACTGAATAATCATTTTAACAATAAAAAAAATAAAATTACTTTTCTAGACATATACGCAGATTGGTGTATAGAATGTAAATTAATGGAACAAAAAACTTTCCGTGATGCTGATGTCGAAAGAATTCTAAAAAATTTTCTACTTATTAAAATTGATGTCACAAACAATAGCAAAGATGATTTAGAGCTATTAGAATATCTAAGTATAATGGGCCCTCCAGCTTATAAGTTTTTTAGTGATGATGGTATCGAACTCAAAGGTTTTAGTATTCAAGGTTATATGAACGCGGAAAAATTTAAAGAACATCTTCAGGAAATTAAAAATATTGATTAATTGTTTATTTAGTGTTACTTTAGACGAATATCAACGAATTTAAAAGAAAATAAGCGAAATTATGAGTAAAATACTTGTTCTAAATGGGCCAAATCTCAACCTTTTGGGTGAGAGAGAACCTGAAATATATGGTTATGAGTCTTTAGATGACATTTCAGCTGGCTTGAATGAGGTTGCTGAGGAAATAAACGTGGATCTCAACCATCAGCAATTCAACTCAGAAGCTGAATTAATAAATGAGATTCACCTAGCAAAAAAAGAAAACATAGATTTTATAATTTTTAATCCTGGCGCTTTCACTCATACTAGTATTGCTCTAAGAGATGCTTTATTAGGAGTTTCAATTCCATTTATAGAGATTCATATATCTAATGTTTTTGCTAGAGAGGACTTTAGAAAAAAATCATTTCTTTCTGATATTGCTATAGGAGTTATATCAGGTCATGGAATATTTGGATATGAATTGGCATTGATGTCAGCATACAATATTATTAACAAAAGGAAATAATGTGGATATTAGAAAAGTAAAAAAATTAATGGAGATGTTAGAAGAATCTTCTTTAGGTGAAATGGAAATAGTTGAGGGAGAAGAATCAATTAGATTAAGTAAATCTTCCTCATCGACTCCACAGATTCAAAATGTGGCAAATACAATTCCTTTAAATGTAAGTTCTCCTGAAGAACAACAAAGCACAAGCACAAAAATAGAAAATGAAATAAAAGAAGTTGATAAAGTTATTTCAGGGCATGAAATCAAATCACCTATGGTTGGAACTTTCTATGAAGCTCCATCACCAGGCTCAAAACCTTTTGTAAGTATTGGCGATAATATAAAAGCTGGTGACACATTGTGTATAATAGAGGCTATGAAAATGTTAAATCAAATCGAATCAGATAAATCTGGAAAAATTAAAGCTATATTAACTGAAAATGCCCAGCCAGTTGAATTTAATCAAGTTTTGTTCGTTATAGAGTAGAAAATGATTAAAAAATTATTGATAGCAAATAGAGGCGAAATTGCATTACGTATTTTGAGAGCATGCAAAGATTTAGGAATAAAGACTGTTGCAGTTCATTCTATTGTTGATAGAGATCTTATGCATGTAAGGTTAGCTGACGAATCAGTATGTATTGGACCTGCTGACTCTAAAGAAAGTTATTTACTTCCATCCTCCATAATAAGTGCTGCTGAGATAACAAATGCAGACGCAATCCATCCGGGATTCGGATTTCTATCAGAAAATTCTGATTTTGCTGAACAAGTGACTCAATCTGATTTTATATTTGTTGGACCAAAAGCTGAAACAATAAAATTGATGGGAGATAAAATACTTGCAAAAAAAGCTATGAGTGATGTTGGTATTACAGGAATTCCAGGTTCTCAGGGTGAAGTTTCTAAAGATATATCTAAAAATAAAATAACAGCAAAAGAAGTGGGTTACCCTGTCATTATTAAAGCTGCACATGGCGGTGGCGGCAGAGGCATGAGAAAAGTTTATGATGAAAAAGATTTAGAGGAAGCAATCAAGCTGACAAAAAACGAAGCTAAACTTGCTTTTGGCGATGATACTGTTTTTATAGAAAAGTTTTTAGAGACTCCTAGGCATATAGAATTCCAAGTTCTTTGCGACAATTTTGGGAACTCAATTTGTTTAGGAGAAAGAGATTGCTCGATGCAAAGAAAACACCAAAAAGTTATTGAAGAAGCTCCTGCCCCAGGTATAACTCAGGAGGTCAGAGATAGAATGAGTAAACTGGTAACAGATGCCTGTAAGAAAATTAACTACATAGGAGCTGGTACATTCGAGTTTCTATATCAAGATGGTGAGTTTTATTTTATAGAAATGAATACGAGGATTCAGGTAGAGCACCCAGTTACTGAAATGATTACAGGTATTGATATTGTTAGACAACAACTTCTTGTTGCATCTGGAAAAAAATTGGGTTATCAACAGAACCAAGTTGAGATTAGAGGCCATGCAATAGAATGCAGAATAAATGCAGAAAACTCAGAAACATTTATACCTTGCCCAGGAACAATTGAGCAATTTCATGCTCCAGGAGGTCCTGGTGTAAGAATGGATACTCATATTTATAATGGATATAAAGTCCCACCAAATTATGACTCAATGATAGGAAAGCTTATTTCTTATGGAAATAATAGAAATGCTGCAATAAGAAGAATGAGTAATGCTTTAAATGAAATTGTAATTGACGGAATTGATACTAATATTGAACTTCAAAAAAAATTGATTCTTGATACTGAATTTCAAAAAGGAGGATTTAGTATTAATTATTTAGAAAATAAATTTAAGATATAAAATGTCTCAAAATAGAACAAAATTACTCTTAAGAGAATTTGTAAGCCAAGCAATGAAGGATTATTTCGAAAAAATTGATGGATATCCAATTGATAAAGTATACAATTTAGTAATAGGAGAGGTAGAGAAGCCTCTAATAGTAGAGACAATTAAATATTGCAACGGAAATCAAACAAAAGCTTCTGAGCTGCTTGGGCTAAGCAGAGGAACATTAAGAAAAAAAATGAAGCAGTACGACATTTCATAAATAAGGTAATAAATTTTGAGTAAACAAAAAAAATTCGCTTTAATAAGTGTTTCAGATAAATCCAAGATAGAAAATATAGCGAATTATTTGGTAAAAAATAATTTTCAAATTATCTCAACGGGTGGCACATATAAGACATTAAAAGAATATGGTATAAAAGTTATATCAATATCTGATATTACAAATTTTCCCGAAATTATGGATGGGAGAGTCAAAACATTGCACCCAAATGTACATGCAGGAATATTGGCAAGAAAATCAGATGAAAATATTTTAAATGATTTAAATATTCAAAGAATTAGTGTTTTAATTACAAATTTTTATCCGTTTGAAAAAATAGTTAATAAAAACGATGTAACTTTTAATGAAGCTATAGAAAATATAGATATAGGCGGACCTGCCATGGTACGTGCTGCAGCGAAAAATTTTGAAAACTGTACTGTTTTAACTGATCCAAAAGATTATGAAATATTTATGGATAGTTTCGATCCAGAATTACAATCGAATCAATTGTTAAATAAAAATATGTCTTTAAAAGCATTCGAAACTATTGCTAAATATGATATTTGTATAGCTAATTATTTTGGGAAAGAAGTTGGCGACGAGAGGTTTCCCAAATACTATGCTTTAACAAAGATAAATGATCTAAGGTATGGTGAGAATCCTCATCAAAAAGCATCCCTATATATTAATTCAGTTGAGAAAAAAATTAGCATTGTAAATTCTAAGAAATATCAAGGGAAAGAGTTATCATTCAATAATATTGTTGATGGTGAAGCAGCATTATCATGCGTACTAAATTTTGAAAGACCATCTTGCGTTATAGTTAAACATGCAAATCCCTGCGGTGTATCAAGCAGCGAAAATATAAAACAAGCATACGAAAATTCTTATGCCACGGACCCAGTATCTGCTTTCGGCGGAGTAATTGCTTTTAATAGAAAAATGGAAGAAGAATTATTGGTTAAGATATTAGATAATCAATTCGTAGAACTTATAATTGCCCCATCTTTCTCAGAAAAATCAATCGATTATGCTAAAACGAAGAAAAATATAAGAATAATAGAGTATCCTAAAGACTGTGATTCAATAGATAAGAACTCTTGTCAAATAAAAACTATTTCTAATGGTTTTTTGATTCAACAAGAAGATTACTCTAAAAACGATTTATTTGAAAAATTCAAAGTTGTATCAAAAAAAATTCCAACAGATAAAGAATTAGAAGACTTATACTTTTCTTGGATAGTGGCAAAGTATGTAAAGTCTAACGCAATTATTTTTGCAAAAGATCGCAAAACACTGGGTATTGGAGCTGGCCAAATGAGCAGGATTGACTCAACTATAATTGCTTCAATAAAATCAACAAATCAAAAAATAGACTTAAAAGATGCAGTTATGGCATCTGATGCTTTTTTCCCTTTTTACGATAACGTTGAAAAAGCTGCAGAACTAGGAATATCTTCAATCATTCAACCCGGTGGATCTCAAAATGATAATGAGGTCATAAAAAAAGCAAATGAATTAAATTTGAGTATGGTATTCACAGGAATAAGACATTTTAGGCATTAATTATGAATGTATTAATTATTGGTGGCGGTGGACGAGAACATGCAATTACTTGGAAAGTATCGCAATCAAAAAAAGTAAAAAAAATTTTTGTTATTCCTGGAAATCCTGGAATAAATCTTGAAGATAAAGTTCATTCAATAAAGATAGATAATCCCTCGCTAGAGGACTATATTAAAATTGCAAAAGAACAAGATATAGAGTTAACAATTGTAGGGCCCGAGGCTCCTCTAGTTGAAGGTATAGTTGATGAATTTAATAAGCATGACTTAAAAATATTTGGTCCGAATAAACTTGCTGCTCAACTAGAAGGATCAAAAGATTTTTGTAAAAAGATATTAAATTCGGGAAAAGTTCTAACTGCAAAACACGAAACTTTTTCAGATGCAATATCGGCCATAAATTATATAAAAAAACAAGAAATACCCTTTGTGATAAAAGCAGATGGTCTAGCTGCAGGCAAAGGCGTTTTCATAATTGATGATAAAGATAAGGCATATAAATTAATAAATGACTTATTTACAGGTCAAATTGATGGAATTAAAACATCATTAATTATCATAGAAGAATTTTTAAAAGGAGAGGAGGCTAGCTTTATATGCCTTGTATCGGATGATCAGATAATTCCGCTTGCATCATCAAAAGACCATAAGAAACTAAATAATGGCGATTCAGGGCCAAATACTGGAGGTATGGGAGCATATTCGCCTACAAAACTTATTGATGGCAAATTAACTGATATGGTTATTAAAGAAATTATATCTCCAACATTAAATGAATTAAAAAAAGAAGGGATAGTTTATCAAGGGTTTCTATATGCTGGACTTATGATAGATAAAAACCAAAAACCTTATGTCCTAGAATATAATTGCAGACTAGGTGATCCAGAAGCACAAGCGATATTAATGAGGCTTTCTAGTGATATTATTGATATTTTTCTTAAAGCAATTGATGGCTCTTTAAATGATTTAGATATTAAGTGGGAAGATTATAGTGCTTGCACAATAGTATTAGCATCAGATGGTTATCCTGAAAAATTTGAAAAAGGAAAAATTATTGAGGGCCTAGATCACGAAATTAAAGGGGTTAAAATCTTTCATTCTGGAACAAAAATTGAAGATGGAAACTTCGTTACAAGTGGAGGCAGAGTTTTGTCAGTAACTGCACTTGGCATAAATTTACAAGTTGCACAAGCAAAAGCCTATGAGAGATGCAATCAAATTCATTGGGATGGGAAAATTAAAAGGCATGATATTGCATCAAAAGAAATAGATAATAAATTTATCTTTTCATAGATTCAAAAAATTCATTATTGGTTTTAGTAGTTTTTAGTTTATCAAGCAGGAATTCAACTGCCTCTATCTCGTCCATTGAATGCATGAATTTCCTTAATATCCACATTCTTTGAAGTTCTTCAGGTGAGGTAAGTAATTCTTCTCTTCTTGTTCCAGATCTATTTATACCAATTGCTGGGTAAACTCTTTTTTCTGCTATCCTTCGATCAAGGTGTATTTCGCTGTTACCAGTTCCTTTGAATTCCTCAAAAATTACTTCATCCATTTTTGATCCAGTTTCTACTAATGCAGTTGCAAGAATAGTGAGAGAGCCACCTTCCTCTATATTTCTTGCTGCCCCAAAGAATCTTTTTGGTCTGTGAAGTGCATTTGCATCAACTCCTCCAGTTAGAACCTTTCCTGATGATGGTGAAACAGTATTATATGCTCTAGCAAGCCTAGTTATAGAATCTAAAAGAATTACTACATCTTTTTTATGCTCAACAAGTCTTTTTGCTTTCTCAATAACCATTTCAGCTACTTGCACATGTCTGGTTGCTGGTTCATCAAATGTACTTGAAACTACTTCGCCATCAACCATACGTGCCATTTCTGTAACTTCTTCCGGTCTTTCATCAATAAGTAAAACTATAAGATGGCATTCAGGATTATTAGTTGTAATGCTTTGTGCAATATTTTGAAGCATTATGGTTTTACCAGCTTTTGGAGGTGATACAACTAACCCTCTTTGACCTTTTCCAATTGGAGAGCATATATCAATAATTCTCGCGGTTATATCTTCACTACTGCCATTCCCTCTTTCGAGTTTGATTCTTTTTTCTGCATGAAGTGGAGTAAGATTTTCAAATAATATTTTTCTTTTTGCATTTTCAGGAGGCTCATAATTAATTTGATCTACTTTTAACATAGCAAAGTATCTTTCTGTATCTTTTGGAGGTCTAATCTTACCTGACACAGTATCTCCAGTTCTTAAACCAAACTTTCTAATCTGACTTGGCGACACGTATATATCATCGGGTCCTGCTAAGTAAGAACTGTTAGAAGATCTCAAAAAACCAAATCCATCTTGAAGAATTTCTAGAACACCATCACCAAAAATATCTTCACCATTTTTTGCATGTGATTTTAAAATTGAAAATATCACCTCTTGTTTTCTTGCTCGTGCAATATTTTCGATACCCATGTCTGACGCCATAGTCATTAAGTCTGATGGACTTTTCTTTTTTAATTCTGTTAAATTCATATTTTTAATAGTTACCTTGAATATATTTGTAGATTTTATATTTTTTAAAATGTTTATTTTTCAGCAAAAAAAACTGCCGTGTGTGAATTTACTTCTTTGAAATGCTAAATCTACTTTAGAAATTGAAAGTTAACATTAATTTTAACTTTCGTCTAGCGTTTTTTAAATATTATCTTCAATAAAACTAACCAAATCACTCTTACTAATTGCGCCAACTTGTGTGCCAACAACTTCACCATTTTTAAATAACATCAATGTTGGTATACCTCTTATCCCATATTTTGGAGGAGTTTGTGGATTTTCGTCGACATTTAGCTTACCAATCAATACTTTATCAGATAGGTCTTCTGCGACTTCTTCAAGAACAGGGGCTATCATTTTACAGGGGCCACACCACTCGGCCCAATAATCAACTAAAATTGGTTTTTCTGATTTTATTACCTGGGTTTCAAATTCAGCATCTGTAAGTTTTAATATAGTATCTGACATTATAATTCCTTTAAATTATTATATTATTTTTTATTATAAATATTATTTAAATAAATTAAGATATTTATTTTTACTATGTATCTTCATACAATATTCTCCACACACCATCTTTTTCTTTTTTCCAAAATAATTCTTTATTTGATGTTGTATTAAAATTATTACTCTCGTAGCGCTGTGTAAAATAAGAGTAGATAAGATTTTTATTTTCTGGATAATAAAATAGATTTAGATTATCAACTTTTAATTTAATAAAAGTTTTATTTTTTATTATTCTTAAAATATGCGCTACCCTAGATTCAAAATCATGTTCTTTACCTTTGAAATTAATTGAATGCTGTGAAATAAAATCATGAGGATCAAGACTTTCCCATGAATTTTTCCAAGTTTCAATTATTTTGTTAGCATTATTTTTATTTTCATGCCAATCATTTCTTTTAATCCAATTTATTTTTTCAACAAGAATTACTGGTGTTTTTCCAAGAACAGTATATTTTTTTAATTTTCTTAAAGTATGGTTACTAGTAACCACGCATCCTTCGCTGGTTAATGGTGGTCTACTATAAACATCTCTTGGCACACCATGTATCCAAATTCCATATCCAGTCCTTCTATTCTTTTTATCCCATATATTTGGATAATTGATTGGATATGCGCCATCCCCATATAGTTCTGGCAGATCTTGATCTACTAAATAGGATGTTATTTTATATACGCCAACAGGTGTTTTGTTATCTCCAGAGACTTTTTTATTAAATCCTGCTTTACCAATAGATACATAGAAGTCTGAAATTACCTCAGGTATACCATTATTATTTCTTATTAAATATAATCTTGACTTAGATAATTCGACTAAAAAAGCATAAGGAATATTGTCAGCCAACATAATAATTGATTTTGGTAAAAGGTCTTTCGTTTTATAAATAGAACTAAAATTTATTCTTGCTTTAGCCTCATCTTTTAAATCAATTAGTCCTTTATCTTCAGATATACTCCCAAGTTTTGGTTTTTTTCTGAGATATGAAGATAATAAGTCAGCATAGATAATTTTTCCTAGTTTAAAATTTGGGTAATTTTTATTTAATTTCTCCGCAGCTTTTAAAGCATCCTCATTATTACCGTTTCTCATGTGATCTATAACTTCCAACAATGCCATTTCAGCTTCTTCACTTTGAACAGGAGCTTCTGATGAGTATGCAAAAGTACTACAGAATAACGTTGTTATTAATAATATTAAACTATAAGTATTCTTCATTATCTAAGAATATATTCCCCAGTAATCTTAATGCTTCCATCTATTAAGCTAGCAGTTGTATGCTTTCTAACTACATCAGAAAATGAATCAGAATTATAGGCCTGTGTGAATTGTATTAGAATATTTTTTTTATAATTAGAAATTATTTTAATATTTTTAATTTGAATTTGAATATTATTCTTGTTTTTTATTCTTCTTTTTCTATCAGCTTTCCATGTTTCTTTTGATTTAAATTCTTTTGGAAAGTAGTTCTCTTCATAGCAATTAAAATAATTTTCATAATCTTTATTTTGCCAATATGTAGCCCAGTCAAAAATAAAACTATTAATATTTTGTTGATCTACGTATAAATCTTCTAATGAATTATTTAAATTTTTATTCATGTCTTTAGATACTAAAGATTTATTGTCAAATTTAAAATTTTTTATAAGTAAAAGATTAATTTCTCGAGATTCGGAATCATTAATAGAGAGCGCTTCTTCGTAAATTATATTTGCTTGATAAGCATAAAGATTAGTTAGATTCTTATAAATAATATCTATATCATCATTACCACGAATATATGATCTTAGTATTTCTATAGCTTTGTCTAAATTTCCTGACTTTGCCTCAGCATATGCAATATTGTTAATGACCTGCATATTCTTAGGATTATTATTTAGAATCTGGTATAGAATTTTTTTTCCTTTTTTAAATTCTCCAGATACGATTAAATCATTAGCTTTGTTGAAATTCATAGGCATATCATTTGAGTATGCTGATAAATTTAGAACAAATAAAATAAAGAAGATGGTTGCTTTAGTTTGCATTTAAAATTATGTTTAGTTGCTGTATTATTATATTTATATAACATAATATTATATGCTAAACGGTTGATATTACAATAATCTTGGATTAGAAAAGCTATGAATATAACTATACTTGGGGGAACAGGTTTTGTGGGCTTAAGCTTACTTAGTAACCTGGCCAAAACTAAATACAATGTCACAGTTATAACTCGAAATAGAGAGTCAAATAAAAAAATTCTAGTTTATCCAAATGTTAAATTGGTAGAAGCAAATGTTCATAATTCAGAAGAATTAACTAAACATACTAAACAAACTGATATTTTAATTAATCTTATAGGAATTTTGAATGAGAGAGGTCATAGTGGAAAAGGTTTTCGTAAAGCCCATAGTGATTTAGCCAGAGTAATATTAGGAGTTTGTAAATCTAATAACATAAAAAGAATTCTTCATATGAGTGCTTTAAATGCTGACTCAAAGGGTCCAAGCCATTATTTAAGGACAAAAGGCGAAGCTGAAAGTTACTTGATGACTTATGGAAAAAGGTTTGCAAATATAACTGTTTATAGACCATCTGTTATTTTTGGAAAAAATGACAGCTTTATATTAAGATTTAGTAATCTTTTAAATTATGTTCCATTCTTATTTCCACTCGCATGCCATGGTGCAAAATTCGCTCCAATTTATGTAGACGAGTTATCTGAATTTATTATTAACTCGATAGAAAATACTAAAAGTTTTAATAAAGGTTATAATTTATGTGGTCCTAAAGTATATACTCTCAAGGAGATTTTAGAATTAATAATAAAAATAAAAAAAATAAAAACTAAAATTATTCCTTTATCAGACAACTTTTCAAAACTTCAGGCTATGAGCATGGAATTCATTCCAGGAAAACCATTTTCAATCGATAATTATAATTCCTGTAAAATTGATAGTATATGCCAATCTGATTTTATATTTTATTCAGATTTAGAAACTATAATCCCAACTTATATTAGCTCAAATTAAATTTATGAAAATATTCCTTGTGGGCGGCGCTATAAGAGATAAAATTTTAGGCTTATCTCCTAAAGAAAAAGATTGGGTTGTGGTGGATAGCAATCCTGATGAATTATTAAATTTAGGTTATAAGCAAGTTGGTAAGAAATTTCCAGTTTTCCTTCATCCTGAAACCTCTGAAGAATATGCATTAGCAAGGTTAGAAAAAAAAATAAGTAAAGGCCATAAAGGCTTCGTCTTTGATACTGATAAAAGTGTAACGCTTGAACAAGATCTGTTGAGGAGAGACATAACAATTAATGCTATAGCTGAAGATAAAGATGGTAATTTTATCGATCCACATAAAGGTCTGGAAGATTTAGAGAATAGAATAATAAGACATGTATCTAAAGCATTTTCTGAAGATCCACTTAGAATATACAGAGTTGCGAGATTTTATGCTACGTTAAGTGGTTATAATTTTAAAATACATCAATCAACATATGATTTAATGAAAGATATAGTTAGATCAGGCGAAATGGAGGACTTATCCAAAGAAAGATTATGGATGGAATTATCTAAAGCTTTCAATACTAAAAACCCATGGATGTTCTTTGATGTTTTAATAAAAACAAATGCAGCAGAAAAATATTACCCTGAACTAATCAACGATGATTTAATTGAAAGAAAAATTAAATATTTTTCAGAATCTAATATAGAAAAAGATATATTTTTATCAATTGTTGGATTTTCAATAAATTTTGTAGAATTATTTGGATTTCCAAAAAAAATATTAGAAATATTTTTTATTTTTAATGAATTTATAACAAAATTTGTTTCAATTAAGTTAGAAGAAAAAGATATACTCTACTTTGCAAACTCTTTGGATGCATTTAGAAGACCTATAAGGTTAAAAATTTTTTTAAAACAAGCTCAATACTTTTTTG
Organism: uncultured Gammaproteobacteria bacterium; assembly: GCA_913042035.1. GTDB lineage: Bacteria > Pseudomonadota > Gammaproteobacteria > Poriferisulfidales. Next base: position 2,144 of record CAJWIN010000012.1, on the reverse strand, counting down.
ATTTCCATAAAATGCAAGATGATAAAAAATTCAGCATATTTTTAAGCTTAATTGACATCATAGAAAAAAAAATTGATTATGGAGATATGTCAAACAAAAATGTTCAAGATATTAAAAAACATATAGAAAATATAAATTTAAGAGTTATAAAGCTAGCATTAAGCAAAAATCATTAATAAAATTATTCCAAGAATAATTCTATAAACCATGAAAGGATAAAAACCTATAGAATTAATATAAAGTACAAAATATTTTATAACATTTAGCGAAATAATATATGATATCAATATTGCTAAGAGAGAATTAAATAAAATTTTATAATTTATTGAATGAAAATCAATTTGATGAACTTCAAATAACATAGCAGAGAATATTACTGGAACTGATAATATCAAAGCTATAACTATAGAATCTCTTTTTGTGTAGCCAAGTAACAAAGAGGCTATAATAATTATTGCTGATCTTGAAGTACCTGGCACTAATGCAATTGCTTGAAATATACCAATAATAAAAATATCGATATGACTAATATTAGATAATTTTTTTGTATTTTTTTTAAAATACTCGGTAAGCAAAAGTATCACTGCAAATAATATTGTCGTAAAACTAATTATGTGAATGGATCTTAAATTTGTAGATATGTAGTCATAAAAAATATATCCAAAAAATAATACTGGGAATGTACCAATTAATATTTTCAAAAAACTTATGTGCATCTCTAATGAATTTGTATTTTTAAAAAGTTTCTTGTTTTTCAAATAATAATAAATAATTGCTAATAAGGATCCAAAATGCATAGATACGTCAAGAAATATACCTTGATCTTGCCAACCAAGAAGATTTGGTATAAAAATTAAGTGAGCAGAACTAGATATTGGTAAAAACTCGGTTATACCTTGAATTATAGATAAAAATATTATTTGAAACAAATCATTCATAATCTATGCCTATAATCTTTAAAATTCATTTTAAAACTTTTTTTCATATGATCACACAATATCATTATTTTAAAATTTTCTCCCATATCGGAAGGAAATAGCAAAGACTTTAATACATTACTTCTCTCAAAGTTATCAGATAATTTAGATGAATTTTCTAGTATATTAGTTTCCAAGAGAAATTGTTCTTGAGTTGTATAGGAAAGTAATTGTAAATTATGAAAATTAATGATTCTATAAATATGAGAAAAATCAACACTTACAGAAATATCAAAGGTACCTTGATTATTTAAATTATCTAAAATTTTCTTATTATTTTTATAATATTGGATTGTGCCTGTAGATCTGTCAGGATGATAAAATTCTTTTTCTCCGTAACCATAATCTATTAATATAAAAATAAAATTTTCAACGTTTTTAAAAATATTTGAAAAAAATTCTTCATAAAGAAAGTTTATTTCAAAGCAATAATTATTAGTAAAGTTAAAATTTATCCTATTTTCGATATTTTTTATTTTTTCTTCTAATAATGGTTTGCATTTTATTTTAGAAAAATATAGTTTACCATCTTTACTTTTTATAATTTTTTCATAGAACTGATTTTCTTTTTTAATAAATCGCTTTGCTGGTATCGCGTCTAAAACCTCGTTGGCTATTAAAAATGCATTTTTAATATTACTAATATCGTTAATCCATTCTACTTTTTTTGATATTTCTTTTGGAAGATTATTTATTTTATCTTTTTGCTGTCTTTTTAGATATTTACTTTTTTCTAAAATAAAATATTTTTTTGGCATATTATTACTAGTTACGTTTTTAAGAAAGTTATATGCTAGCTCCCCGCTACCGGCGCCGAATTCAAGTACGTAATCTATTTCTTTATTTTTTTTACAGTTATTGTAGAAATTAATAATTGAATCGGTGTATATAGGAGAAATCTCAGGCCCAGTAATAAAGTCAGAATTTTTTGGATTTAGGCTTATATTTTTATTATTGTAATAGCCAAGATCATCATAATACAAGCACATGTCCATATAATCATCAAAAGTTATATAACCATTATGTTTAACTTTTGCATGTATTTTTTTATTTAATTCCATGTTTTATCCCTAAGTTAATAATGTATTATTATACAATTAGTAGTAGGAGAGTTTATTTATCTAGTATAATGTTTTTATGAATCAAAAAAATACAAAAATTGTCCTA
>CAJWIN010000011.1 GCA_913042035.1 uncultured Gammaproteobacteria bacterium | reverse complement strand
AGCTCCAGTTAAATATTGAAAACTCATAGGGTCAACAAGAAGAGTAACGCCGTTTTTTTCAACTTGTGTATCACCGTCTTGAATATTCTCATCAAAAGTAAATCCATACTGAAATCCTGAACAACCTCCGCCTGATACAAAAACCCTTAATTTCAGAGAGTCATTCTTCTCTTCTTCTATAAGATTTTTTACTTTATTAGCAGCAGCCTCGGTAAAAACTAATAAATCAGCATTGTCATAATTTGTTAAGTCTACTTGAGTTGATTCTGACACTTTATTCTCCAATATAATAACTTTCTATTATTCAATTATAGTACTATTTCCTAATTGTAGTACTATTTCCTTTAGATTCAATATCTATTTTGTATAGCTCTATTTTTTCATCTGAATCGCATACAACCAGCCTGCCATCGATTTTAGCTCCGACTTCCATTTCAATAGATTTGTAATATATGTCACCTTTAATCACAGCATCAGCGCCTAATTGTATTAATCCATACGCATATACATTTCCATGTACAGTACCATTAATAGCAACATTTAAAGCATCTACAGAACCTCTAACAAAAGAAGTCTTGTTAATATATAATTTTGAGTCTTTTTCCTTATTAGCAATAAGAGAACCTTCGACGCTAGCTTCAATATGAATTACGCCTTCATACTTTATTTCCCCTATGATTGAAATATCTGGACCAATAAGTGTATTGATTTTACTACCCATAAGAAATTACCTTTTATTTAATAATATATTTGTAATTATAAATCTTTTTATTATATTTTACATCTAAGTATATATCATCAAAATTTACATTTTTATTGACTTTTACTTTCCCAGAAACTTTGATAAAGTTTTTGAATTTAATTTTATTATCTAATATCTTAAAATTTATTTTATTAGTAGTATTTTTATCCTTGAAAAAATATAGGTTATATGTCCCCTTTATATTTAAATTTGACCTGTTAGACAAAAGCAAAAAAGAGTATTCTAAGTAATTATTATTTTTTGAAAATTTCGCGTTAAAATTTTCAATAGATATCAAATCATTTGTGTTTTTTGAACTAGAAAGAAATTTATAATAATTTATTTCTCTATTTAGTTCTAAAATTTTTTCTTCTTTTTTAAACAGTTCACTTTTAACTTCCTCAGCGGTAGCTAATTCATATTTAATTGCATCAGTATACTTGTTGAATATACTATTAATCTCTTTATTACTTTGCTCTAATTTTTTTATATATTCTTGGTTTCTATTTATCTCAATTTTAAGAGAATTAATTTTATCCTTTAATTTAATATTTGCTTCGTAGGAATCATTAAGATTCATTATTACAAAAGAATTTATATAAACGTATATAGCAATCGAGGATATAATTGATACAACAAATACAATTGCAAGCTTCAAATAAAATATTTTTTTTGATGCTACGATAATGTTATCTTTCTTTAAAAAATTTTTATTCATTTTTTAATGCTTCTGTTTCATCAAATCCCAACATTATATTCATATTCTGTACCGCCTGCCCAGCAGCTCCTTTAATTAAATTATCTATGGTTGAGACAAGTGTGATTTTATTATTTTTTTGATGAATTGAGATAAAACAATTATTAGTATTCGTGACATCATTAATTTCATATGTTTTTGTATTAGAAGCTTTTACAAACTTTTCATTTTTATAAAAATTCTCATAAATATCTAATATATCTTTATTTGAAATACTCTTCTTTAGATCTACATAAATAGTTTCAAGTATCCCTCTATAAATTGGTAATATATGTGGGGCAAATGTGATCTGTACATTATTATCTGATGCTTTGTTAAGTTCCTGAGTAATCTCTGGACAATGTCTATGCTTGTAAAAATTATATGGTATAAAATTTTCTTGAATATTTTTACTTAATCCAGATTCTAAAGTTTTTCTTCCAGCCCCACTAAAGCCAGATTTAGCATCAATTATAATATTATTTTCTTCTATCAATTTTTCTTTTAATAAAGGGAAAAGTGCTAAAATTGCTGCTGTTGGATAGCACCCAGGATTTGCAACTATCTTTGCCTCTTGAATATTCTTTCTGTTAATTTCTGTTAACCCATAAACTGTTTTATTTAATAGCTCAGGACATGTATGTTTAATGCCATAATATTTTTCCCAAGTCATTTCGTTATCTAGTCTATAGTCTGCTGCTAAATCTATAATTTTTACTTCTGACTCTTTATGATACGAATAAGCATTCATTGCTGTGCCATTAGGGCATGCAAAAAAAACTAAATCATATTGATCGTAAACTATTTTAGAGAAATCAATTAATATGTCTTCATCATCTATTTCTGTAGAAAAATCTTTTATTTTTTTTCCTGCATTGCTGAAAGAAAATAAATCAATATTTTTTATTTTTGAATGATTTTTTAATAACTTTAATAATTCTATTCCGGTAAACCCTGTGGCACCGATTATTGCTATTTTGCTCATATTTATATCTCTATTTAAAACTTATTATAATTATACATATAATATTAACTATCATGTTAATAAAATAGTGAATAAAAAAAAATATATTTATTAAACATATATATTATGATTTTTTTGTTTTAACGGCAGTTTTTCTGCTTGGGTAGCAAGACTTGCATATCTTGCAAGTTAAGCCGTAACAGCTTCTTGCTGGACAGTACTCTCTTCCATAAAAGATTATTTGGAGATGTAACTTATTCCAAAACTCTTTTGGAAATATTTTTTTTAAATCTTTTTCTGTTTGCATAACATTTTTTCCATTTGTTAAACCCCATCTTTGTGCCAACCTATGAATATGAGTGTCAACAGGAAATGCTGGGTGCCCAAAGCCTTGAGACATAACAACACTAGCTGTTTTATGTCCAACTCCAGGTAGCTTTTCGAGATCCTCAAAGGTTTCAGGTACTTTTCCCATAAACTTATCTGAAAGAATTAAAGAAAGGTCTTTAATTGCCCTTGATTTTTTAGGGGCAAGTCCACATGGTCTTATGATTTTATAAATTTCATCAACTGAAAGATCCTTCATTTGATAAGGATTATCAGCTTTATTAAATAATAATGGTGTTACTTGATTTACTCTTTTATCAGTACATTGGGCACTTAGCAGTACTGAAATTAAAAGTTCATATACATTTTTATGGTTTAAGGGGATCGGTGTATCTGGATAAATTTTATTTAATATTTTTAGGATAAGCCTTGCTCTTTCTATTTTTTTCATTTCATAATATACCTGAATTTAGAAATATCATAATTTACTAATAATGATTAATTATTTCTATTAACTTATATATAATTATACATATAATGCTAAGTATGATGCTATTAAAAACATTGCACATAATATTTATGACAGCTTGGTTTGCTGGTCTTTTTTATTTACCAAGATTATTTGTTTATCACTCTATGGCAGATGATAAAATTAGTCTTGAAAGATTTATTATTATGGAAAAAAAATTGCTTTATGGAATTATGACTCCAAGTGCAATACTAACAATTTTATTTGGTTTTTTATTAACATATTTCTATTATCCTATTTATCTAGAACAAACATGGTTAGCATTAAAAATACTGTTGGTAGCAGCTTTAATTTTTTATCATATTTGGTGTATTAATTTATTTAAAGATTTTTCAAAAAAAAGGAATAAACATTCTCATATTTGGTTTAGATGGTTCAATGAAGTTCCTGTCCTTGCATTAATTTTAATAGTAGTTTTGGTTGTCTATAAACCATTTATTTGATTTTTAATAATGGGAATAAGTTCTTCTAAAGCTTTTTTGTAAACATCTCTTTTAAAGTTTATAACAATCTCTATAGGCTTTTTATCTTCTACCCATTGCCAAGAATCAAATTCTGGCCGTTTAGAATTTAAAAAACTAATATTTGAATCATCTGTAATCAATCTTAATAAAAACCATTTTTGCTTTTGCCCAATACACAACCTATTATTTGTTTTTCTTTGGTACTTTTTGGGTAGGTCATACTTAAGCCAAGACTTCGTTTCACCGAGAATTAAGACGTCATTTTTCTTTAATCCTATTTCTTCAAATAACTCTCTAAACATAGCAGATTCAGCATTTTCATTTTCTTCAAACCCACCCTGCGGGAATTGCCATGATTCTTCACCAAGTCTTTTACAAATTAATAGCTTATTTTGTGAATTACATAATACGATTCCAACATTTTTTCTGTAGCCATCATTATCAATCATAGAATTATAAAATTATTAATTCATATATATTATATTAGATGTGTTATAAAATAAAGATTATGAATATAGCCCTTTTTGATTTAGATAATACTCTTATTAATGGCGATAGTGACTATGAATGGGGAAATTTTCTTGTTGAAAATAATTATGTGGACAAGGAATACTATCAAAAAAAGAACGATATTTTTTTTGAGCAATATAGGAAAGGTACGCTGTGCCCAATAGAGTTTGCAAAGTTTTCCTATGAGCCATTAGCAAAATATGATTTTGAATTCCTTTTAGCTATCCGAAAAAGATTTTTTGAAGAAAAGATTAAGCCAATAGTACACAAAAAAGCTGAAGATCTGGTGAAACTGCATAAAAAAAACAATGATATTGTAGTTATAGTTACCGCAACTAATTCTTTTATATCCAGATTATCTGCAGATTATTTTAAAATTGAAGATTTACTGGCAACTGAACCTGAATTTAAGAGTGGAAAATTTACAGGGGGCTTATCCGGAGAGCCTTGCTTTAAAGAAGGAAAAGTCAATAAAGTTAAAAATTGGATGAAATCAAATAGGTACAACAATTATGAAGATATTTACTTTTACACTGACTCACACAATGACATAAAACTACTTGAATTCTGCACAATACCTGTAGCTGTTGACCCTGATAATATTTTAAAAGAAATATCAATAAAAAATAATTGGAAAATAATAAGTTTAAAGTGATTTTATAAATTAAATAGTTTCTCAAATTTTATTATTTTAGAAGTTTTTTAATTTTATCACTAAAAATATGATTTTGGGTTCCAAAACTTTGAACTTTTAATGCTCCAAGTTCAGAAGAGAGCTCACCAATTTTCTCTAGAGTCATCTTGTTGTTTATGCCATATATTATTCCCGCTCTATATGCATCACCACACCCTGTAGGATCTTTTGGATCATGAATTTTTGGCGTAGGTATATTTAAATCATTTTCAAGAGTAAGTATTTTAGACCCTTTATCTCCATTAGTAATTACCAAAGTTTTATTTTTAGATACAATGTCACTTGTTGAAAAACCTGTTATTTCACTATACATTTTAAATTCATAGTCATTCATTACAATCCATGATGCATGTTCTGTGAAGAAGTGTAGTTCGTCTTTATTAAACATTGGCATTCCTTGCCCGGGATCAAAAATATAAGGAACGCTCATTTCAATTAATTGTTCTGTATGTTGTATCATTCCATCTCTGCCATCTGGCGATATTAAGCCAAGTGATATTGACTGGTCAGTTGGAATTTTTATTTCATGAGCAAATTGCATCGCTCCTGGGTGAAATGTTGTAATTTGATTTGCATCTTTGTCTGTTGTTATATAAGCCTGCGCTGTATAATTTCCTTCTATTATTTTGATATAGTCAGTAGATATTTTATTCTTTTTCATCCACTCTAGATACGGACTACTGTCATTACCCATAGTACCAATAGCTATAGCATCAGCTCCTATACCAGATAGGTTATATATGATATTCCCTGCGCAGCCTCCAAATTCCCTTCTCATATCAGTGCATAAAAACGATATATTAATATTATTTAATTCAGAATCAATTAAATGATCTTCAAATTTACCTTCAAAATTCAAAATATTATCATATGCAAATGAACCGCAAACAACTGCTGTCATAAATTCTCCATAATTATTTATTAAAATTAATTAAGCTATAATATACTATACAAAATACTTATAAAGTACTTATAAAGAGAATGCAGAAAAAAAAAATAATACTAATAATTGGTGGGCATGATCCAACAGGTGGAGCAGGAATAACGGCTGATATAGAGACTGCAAATCATTTTAATTGTCATCCATTATCAATATTAACATGCACAACTATACAAGATACATCTGGCGTGACCAAGATTAGTAACATGCCAAAAGATTACATATATAAATGTTTTGATAAACTTATAAACGAATTTAAAGTTAATGTAATTAAAATAGGTCTTATTCCCTCATTAACAGCATCAAAAGAAATTTTAAAGATACTTAGTAACAAGAAAATTAAAAATATACCAATTATTATAGACCCAATAATTAAATCAGGGAGTGGAACAGAATTAGTTACTAAAAATAATTTAAATTATGTTATAAAAAATATATATCCAAAATCAGATTTACTCACTCCGAATATTTATGAATATAACATAATAAAAAAATTATTTAATATAGATAACAACATAAATAACATCCTAGTAACTAATTACAGTGTAAAAAATAATGAAATAGTTTTGAATCTCAAGACCAGTAATTATCAAAAAGAAAAAAATTTTAGTATAAAGAAGTTCAAAAAAAAATTTCATGGAACAGGATGCACATTTTCAACCGCAATTGCCTGCAATATTAGTAAAAATATTTCGATAGAAAAATCAATTAAAATATCACTTTTATATATGAAAGAATCTATTATAAATTCAAGTGTTAATGGTAAAAAACAATCATTTTTAAGTAGAAACTTATTATGAAAGGTTTATACGCTATTCTTGATGAAAATAATTTTGACTTCAAGAATATAGAAATAGTTGTTAAGCAAATGATTGATCTAAAAATAAAGATTTTTCAAGTAAGGGTAAAATCATCCTTTTCTAAAGAAATAATTAAAGCTATTAAAAATTTACAAACTTTATGCGACCTAAACCAATGCCTTTTAATATTGAATGATAATATAAATTTGGCTAAAGAATTAAATTTAGATGGAGTACATATAGGATCAAATGACATCGATATTATTACTGCTAGAGATATTTTAGGTAAAAAAAAGATAATTGGAGTATCTTGTTATAATAGTTTTAGTTTAGCTCTTAGTGCTGAATTAAATGGTGCTTCCTATGTATCGTTTGGGAGTTTATATAAAACTTCAACAAAATTGAACCCAGTAAGTTTAGATTTAAAAACGTTCAAAAAATCTTCAAAAATACTGAAAATACCAATTTGTTTAATAGGTGGGATAAATACTAATAATGTGCATGATGTAATTAACCTAAATTGTGATTTAATTGCAATATCAAAAGGGTTATCATCTGAAAAGGATAGAAAAACTATTTCTAAAATATATTATGGATAAAAATAAATTATCAAAAAAAGCATTTGCCGAATCCCAAAATATTTTCCCAGGAGGTGTTAATTCTCCTGTTAGAGCATTCAAAAATGTAAATTCTCTGCCAGTTTTTATAGAAAAAGGTAATGGAGCATATATTTATGATTTAGATGGTAATAAATACATTGACTATATTGGGTCTTGGGGCCCAATGATACTTGGTCATGCAAATTCATCCGTGGTTAAATCTGTAAAACAATCAATAAAAAACAGTACAAGTTTTGGGGCTCCGACTTTATTAGAAACTAAACTTGCTAATTTAATAAGAAGAAATTTTCCTTCTATGGAAAAAATGAGAATGACTAGTTCTGGAACCGAAGCAACAATGAGTGCTATAAGGCTTGCAAGAGGTTGCACAAATAGAGATAAAATTGTTAAGTTTGAAGGATGTTATCATGGACACGTAGATTCTTTATTAGTAAATGCGGGATCAGGATCTGCAACATTTGGAGTTCCCTCATCACCTGGGATACCTAAAGACTTAACAAAACACACGTATTCCCTTGAATATAACAACGTTGAGCATATAGAAAATTGCTTTAAAAAAAATGGAAATAAAATAGCTTGCGTTATAGTAGAGCCAATTGCAGGAAATATGAACTGCGTGCTACCAGATTTAAAATTTATTAAAAAATTAAGGTCATTATGTAATAAATATAGGTCTATTTTAATATTTGATGAAGTTATGACGGGCTTTAGAGTTTCCAAAGGTGGTGCTCAGGAAATTTATAAAGTTAGACCAGATATAACAACATTAGGAAAAATTGTTGGTGGTGGTATGCCTGTGGGAGTTTTTGGGGGCAAGAAAAAATATATGGATCAACTTTCTCCATTAGGCCCTATTTATCATGCTGGAACCCTTTCTGGAAATCCTGTAGCGATGACAGCAGGTACTAAAACAATAGAGTTATTATCAGCGAAGAATTTTCATTCAAAATTAGAAAATAAAACTAAAAAACTAATGAATGGTCTTAGTAATTCTGCTAAAAAATACCAAATCGATTTATTAACAACTTACGCAGGTGGGATGTTTGGTTTCTTTTTTACAGATAAACATAAAATAAATAATTTTTCTGATGTTAAAAGTTGCAACAATATGCTGTTTGAAAAATTTTTTAAAATTATGTTGTCTAAGGGTGTGTATTTTGCTCCATCGTCTTTTGAGGCAGGCTTCATATCTAGCAAACATTCTCAAAGAGATATAAATTATACGTTGAAATCTGCAGAAGAGGCTTTCAAAGAAATATCTAGAGAAGGTTTATAATTTATTAAATATTTTTTTTTGAATCTATAAAATCTTTAATCCTGTAAAGTCGAACTAAGTAATCTTCTATCTCTAAAATTACTTGTTTTTCATCTAAGGACATTGGTAATATTTCTGTCAATCTTGATCCCACCCATCCAGACTCGGTGTAATATTTCGGAGCATCATCATGATAAAATTTTGGGTATTGATCTAAGATATTTTTTAAAAAATCTGAATAAGGCATTAATTCTTTTGGCACATCTATAAATTTCGGTTCTTCCATTTCTTCAACCTCAGCAACCACTAAATTATCTTGCTGAACGTCTGATTTTATTATCTTATATCTACATTTTCCCCTGATAGTTATTCCTAATAAACCATCTCGCATCTGCTCCCAATCAGTAATTTTACAATAAGTACCGACATTATAGAAATCGTCACCATTCGGTTTTGTTAAAGATATGCCAAAACCAGTATTATTTTTGACACAGTTTTTTACCATATCGATATAACGAGTTTCAAATATTCTCAAAGGCATATAGCCACCTGGGAATGTTATGGAGCTCAAAGGGAAAATTGGAATACTATTTTTCATATTTTTGTTAGTTTATTTATTATATCGGTAGTATCACCGTTTGACATTACAATTACAATATCAACATTGTCTATATTATCGGAAATTTTTTCCATAATAATATTTGTGTCTTTAAAAACTTGAGCTCCTAAGTCTTTTTCTAGCCAAGCAATATCTTTTTGACAATATACATATAGTTCATCAGCATCATTAAAAGATTTCATAAAAACTTTTTTATGCGCTCCTGATAACATGCTATTAGATCTGACCTCAAAAATAACAACGATATTTTTTTCAGGATATTTAGATTTTACAGCTTTTATAGTTGAAGATATTGCAGTTGGATGATGCGCGAAATCATCATATAAAATAAATTTTTTACAATCAATTAGTTCTAATCTTCTTTTAACTCCAATAAATTTTTCTAAAGCTTTTATAGAGTCACTTTCATTTATACCAATTATATTTGCAGCTGCTATAGAGGCACTTGCATTTCTTATGTTATGGTCCCCAAATATATTAGCAATATTTTTTATTATTTTGTAAGATTTATTTTGTGACCAACACCCCATTGATAGCAAAGATAGAATATTTTTATCATCATTGTTATAAATAATATTAGAATCTTTTGGCATTGTTTTGATCAGAAAATGAAACTGCTTTTTTATTTGCTCAATGCTTTCAAATATATCAGAATGGTCATACTCTAAGTTATTTATAATCAGTGTATTCGGCTTATAATGAAAAAATTTTGATCTTTTATCAAAAAAAGAGGTATCGTACTCATCACCTTCTATAATAAAGTAATCAGAATCAGTATATTTATAACTTATATTTTCATCTTTATAAATTCCACCTACTAAAAATGAGGGATTTTTATTGTTTTCTTGTAAAATCTTTATTAGCATTGACGTTGTAGTTGTTTTTCCATGCGTGCCAGATACTACGAAAACATACTTATCTTGAAGTATATTTTTTTTAATCCACTCTGGCCCAGAATAATATTTAAGATTATTATCTAATACATACTCGACAGATCTGTTACCTCTTGATAATGCATTTCCAACTATAATCATATCTGAATTTTTTAGATCATCAGTTGGCTCCTCAGTTTTGTTTTCTTTTATCCCTAATGAGATTAATTGGTTACTCATTGGTGGGAAATATGCTTTATCTTGTCCTGTGACCGTGTATCCCTTTTGTAAAGCCAAGCCAGCTAAGCCTGCCATAAAAGTCCCACATATTCCTAATATATGAATGTGCAATTGATTACCTAGTGAAAATCCAATCAGAATCTGACGAGAGATTTTTATTATAACTGTAGTTTTCTTTTTTGAATTTTTTGATGTCTAAAGGATTAGATATTTTATTTTTAATTATATACCTGCTCATTAAGCCTCTAGCTTTCTTAGCATGAATTCCAATAATCTTATAACTATCGTTCCTTTTTTCTTTAAAAATAACATTAATTAGTTTTGATTTTAACTTTTCTTTTTTTATTGATTTAAAGTACTCTACAGATGCTAAATTAATTAAATAGTCACTATTCTTTTCTTTATTTATAGCTTTTGTAATATCATCACCCCAAAAATCGTAGAGATCACTGTGTTTTCCAACTTTTAATTGTGTTCCCATTTCTAAGCGGTAAGGTTGTATTAAATCTAATGGCTTTAATATTCCATATAAACCGGAGAGTATTCTTAATGAATTTTGTGCAAATAAAAAATCTTCTTTTTTAAAATCTTCTACAGATATTCCTTTATAAACATCCCCTTGAAACAACAAAAGTGCTGGATGAGAATTTTTCTTATTAAAGGGTAAAGACCATTTTATATATCTCTCATAGTTTAATAATGAAATTTTTTCACTAATATTCATAAGTTCTGACAATTTGTTTACAGAGTATTTTCTCAGTGACTTAACAATTTTACTAGAATTTTCTAAATATGCAGGAATTGTGAGTCTTGAAACTATGTTTTTGTTACAATTTTCGTCTAGTTTTTTTGCTGGTGATATTACTACTAACATTTTATGTTATTTTCCAAAATTTATATAAATGAATGGTGACCTCTTTCGCTTTTTACACTAAACCAACTAATTAAATATTGCAAGTCTTCGGTAATTGGCTCAATTTTTGCTAGATCTTCACCTTTTCTTAAAATTTTAAATGCTTTGCTAAGAACTTCATAGTCGTCATCTTTAATACCATATCTTTTTATGCCAAGCTTATTTAAACAATAATGTTTTGCTGGATTTCTTCCAAGAAGCATAAAAGGGATTACATCTTTAGAAACTCTTGCTCCACCTGCAGTCATAGAAAGTTTTCCAATCCTAACATGTTGGTGTATTAAAGAATTCCCCCCTAAAACTGCATAATCTTCTATCATGCAATGCCCTCCAAGAAGACTAGAATTTGTCATGATCACGTTATTACCTAAAATACAATCATGCCCAATATGACAATTAGCCATGACTAAAGTATTGTTAAAAATTTTTGTTGGCTTATCCTCATTCGTAGATCTATGAATAGAAGTATGTTCTCTTATAATATTATTATTAAGAATTTGTACAAAGGTTTTTTTATTAATATTAAATTGTAAATCTTGTGGGTCAGACCCGATAATTACCTGATCATATATTTTATTATTATCTCCAATCTCGGTATCAGGATGTATTACACAGTGAGAACTTATGTTTGTATTATTACCTATTTTTGCATTTGGGTGAATAACTGAGTAAGCGCCTATAGTAACATTTGTCCCAATTTCTACACCATCACCTATGATTGCTGTTTTATCTATATAGTTTTTCATAATTTCAAAATTTTAAAAAAATCTTCAGCTTCTATTACTTTAACACCAAGTTTATCTGCTTTCTCAAGTTTTGATCCTGGATCTGAACCAACTATCAAAGCAAATATTTTTTTACTTACAGTATTAGAAATATTTCCACCATTACTAATAATATGTTCACCTAATTTTTGTCTAGATATATTATTCAATTTACCGGTAATCACATATGTTTGATTATTTAATATATTTGTTTTCTTATCTCTATTTTTAACAAACTTTAACCCATTACCTAATATATTATTTATTATTTTTATATTATTTTTGTCATTAAAAAAATTAAATATATTTAATGCTGCAACGGGACCAATATCTTTTAATTCCAAGATGTCATTGTAATCTGCTTTTGAAAGATTATCGATAGACTTATACTTATCAGCAAGGCTATTTGCAGTGACTTCACCAACTTCGCCAATACCTAAAGAAAATATAAAGTTACTAAGTTTTACTTCCATCTTATTATTAATTGAATCTAGAATATTTTTAATTGATTTATCACCTAACGTAATTTCATACTCTTTACCACTATCTTCTCTTACAGCAGTATTCATAACAAAATCCTTTAATATTTTATTATTTAATTTATAAAGATCAGATATATTGTTTAAAATATTTTCATCTACAAGTCTATTTATTAATTTTTCTCCAACACCCTGAATATCCATTGCTTTTTTACTTACATAATGAATAATAGCTCCCTTTTTTTGGGCAGGGCAATCTTTAGCTCCTTTACACTTTGCAAAAGCCATGCCTTTTTCCTTTTCAATTTTAGAGTTTAGCGGACAAGGGCAATTTTTAGGCAGAATTATTTTTTTTCTTGATTTGCTTTTTACCACTACATTTACTATTTCAGGGATAACATCGCCTGCTCTTCTAATAGAAACCTTATCTCCAATATGAATATCTTTTTTTCTAATTTCATCCATATTATGAAGAGTCGCATTTCTTACAATAACACCTCCAACCTCTACTGGTTTTAAATTTGCTACTGGAGTTAAGACTCCAGTTCTTCCAACTTGAAACCTAACATTTTCTATTAATGTTATTTTTTCTTCTGCGGGAAACTTATGTGCTATAGCCCATCTTGGTGCTCTTGATACAAAACCTAATTCTTGTTGATACTTGAGATTATCGACTTTATAGACAATTCCATCAATATCATATGGTATATCCTCTCTTATTGAATTAATTTTTTCATAAAATTTTTTACAACCGTCTATCCCTTGTACTGTCTCATTAAGATGACATGTTTTAAAACCCCAGCCAGCTAAGTTCTTTAAAATTTTTGTTTGCGTATTAACATTTAATTTCTCTGAGGAAAATCCTATAGCGTAAAAGAAAGCATCTAATGGTCTACTTGCTGCAATTTTTGAATCCAGTTGCCTTAAGCTTCCTGCGGCTGCATTTCTTGCGTTTGCAAATTTCTTTTCATTATCTTCAGAATTTATAGATAAAAATCCTTCTTTAGATATAAATACCTCACCTCTAATTTCGATGGTAGTTGGAATATTATTTCCTAGAAGCTTTAGAGGTATGGATTTTATTGTTTTTATATTTTTTGTCACATTTTCACCTTTAGAGCCATCTCCTCTTGTTGCAGCTATATCTAGTACTCCATCTATATATAATAAATTGATAGCTAATCCATCTAATTTTGGCTCGACAGAAAATTGTAATTTTTTACTATCAATAATTAATTTTTTTTCTATCCTTTCCATATATAAACCTAAATCTTTTAAATGAAAAACATTATTTAAAGAAAGCATTTGTTGCTTATGGTCTACAGTTTCAAACTTATCAAGTGGTTCTGCACCAACTCTTTGCGTTGGAGAGTCTTGAGTGACTAGATCGGGAAAAAGATCTTCTAAGGTTATTAGTTTATTAAATATCACGTCGTATTCATGATCAGTAGCCTTGGGATCATCTAAAACATAA
Organism: uncultured Gammaproteobacteria bacterium; assembly: GCA_913042035.1. Classification (GTDB taxonomy): domain Bacteria; phylum Pseudomonadota; class Gammaproteobacteria; order Poriferisulfidales. The sequence continues at coordinate 13,299 of CAJWIN010000011.1, read as the reverse complement.
TAGTGATAATTCAATGAATTTATTTCATTCCTTAAATTATCTAAGTCTTTTTTAATTATTTTAGTATCTTTAATACTCATTTTTATATGAATTTACAGTGTTTTTAAGATTTTTAATAATTTTGTTATTTAATTTAACTTTACTTGAATCATATAAACTACCCTTATATTTTTTTGAAAATTCTTTAGCATCAGTATGCATTTCATTAAACACTTTTACAGGATCTATAATCATTGGTAACTGCATGAAAAATGCAATACCCGCTAGTCTTGAACTTTCTATTCTATCTTTATCAAGATATCCTGGATTTACAATATTCGTTATTGAATATTTAATACATCTTAAGCGATCATCAGCATAATGCTTTTCATAAAATCCTAAATCATTAATAAAAATACTTTTTTTATCCATGTAATCATATATATCTTTAATATTATAATGATTTTTTGCTATTGAATATATTACTAAAAGAGATTTGGTATCATTAATGCCCAATGATAAAGACATTTGCCTTGGCTTATTACTAGACAAAGGAATTTCTTGGCTTTTATTATTATTGATTGAGCTTCTAAGAGAAATATCAATATTTTTATTTGAATTTACTTCTTTATGAGACCTAATTTCTATAGGCTTTTTTATATCATAATTTTTTGTTTTATATACTTTATATTTTCTATTACTTTTATTTATAAAAACTATGTAAAAGATAATAAAAAAACCTACTAAAAGTATTATTAATCGTAATTCATTATCATACACCTTTAATGACCTATATAATTTCTATAGTTGATCTTGCATACTTACATTTACTAATTTCGAAACACCTTTCTCGCCCATTGTAACACCAATAAGCTGTTCAACATATTCCATTGTAATTTTTTTATGCGTAATAACAATAAATTGAATTTTCTCGCTCATTTCGGTAAAAAGATCACAAAATCTTTCAATATTAATGTCATCTAATGGAGCATCAACCTCATCTAACATGCAAAATGGTGATGGGTTTAAAGAAAATAATGCAAATACCAATGATAAAGCTGTTAAGGCTTTTTCTCCACCTGAAAGAAGATTAATTGAGGTTAATTTTTTACCTGGAGGGCTTGCGTATACCTCAACTCCAGTTTTCAATAGATCGTTCTCCGTCATTTTAAGATATGCTTTGCCACCGTTAAATAATTTTGGAAAAATTTCTTGTAGTTTATTATCAACTTTTTCAAAAGTATCTTTAAACCTTTCTTTAGTATCTTTGTCAATTTTTTTAATCGCATCCTCTAAAGAATTTAAGGCAGTTAACAAATCGTCTTTCTGCATTGTCAGGTAGGACTGTCTCTCTTCGTACTCTTTAAATTGCTCTATTGCCGCTAAATTTATTGGGCCCATTCTGTCAATAGTAGATGTTAACTGACTTTCTCTTTTCTTCCATTTACTTAAATCATAGTCAATATCGGCATCTAAAATTGATTTATTATCAACGCCTAATTCTGCTAATTGTTCCTTAATACTTTTTACCTGACCAACAACCTCTTGTATATTTTTTTCGTCTTCTGAAATCATATATCTTATATTTTCAAGCTCACTGGAGGTTTCTGATTTTTTATTTTCAAGCTCAGACATAACATCAGTCATTTCTGTTATCTCTGTTCTTTCTTTTTTTAACTCTTGATCTTTTATATTTTGAATTTTTAGATTTTCTAGTAAGGCTTTTTCTAACTCAATAATTTTATTATCAGGTGTAATACTACTATCTTTAAGTAACTCGACATTACCAGACATTGACTCAAGCTCGTCATTATTTGATTTTATATTATCAGTAATATTAATAATATTGACTTTTTTTGTCTCAATTTTTACCTCCAAATCATATAACGTATTTTTTTCAACATTATATTCTTTTTCTAAATTATCTAGTTCATTATTAAAGTTACTTATTTGAATATTAATGTTTTCAATATCACTTGAAAATTTATTAAGATCTTCATCAAATATAACAATATTTTTATTAGTTCTTTTTAATGCTTCTTCAAGTGACTTAAGTCTTAAAATTTCAGAGTGTATTTTATTATCTATATCATTTTTTAATTGTTCATTCTTTTTTGCAAGATCGTATTCATCTGCTTGAATAGTTTCAACAATATTTTTTATTTCTTCCAAAACAGATTTTATTTTTTTTGAGCTCTCAATTAGATCTTTTTTATTATTGGAATGTTCTATCAAATTATCAAATATATTTAATTCTTTTTGGTATTCTTTGATCTTTATATTTAGTTCATAAGATTCAATTTTTTTTAGTTCTGTAAATATCTTTTCCGACGTACTTTCATACTCTTCTATATCTTTTGTGATTCTAATAATATCATTTTTAAGATTTTCAATTTTTTGCTTTTCCGTATTAAATTTTTGAGTTGATTCATATAAATTTTTTGTATTCTTCTCTAGTAAATTCTTGCTGTTTATATGCTTCGTGCTAAAGCTTTCTTTATTTTTTTCTATTTTTTTTAGTCTATCTTGGCACTCCTTCTTTTTGAACTCAAAAGTTTGTAATTCTTTATTTATTTTTTTTAGATCTAGGTTGTCTTCAACGAGTCTTTTTCTTATCTTGTCTATTGATTCCAAAGCATTTTCATACTGCTTTTTATCACGCTGCGCCCCATCTTTTTCATATTCAATTGCTTGCTCAGTTCTTCCTACTTCACTTAAAGCATCATAATATTCTTTTTGTGTATTATTCATCTTTTCGTTTAGTAATTTATAATTTATTTTTACTTTATCTATTTTTGTGTTGATATTATTTATGTCTAGCTTCTTTTTTTCTAATTTTGTTTTTTTTGTCTCTATTTTTTTATTGTTATTTTCTATTTTTTCCTGAAAATCTCTTATGCTAATTGCTAAAATTTCAGATTTTACTAATTTCTTCTCATCAGATAATTTTTTGAATTTGTCAGCTTGAATTGCTTGCCTTTCTAATATTTTTAGCTGCTTGGACACTTCACTTATTACGTCGTTTAATCTATCTAAATTCTCTTTTGTGTGTGAAATTTTATTTTCTGTCTCTCTCTTCCTTTCTCGATACTTTGAAATTCCTGCTACTTCTTCTAAATACACTCTAAATTCTTCTGGCTTTGATTCAATTAATTTTGATGCTGTCCCCTGATTTATTATTGCATAGCTTTTTGGTCCTAGACCTGTTCCCATAAAAATATCTAGTATATCTCTTCTTCTGCAATGACTATTATTTAGAAAATATTTTGATGCTCCTTCTCTAGTAACTTCTCTTTTTACTGAAATTTCGTCATACTGTGCATATTGACCGCCAATCCTATTTTCAGTATTTGAAAATAGTAATTCTACATTTGCATAGTCGTTTGGTTTTCGAGAATCTGTGCCATTGAAAATAACATCGTCAATGCTATCCCCCCTAATATGCTTAGATGTTTCTCCAAGAACCCATTTCACAGCGTCAATGATGTTTGATTTACCACAACCATTTGGACCAATTATTCCTGTCCTTTTTGATGACAAAGATATTTCTGTTTTATCAACAAAAGATTTAAACCCAGAAATCTTTATATTTGTTAATCTCAATGTTTTTCCTTGTGATAATAATGAGTTGTTTTGTTAAAATTCTTACTTATAATGCTTACATCATGAGTAATAATATATTAGAAACATTTGAAAATCCAAATATTGATAGGAATTATACTATTAACTTTGAAATTCCTGAGTTTACAAGCCTCTGCCCAAAAACTGGACAGCCAGACTTTGCCAATATATTGATTGAGTATATACCAGACAAACTTTGCGTGGAATTAAAATCATTAAAACTATATTTTGTTTCTTATCGTGATCAACCAGGTTTTCATGAAGACCTTACGAATAAGATCTTGGATGATTTAGTTGCCCTTTTAAACCCTAAGTATATGAATATTAATGCGGAGTGGAATGTTAGAGGTGGTATCTATACTTCGGTAAGTGCTACTCATGAAAAGTGAAATATATTTTTATTTCTGAAACTTATTCCTTAATTCAAAAAATATTGTTATACCAGTCAACTCTATTTTTTTCCTTATATAACTTGATAGGTACCTTAGATAATCTTTAGAAAGCTTATCAACATAAGAACCATGAATAATTAGTCTAATTGGATTATTTCCTCCTTGATGAACATATCTTATCTTTACTCTTTTACCACCATAGGCAGGGGGCTGATGATCAAATATAGCTTGTTGAACAATATCATTCAATACTGATGTATTTATTGAAAGCCTACTATTATCATATATTTTCATTGCCGTACTTAATAGTTTCTTCAGGCCAATGCCTTTTAGAGCTGAAATTTTATGTATTGGAATATAATTAATAAATTTTAACTTAGTATCTACTCCATACTTTAATAAATGATCTTCGTATTCATCGGTAGCATCGCTTTTATTAAGCGCAATTAGAGCAGGTTTTCCAAGATCCATAACTGTGCCTATTAAAGATAAATCTTGATCAGTAATACCATCTAATGAGTCTATTAATATAATAACCACATCGGATGCCTCAATAGTTTTTAAAGTTTTTATCACTCCAATTATTTCAATGTAATTTTTGGTTTTACTTTTTTTTCTTATGCCAGGAGTGTCTACAATATTAAATTTGTGGCCATATTTATTTACAGGGATTTTAATACAATCTCTAGTAGTACCTGGTTTATCTTGCGTAATCTGTTTTTCCTGTCCAAAAAAAGAGTTTACTAAAGTTGATTTTCCAACATTTGGTTTCCCAAGAATAGCAAGATTTAAATTCTCATCGATATCTGTCACAACATCGTCAGTTATATTTTCTATAATCTTTGATGATATATCTCTAATACCAAAGCCATCTTTGCCAGAAATCAAAGTAACATCATCAAAACCAAGCTCTGAAAATTCGCTTAATACCATTTCTTTCTGAGCTTTATCTATCTTATTTATAACTAAAAAAATTTTTTTATGTAATTTTCTCAAATTATTTGCAATTTCTATATCCAAGCTTACCAAGCCTTCTTCTCCATCTACTACAAACATTAATATGTCGGATTCAGTTATTGCCTCAAGAGTATTAGCTTCAGAAATATTACTTACATCATCCTCATTAAAAAATAATCCTGCAGTATCAACAATAAAAAAGGTTTTATTTTCGAAATTGCATTTACCTTGCTGACAATCTCTTGTATAGCCTGGTATATCTGCAACAATTGCGTTATTTGTTTTTGTCAGCTTATTGAATATAGTTGATTTTCCTACATTTGGTCTGCCCACTAACGTTACTATAGTTTTCATTTACTTTATTCGTTGTCTGAAACATTAATTTTTTTTAAGGAGAATTCTTTACTTAACAAATATAATGAGTCATATTCTTTAAGCATAGATTGTGTTGGGCTTTCTAATTTGATTCGACCAGATATTGATCCAGAATCCGCATTAAAGATATGTAAGAAATTTTCTATGTCGTTAACTATTATATGATTGTTTAAAATAATTGGAGATCCAATTAACCTTTTGAGGAGTTTGTTTTGTTTCCATTTAACTTTGCCAGTATATTTATCTAGACTTACAAGTATGCCCTCATTATTTACAAGAAAAATATTTTCGCTATCTGAAGCCAAACTATTAATAGAGGATGCTTCATTTTTCCATAAGATCTCACCATTATAACTATCTATAGCAATTAGGCTGCCTTGGTATGATACGGCGTAAATTACCCCATCATCTACTAATACTGAGCCATCTATGTCATTTAATCTGTCTATAATAGTTTCTGTTTTTGTTGCAGGTATTTGAACTTCCCAAATAATGTCACCATTTAAAGCATTGTAAGATACAATTTTTCCATCTTCGAATCCTACATACAATTTATCTTCATAAATTATAGGTGTGCTTGATCCTCTAATAGAAAGTTCTGAGGGAATTTGAGAGTTTATCCATACAAATTTACCAGTAGAGATATCTATTGCAGTAATTTTACTATCATTAGTCATTACATAAATTAAATTGTTAAACGATCTTGAAATAGACATAACTTCGCTAGACATTACTCTCTGCCATAAAACGCGACCATCATTATGGTTTATCGCTGTAACAGTATCTTGTTTTGACCCAAAATATATGAGGTCAGAATCTACCACAATGCCAGAAAATATATCTAATTCTGTATTAATAGATTTAATTGCCTTTCCAGTCTCTGCAGAAATTATAGAAATTAATTTTTCATTAGTAGGAACATATATTGTATTTTCATATTTATATATATTTAAAAATGAATATTCATTCTCAATTTCTCCAGATAAATTTAATTGCCAAAGTATTTTTATATTTGTGTCGTTAGAAAAAGACGGAAGTTCTCCATAAGGCTTCACTTCCTCACTAAAATACTCTTTTATAAAATCAGGAGTAAATCCCGGAAGAAATCTTTCTTGAGATGAGCATGAGCTCAAAAGAACAATTAAAAAAAATAATATTTTTTTCATAGTACATTTTACTTCTTAACAGAGTTTTTTTTCATTAATAAATTTTCATTATCAACAGACGATGAGCTTAGAGCTTGATTATAAAAATTCAAAGATTTCTCCTTATCTCCTTTGAATTTATATATATCTCCCTTCAGCTCTAAAAGTACTGGTTTAAATGCATCTTTTAAGTCAACATTTTCTAGCAATCTTAATGCTTCATCATATTTTTTTTCTTCAATATTAATCAAAGATATCTTAATTGTAGCTAGACTATTATATGTTTCATTAATATTTATATTTATAATATCTTCTAAGTGAGCTTTAGCTCCCTCATAATTCTTATTTTCAAATTCTTGCTTAGACAATATAAATTTTGATAAAACATCATAAATAGACTCTGTATGATTATTCGATATTTTATCTGCAACATTCTTATACTCTTCCTCAGTTGTTATTAAATCAATTAGCTGAGTATATAAATCTGAGGCTTCAACATTCTTTATTTTTTTTGAATGCTGATAATAATTCCAAGACAAAGGAATAGTGATGCCAATTAATGCTCCTATAATAATATACCTCAGATTATTTTGACACCAAATGGCAATTTTGCTTGTTAAATCTAAATTATCGCTGCTCATCTTTTTTTCCTATTATAAGATTTTATCTTTTATATAATTTTTAAGTTTATCAATATGTATATTTTCTTGTTGCCCAGAACTCATGTTTTTCAATTGACATGTATTTTTTTTACTCTCTTCGTTTCCAATTATAACACAGTAGTCAGCAGATAATTTGTCTGCTTTCTTTAGTTGTGACTTTAAATTTTTATAATTATAGCTATTTGAAACTATGAATTGTTTTGATATACCGCGTATTAGATGTGCAATTTCTTGTGAATACAAATGATCTTTGACATCCAAAACAATCATGTAAAAATTTATTGTATCTTTATTTTCATTAGAAAAATCTGCGTATTCTATCAGTCTTTCTATGCCTATCGCAAAACCTAAAGCTGGTATTTTTTTATCACAAAGAGTTTCAAATAAATAATCATATCTGCCTCCAGCACAGATAGTGTTTTGAGTATTTTCTGTATCATCTAAATATTCAAATACAGTTCTATTATAATAATCTAGACCACGCACCAAATTTTCATCTTTTAAATATTTAATATTACTATTATCTAATGATTCTAAAAGTTTTTCAAAATGCAGCTTTGATTCTTTAGATAAGTAAGTACTTATTTTTGGTGCATCTTCTAAGATTTTTTTTAAATTTTTATTTTTTGTGTCTAGCAATCTAAGAGGATTATTTTCAAGCTTATGTTTCTCACTTTCCGTTAAATCGTTTTTATACTTTACTAAATATTCTAGCAATACTTCTTTATAATTTTTCCTGTCCTTGATATCTCCAATAGAATTAATTGTAAGCCTTGGATTTAAATTTAAATTACTCCATATGTTATTGGCTAAAGAGATAATTTCAAAATCTGCTTCATAACTATTTACTCCAATAAATTCAACGCCGAATTGATGAAATTGTCTATATCTTCCTTTCTGTGGTCTTTCATGACGAAAGAAAGGTCCAGAATACCAAATTTTATTTATACTTTCATTCAAACCGTGCTCTACTAATGCTCTTGCGCAAGAAGCAGTTCCCTCTGGCCTCATAGATATAGAATTTTTCTTTGAATCAACAAAAGAATACATTTCCTTATCAACAATATCTGTTCCGCCGCCGATAGACTTAATAAATAAGTTCGTATCCTCTAGTATAGGGGTTTTAATTTCTTTAAAACCAAACTGATTTGCGGAGCACATTAATTTACTTTCAAGATCTCTATATGATTTTGTTTCATTTGGCAAAATGTCTCGCATTCCTCTAACAGACTGAAATTTTTTCATTGTAATTTATTTTTTAATTTTTATTTTCCCTACATTAGTATCAGGATTAAAATACGGGATACTAATTAATTTATTATTATACTTTATATTAACAACAGTTGCGTCACCTAATAGTATCTCAAAGGGAGCTAAAATATTGAATTTTATTGTTTTTCCTCGTTTAACAAGATCAAAAAAAATTATGTCTCCCTTAGAATCAATAATTTCTGTCCAAGAATCACCTTTATAAGTGATTTCTAAGAACACATCATTTACCGGATGAATGGGTTCAATACTGATATTTTCAGAATTATCATTATTGCTCAATGGATTATCGTCACTATCAGAAGATTTTTCTAACAATATCTTGTTTTCATCCATATTAATTTCTTGTGTATTTTTAGATTCCTTATGAGCTGTATTGCTCTTTAAGTCGGTGGTTTTAATAGGAATATTATTTTCTTTTTTTTCAATATCTGTATTTTTGGCATCAATAGAGGAAGAAGATATTTCGTATTCTAAATTTTTATTTTTATTACTAAATGTAGAAAGCATAAGGATGAAAATTAGAAAAGTAATTAAATATATATATTTTTTTTTATTTACGATTAAATTCCAGCTAGATTTTTTTCTATTCGAAACTTTTTTATTTTTTTTTATCTCTACTTCCGGGAGACTTACGTGAACTCCTAAAAAATTAGCATAATTCCTAACATACCCTTTTAGGAATAAATAATTTTTAAAGTTATCAAAATTCCCATTTTCAATATCTAAAATAATATCCTTATCTAATTTAAGCTCTATACAGACTTCTTCAATTGTGAATTCTTTTTTTTCTCTTTGAGACTTTAAAAACTTACTTGCTATTTTTAGTGAATCAAGATTTTTCATAAATAAATTTATCTTGTTCTCTTTTTGATTTCTTCATCGCTAAAAAAATATGCAATTTCTACTTTTGCCGTTTCTGGAGCATCTGACCCATGCACTGCATTCTCATCAATACTACTTGCAAAATCCTTTCTTATTGTTCCTTCTGATGCATCCTCAGGGTTAGTCGCGCCCATAATTTCTCTATTTTTTTGTATAGCATTTTCCCCTTCTAAAACCTGAACAACTATTGGTCCTGATACCATAAATTCAACTAATTTTGAGAAAAAAGGCTTATCTTTGTGAATACTATAAAAACCTTCAGCTTTATCTTTTGATAAATGAATCATTTTTGATGCTACTATTTGTAAATTATTTTCTTCGAATCTTTGTGTAATTTTTCCGATCATATTTTTCGCAACAGCATCTGGCTTTATAATTGAAAACGTTCTCTCTACTGACATTATGTGCTCCTATAGTAATTTTTATTTTGCTTCTTCTATCCAATTCATTTGTATTGATTCTAGAATCTTTTCGTTTGAGTTATTTGGATTATCGTCAAAATCATCTAGGGAACATATCCAATCATGTAGATCTGTATATCTAATAAACTGTGGATCTATGTCAGGATATTTCTCTAGCAATTCACATGCAATATCCAAACTATCTTGCCATTTTAAACTCATATTAAATGCCTTTTAATGATTTTCTGAGACCATATTAATAGTATATTTTGGTATTTCAATAACTAAATCACTTTTACCAGTAACCGCTTGGCAGCTCAGTCGAGAGTCAGGTTCTAAGCCCCAGGCTTTATCAAGCATGTCATCTTCGTCCTCTGTTGATTCTTCTAGGGAATCTAAACCACTTCTAATATATACGTGGCATGTTGTGCAAGCACATGATTTTTCACAAGCATGTTCGATATCTATATTATTTTTTAGGGCAATATCACAAATACTTAGGCCTTCATCGACTTCTATTTCAAGACCTTCGGGACATAAATCTGGATGTGGTAAAAAAGTTATTTTAGGCATCTTATTTATACTCCTTAATATCTTTTCCCTTCATTATTTTTTGGATGCTTGAATTCATTCTTCTCGATATATAGGTTTCAGAAATTTTCTCTAAATCCTTTACTGAATTTAAAATATTTTCTCTATCGTTACTTTGTAAATTATCTATTAAATTATCTCTAGCATTACATATTTCATTATATTCATTTTCATTTAAAAGATCTTTGCCGTCAATTTTTAGAGCTGAATTTATTGATAAAATTACTCTCTCAGCTTCTACTACAGACTCCTTTAAATTTCTCATTTCAATATCTTCTTTTGCATTACTGAAAGAATCCCTTAACATCTTTTCAATTTCTGAATCGCTAATACCATATGATGGTTTTACTTGTACTTCAGTTACTTTATTTGTTGAGGTTTCTCTAGCAGAAACATTTAAGATTCCATCTGCATCAATCTGAAACTCTAAATTTACTCTTGCAGAGCCTGCAAGCATTGGAGGAATATCTTTAACTGTGAAGTTTGCAAGAGATCTACAATCACTTGCTAAGTCTCTCTCTCCCTGAACAATATGAATACTCATGGCACTTTGACCGTCTTTAAATGTTGTATACTCTTTGCTACTGCTGTTTGGTATCGTGCTATTCCTTGGTATAATTACTTCAACTAAATCGCCCATAGTTTCGATGCCTAATGACAAAGGAATAACATCTAGTAATAAAAGTTCGTCTGTAGAATTGCCAGATAAAATATCTGCTTGAATTGATGCACCCATAGCCACAACATTGTCAGGGTTAATGTCGCTCAAAGGTTTTTTTTTAAAATAACTTTCAATCATAAATTTTATATAAGGCGTTCTGGTAGAACCACCGACTAAAATAATTTCATCGATATTATCAATTTTCATCTTCGCATCATTTAATACTTGCTTACTTATAACTAATGTTTTTTGAATTAAATCTTTTATTAGCTCATTAAATTCATTTTGAGTGATTGAGATATTTTTATTTTTTATACCGATCTTATCTAATTTTACTTTCACAGAAGCGTCATTAGTCAACATAATTTTTATTTCTTTTGCAAGCAAATAAAGTTCATGTTTTTTTTCTTCGTTAAGATTCAAATTAAGTTTTTTTTCAATATATCTAGCTATTTTCTTGTCAAAATCGTCACCACCTAAGGTGCTGTTTCCCCCAGTTGACAGAACTTTATATACACCATCATTTAAATCTAATATTGAAACATCAAAAGTACCACCACCCAAATCATAAACCATAATTTTAGATATTTTTTTACTCTGTAAGCCATAGGCTATTGCTGCTGCTGTAGGCTCATTTAACAATCTTAATACTTTAAGTCCGCTTAAAGTCGCCGCATCTTTGGTAGCTTGCCTTTGTGCATCATCAAAATATGCGGGTACTGTAATGACACAGCCCGATATTTCACCATCAAGCGTTTTTTCTGTTATTTTTTTTAAATTTTTAAGTATCTCAGAAGAAATTTGTATTGGAGACAATACATTATCAAAAACTTTAAATCTTATTATATTATTCTTTTCAAAATACTCACAAGGTGAGTAAAATTCTTCTTTTTTAAGATCTTGAATATTCTTTCCAATGAATCGCTTTATAGACCTAAAAGTAATAGATTCACCATCTGGTTTAGGTTCGCCAATATTTACAGAATCTTGCTTATAAGTAACAATTGAAGGAAATAACTCATTTCCTTGGTTATTTTTTAAGACAAATGGGGATCCATTTCTCATTATAGATACAAGAGAATTTGTTGTGCCCAGATCAATACCAATATAAAGCTTTTTTTCATGGGGATTTTGTGATTTTCCCGGTTCAGAAATTTGCAATAGTGCCATATCTAGTTATTATCCTTTTTGAAGTCATTTTCTATAGAAATATAAAACTTCATTTCTTTAATTTTTATTGATGCATCGTTATACATTTTTTTTTCATATCTTCTATTAAAGCTTAACAAGCACTCATTTTTTAACCTTTCTATTTTTAAAGCGAAATTTTTTAATTCTTCTGAATTTTTACTCAAAGTTATTTTTTCGTATTCCTCTCTTAATTCCATTTGATGCATTAAGAATTCTGGATCAGATATAGTGTTATTTTGATCGCCTACTTCAAACCCCTCTACTTTTAGCAAATATACACTTTTTAAATAGTCGTTTTTAAGAGTCTCGTATGCTTCATTAATATAAGAAGTAATTTGCAAAGACAAACGTTTTTCATGATCACCCGCATTAACATATTTATCTGGATGAAACTCTTTTTGAAGCTCAAAATATTTTTTTTCTAGACTAATAGAGTCGATTGTTACTGACTGTTCTATTTTAAAAAGCTGGAAATAATTTTGATTAAAATTAATCATTATGTGAAATTCCTAGTAAAAAAATTATATATTCTATTTCTTTATTTTAGACACTAAAACTTTCACCGCATCCGCATCTTGCTTTTTCGTTTGGGTTGATAAATTTGAAACCTTCATTTAATCCCTCTTTTGCAAAATCTAACTCTGTTCCGTCTAAATACATTAAACATTTAGGATCAACTATTATCTTTACCCCTCGTTCTTCAAAAACTGTATCATCCTGATCTACTTGATCGGCAAACTCAATAACATAAGCCATTCCAGAACAGCCAGTAGTTTTTACTCCAACTCTTAGACCAATCCCCTTCCCTCTGTTATCGAGGAAAGCTTTAACTCTTGTTGCCGCACTTTCTGTTATTGTAATTGCCATTCTTTTATGCTGTTTCTTTCTTAACGTTATTTTTTTCATAATAATCGCTAACTGCAGCTTTGATTGCATCTTCAGCTAACACAGAGCAATGTATTTTAACTGGAGGTAAAGCTAATTCCTCAGCGATTTCACTATTCTTTATCTCTTGAGCCTGCGCAACTGATTTACCTCTAACCCACTCAGTAAGTAAGCTTGATGACGCTATAGCCGAACCACAACCATAGGTTTTAAATTTTGCATCTTCTATAATACCTTCATCATTGACTTTAATTTGAAGTTTCATTACATCACCACATGCTGGGG
>CAJWIN010000010.1 GCA_913042035.1 uncultured Gammaproteobacteria bacterium | reverse complement strand
CCTTCTTTTGTAAATTTACAAAATTTTTGTTTTTTAAAATATCTAGACATTTTCTACCTCGCTATCAAAAGATTTCTTATCGTCAGATCCATATACCTTTTTAGAATCTCCTTCATTTTTATCATTCTCTTCATCAGTTAAAATGGAAGAACTTTCTGTTATTGCTTTTTTTCTTTTTATGACCATATTTCTAATTACTGCATCATTAAATTTAAAGTTTGAAGATAATTCTTCTAACACTTCTAAACTACATTCTATGTTTAAAAGTATATAGTGGGCTTTGTGAATTTTATTTATAGGGTAAGCAAGCTGTCTTCTGCCCCAATCTTCTTCTCTATGAATTTGTCCACCATTTTTAGATATTATCCCTGCATATTTTTTTAACATTGCAGGTACTTGATCACTTTGATCAGGATGAACTAGAAAAACTATCTCGTAATGTCTCATTTTTTTTCCTTATGGTTAGTTGTCTCTTATATTTTCTAAGTAGAACAAGGAAAAAGTATTCTACAGAATGGTGGTTGAGACTGCAATTACTTTATTTTTGAGTGTATAGTATTCACAATAATGCCTGTTGCAACAGCCATGTTAAGACTTTCAACGACGCCGTTCATACTAATTTTGATAGTATAATCGCATTTTTTTAAAGTTTTTTGTCTTAAACCGACGGATTCACCGCCAATTACCAATGCGACTGGCGTATTAAAAGTCATTTCATTTATATCATGCTCAGCTTTATCTGTTGCTCCATAAACCCAATAATTATTTTTTTTTAGTATTTCAAGTATTCTAGATATATTCTTAACTCTTATAATGGGTGTAGTTTCAGCAGAGCCTGCAGCAACTTTTCTTACGGTCTCATTCATTTTCACAGAATCATGATCCTTGATTATTATTGCTGAAACAGCATAGGCATCACATATACGTAGGCAAGCACCAAAATTCCTAGGATCAGAAACTTCGTCTAATATAAGTAGAATTTTATTCTTTGGCTGACTTGCAAGGTGATCAATAATATTTCTCTCAAGAATTTCATCTTTCTTTTTTGCAATAGCCAACACACCTTGATGACTTTTAACATTTGATATTTCGTAAATTTTATCGTTTGTTATTTTTTGAACTTTGATATTATTTTTTTTTGTTTCTATTAGTATTTCATTAAATTTACTTAAATTTTTATCAGATAAATATATTTCATAAATATCAAACGGCCTCACTTTAAGTAAAATTCTTACCGCATGAATTCCTACGATATTATCTTTTCCTGAATCTTTTTTCATTTTTTTACTAATACAAAATCAATTTTCTTTTCAGACGGAAATGCGCTTTGCAGTTTGACTTTAATCTTATCACCTATTTTATATACTTTTCTAGATTTATCACCAACGAGAATATTCTTTTTTTCATTATAGATAAAATATTCATTACCGAGATTAGATATATGGACTAAACCTTGTATAGGCTGTTCTTCAATAGATATAAACATCCCAAAACTAACAATGGAGTTTACTTTTCCATTAAAAACATCTCCAACAAATTTTTTTGCATAATTGCATAGTAAAACAGATTGAAGTTCTCTTTCAGCTGATTCAGAATTTCTTTCGTTTTCTGAAGATTCTAACCCAACTTTTTCCAAGCCATCAAAAGTATATGTTAATTCTTTTTTTGAAATAATATCTTTAATAATTCTATGAACTACTAAATCTGGGTATCTGCGAATTGGGGAGGTAAAGTGGTTATATGATTTTAAAGCCAGCCCAAAATGCCCTATATTCTTTGGGTTATATTCCGCTCTTGCCATTGATCTTAGAAGTATTGAAGTTACAAGGTGGTTATCTAGTTTCTTTTTTGATAATTCAATTAATCTATTGATTTCTCCAGTACTAGGAATCTTTGATTTTGCAAGACTGTAACCTAGATTTTTTAAAGACAATGCGGCTTCTTCTATTTTTTCTAATGATGGTTTGTCGTGAACTCTATACAACGAGGGGGATTTATTTTTTTTAATAAAAAGGCTACTGGCAACATTTGCCGTAATCATGCATTCTTCGATAAGTTTTTGTGATTCAAGCCTAACATTATTTTTTATCCCTTTAATATCATTATTTTTTCCTACAATAAAAGAAAACTCTTGAGAATCAAAATTTACGGCATTCCTTTTCTCTC
Organism: uncultured Gammaproteobacteria bacterium; assembly: GCA_913042035.1. Classification (GTDB taxonomy): domain Bacteria; phylum Pseudomonadota; class Gammaproteobacteria; order Poriferisulfidales. The sequence goes on along the minus strand of CAJWIN010000010.1, from coordinate 25,160 downwards.
TAGATCTTTTAAGGATTTTATATAACTTAAAAAGATTATTTATATTATCTGCGACATTTTTATTTTTAATAATATTTTTATTTTTTAGGAATTTTTCAACTTTATCATATGTTAATCTTGCAGAAGAATTTATGAGAGCATTATAAAATTTATAGGATTTAATTGAGCCAATGTCATTAATTAAAATTTCAGCGACAATTGTGAATTTATCCTCACCTGGTCTGAGAGAACATAGGTTATTTGATAATACCTCTGGCAGCATTGGAATAACATAACCTGGAAAGTAAGTTGAAGTGCCTCTTTTTCTTGCCTCCTTGTCTATACTAGATTTATTTTCCACATAATGAGCCACGTCGGCAATAGCTACATATAACTTCCAATTTTTTTTTAGTTTTTCACAATAAACCGCATCATCAAAATCTTTTGCATCCTCACCATCAATAGTTATAAAATCTAAATGCTTGATATTTTTTCTTTTATAAGATTTTTTTTTAAAATTTTTATTATTATATTTTTTTATATCTCTAATAATTTCTTTATTCCAGCTATTATTAAGATTAAATTTTTTAATAATTTTTTCAATTTCTGAATCAAGATTAAATTTTGTTTTTTTCATTTTAAAAATATCTAATTTATATTCGAAAAGAATTTACAAAGTGCAGTGAGACTAGAAAAGATTTCAATTTTTTTGTTCTTGAGATCTATTTATTTTTGAAATATCTTCTATTTTTATGATACTTACTTTTTCAGAGTAATCTCTAATATCTTGAGTAATTTTCATTGAGCAAAAATTAGGCCCGCACATTGAGCAAAAATGGGCATCTTTTGCAGGCTCTTGTGGAAGGGTTTCATCATGAAAGCTTTTAGCTTTTTCTGGATCTAATCCTAAATTAAATTGATCTTCCCACCTAAATTCAAATCTTGCTTGTGAAAGTGCATTATCTCTTAACTGTACAGCATATTTGCCTTTTGCAAGGTCTGCAGCATGAGCAGCTATTTTATATGCAATAATCCCTTCTCGAACATCCTCTTTGTTAGGAAGACCTAGATGCTCTTTGGGTGTAACGTAGCAGAGCATAGCTGTGCCATACCAGCCAATCATAGCAGCACCTATTGCAGATGTTATATGATCATATCCGGGAGCAATATCTGTTGTTAACGGACCCAATGTGTAGAAAGGTGCTTCATGACATTCGTCTAATTCTTTTTGCATATTTTCTTTAATAAGATGCATTGGAACATGTCCAGGGCCTTCAATCATAACTTGCACATCATGTTTCCATGCAATTTTTGTGAGTTCCCCAAGAGTTTTGAGTTCGGCAAATTGAGCTTCGTCATTTGCATCTGCAATTGAGCCTGGTCTTAATCCGTCACCCAAAGAAAAAGTAATATCATATTTTTTCATAATTTCACATATTTCTTCAAAGTGTGTGTAAGTAAAATTCTCTTCGTCGTAAGTTAGGCACCATTTCGCCATAATTGAACCGCCTCTTGAAACAATGCCTGTAGTTCTATCTTTTGTTAAAGGAATATACTCTTTAAGAACACCAGCATGAATTGTAAAGTAATCAACGCCTTGTTCAGCTTGCTCAATTAACGTTTCTTTATATATTTCCCATGTTAATTTTTCAGCCCTACCTTTAACTTTTTCTAAAGCTTGATATATTGGTACAGTACCAACTGGCACTGGCGAATTACGCATTATCCATTCCCTGGTTTCATGAATATTTTTTCCTGTAGAAAGATCCATCAAAGTGTCACCTCCCCATCTTGTAGACCAAATCATTTTTTCAACTTCTTCTTCAATAGAAGAGGATATTGTAGAGTTTCCTATATTTGTATTCACCTTAACTAAAAAATTTCTACCTATGATCATTGGCTCAGATTCTGGATGATTTTTATTCAATGGAATAACTGCTCTTCCTTCAGCAACTTCTTTTCTGACAAATTCAGGAGTTATTAGCGTTTGTTCTTTAAAATAATCTCCATTTTTTTGATTCATTAAGCTTTTGTACTCTTCATCATTAGCTATTCTGTCGAGAAGAATATTTTCTCTTATGGCAATGTACTCCATTTCTGGAGTAATAATACCTTTTTTAGCTAAGTGCATTTGAGTACAATTATCTTTAAAATTTTTAGACCTTTCTGCTATCCACTTTTCTCTTATCTTATTAATTCCATTATTTAGATTGATTTCATAGTTATCATCTGAATAAGGACCAGAGGTGTCATAAACAGGAATAGGAGGATTTTCTTTAGAGGTACCATCAGGATTTTTTGTTGGGTGCTGCAGTATTTCTTTCATTCCAACTTTTACATTATCATCAGTAAGCATTGGAACATATATTTTTCTATGACAAGGATTATGGATTTTTAATGCATTTGATGAATTTTCATTTAACTTAATACTCTTTTCATCTTTTCTGATACTCTTTTCAGCTGTCATAATAATCCTATAGTACAACAAATTTTACGTTATTTTAATCTTTATGCTAAATTAAAGTATTGTATTGCATAAAACTTTCATCTAATTTAACTTATCTGACATATAAGAAGTTTGCAAGTGTATTTGATATAATTAACCATATAACAATTAATAGAAATTATACTGATAATGAGAATTACAAAAAAAAATATGATTGAAAGTCAGCTAAAACCAGAGGGTATAAGCTGTCTTACTACAATTGATTGCATATCCAAGGTTAATAGAGAAGATTTTGTACCTTTAAAATACATAGAATCATCTTATGCAGAATTTGATATACCTCTAGATAATAATTATTCAATGCTAAGACCAATAATGGTAGCAAAGATATTGCAACTATTAGAAATCAGAAAAAATGATCAAATCTTAGAAATAGGAACTGGAACTGGTTATTTGACTTGTTGTATGTCAATTTTAGGAAAATCAGTTGATACAGTCGACATGGATGAAAATATTCAAATCAAGGCAAAATTATCTCTTGATAACTATAATTTATATAATATTAATTTTATAAATGAGGATGTTTTTTCTAACTGGACTCCTCAAAAAAAATATGATGTCATAGTATTTACTGGATCTGTAGACTCTAGAGTTGAAAAAATTGAAGACTCTTTAAAAGTAAATGGGCGAATGTTTGTTGTAATTGGAGAACATCCTGTAATGACCGTAAATATGATCACACGTGTTTCAGAAGAGAAAGTAATATCTAAGCAAGTGTTTGAGACAACATTAGATCAATTAAAAAATATTCACAAAAAAAGTTATTTAAATTTTTAAAATAATTACTTATATGATTGAGATGAAAGCTACAGAGCTTAATGAATATATTGCAAAAAATCCAAAAACGGTTCTTATAGATGTTAGGGAGACTTGGGAGTACAATGTTGCTTTCATTAAAGACTCAATACATATCCCCATTTCAGAAATTCAAAATAGAATGCATGACTTCGATGAACATGAAAATATAGTTTTTATCTGCCATCATGGAGTTAGAAGCAGAATGGTTGGTATCTATTTTCAACAAAATGATTTTAAAAATATTATTAACTTAAGTGGTGGAATAGACTCTTGGGCTAAGACAGTTGATACTGCGATGGCAGTATATTAGAAAATTATACTTATGAAATATTTTTTATTATTTTTTTATTCTTTAAATTTTTATATTTTATCATCGAATGCAACTTATGCAGAAGACTTAGTCGATGTATATAATATTGCAATTAAGAATGACCCTGAGTTATTATCCGCAGAAGCAAGACATAGGGCTATATTGCAAAATTATCCAATAGCAAGATCATATCTTTTGCCAAATTTAAGATTTTCTGCTAGCAGTCAAAGAACAAGAGAGTCTGTCGATGGATCTGTATATGGAAGATCAACTTCAACCTCTCAATTCACGACAGATGAATATAGTATTAATTTAAAACAACCACTATATAGAAGAGATTTATTCACTTTGCTAGAAAAATCAGAGTATGAAGTAGCAAAGTCACTTGCAGAAAGAGATTCAGCCAGACAAGATTTAATTCTTAGAGTTGCGGAAGCTTATTTCAATATTTTAGATAGCATTGATAATATTTCTTACGCTAAATCAGAAAAAAAGGCAATCAAATCTCAGCTAGATGAGTCAAAAAAAAGATTAGAGGTTGGATTAATTGCAATAACAGATTATGCTGAAGCACAAGCATCATATGATTTATCTGAAACACAATTAATTGAAGCTGAAAATTTTAGTGATCTCACTAAAGAGTCATTGTATGTATTGACAGGAAAACAAATTAAAAACTTTTCCTCCCTAGCTCTAAACATAAAAGTTCAAAGTCCAATTCCAGACAAAATAAAATCATGGGAAGAGTTTGCCCTAAAACAAAACCTTGATTTACTTGCCTATAAGCGAGCAAAAGATATTGCGGTATCTAGTGTTAAGTATGAGCAATCAAAACACTTCCCAACACTTGATATTTATGGAACAGTAAAAGAAACAGATAAAGGCGGTGGTTCTTCTGGAGCTTTTGAATCAAATAATGATTATATTGGTATTGAATTAAATATACCAATATTTATAGGAGGCAATACATATTATAACAGTAAAAAAGCATCCTTTTTAGAAGAAGAGGCCCGATATAATTTAATTAAAAAGAAAAGAGAAGTTGTTAGAGAAACAAGGCAAGCTTTTTTAAATTTAAAATCAAGTATTAGCAAAGTGAAAGCATCTAAAAAAGCATTAGAATCAAATGAGCTATCTGTGCAATATAACAAAGCAGGCTTTGAAGTTGGAACTAGGTCAACAACTGATGTTTTACTCGCTCTAAAAGATTTGTTCAAAGCAAAAAAAAATTACTCAAAATCAAAATATGACTACCTAATGAGTAAGTTAAGATTAAAGCAATCTATTGGAACTTTATCTATTGACGATGTTAAAGTTGTTAATAGCTGGTTAAATTAAATGTACATTTATAAATTTATTTATTCCTCTTTATTACTAGTATTATTTCCATTTATATTAATTTATTCTATTTTTCTAAGTCTAAAAAATAATGATTTTGATTACTTGAAAAATCGACTAGGAAAAATAACTAAATTAGATGGCACAAATTATTTATGTATTCATTGTGCTTCTCTAGGAGAGGTCAATGGTGCAAAAGAGTTAATTAAAGAAATTAAAAAAACAAATAATGTTATAATATCTACTAACACATATTCGGGAAAAATTCGTGCTAGTGAATTATTTTCTGACATAAAAGTTATATATTTTCCACTAGATTATAATTTTAGCATTTCCAGTTGGTTAAAATTATCAAAAATTAAAAGTATTCTTATATATGAGACTGAAATTTGGCCAAATTTTTATAAAATTTGCGGGAAAAAAAACATCAAATTATGTATTGTTAATGCAAGAATACAAAAAAACTTACATCAAAAAAAATTCATAAAAAAAATCTATTTAGAAGCTCTAGAGAATTGTGAATTTATTATGTGTAAATCCAATTACGAAAAAGAAAAATATTTGAAACTTGGAATAAAAGAAAAATCACTATTGTCTGTAGGAAATCTTAAGTATTCATACGCACCATTTGTTATCAAAGATCGAGATGAGCTAAATGGTGGACAAGTTGAGGAAATGCACGAAGAAACTTTTAGCTATTTTTTGATGGCTTCAACTCATAATCCAGACGAGATGAATTTTCTTCAAGCTATCAAAGAGTTATTAGATCATGGAATAGGCACAGTAATTGCTCCTAGACATATAGATAGGTCAAAAAAAATTGCTAAATTTTTTAAAGATAACGGAATTGAAACACATTTTTTATCAAAGGATAAAAATATATTAGGGCAATGGAATAATACTGGTATCCTTATTTTAGATACCTTTGGCGATTTGCCAAAATTTTATCGTAATTCAAAGTATGTCTATGTTGGTGGTGGATATTCGCAAAGAGGAGTGCAGAATATAATTGAGCCTTCAACCTATGGGAAGCCAATAATAGTAGGACCAAATATTGAAAATTTTTATGAAGAGATTGAAAATTTAAAGCAACTTAAGGGTATAACTGTAATAGAACACGATAAAAGTATTACAGTTCAAGAAAACATAACTAAAAATATAAGAGAGTTACATAGTTTAAATAATGAAGCTCTTATTAAACAGGGCGACATAGCTAAAACATATAGTTTAAAATTCAAAAATATAGTTGAAAATTATATTAAAATTCTCAAAGATAAAAAAATTATTAATTAAACCTTTTAATAATTTTTGCCATCTCATTATTATAATTATCTAACTTAGAAAGGGATCTTTCAAGACGAGTTATACTTTTCATGAATAATTTTTTTTCATAAAAAAAATAAGAATTATCAAAATCAACTAAATAAAAGTTACTCTGCTCATCTATTATAATATTTTTTGCATTTAAATCTGAGTGATAAACACTTTCCTTAAGAAATTTTTTTAGAGTGAATTCTAATGAATTCCATAATTCAGACGTCATTTTTTTCTTCATGATAAAGTCATGCAATGTTCCAATATTCTTAATTTTGCATGTTATTAAATCACAGGTATATGTGAATCTATTCCTTATAACTTGAAGAGCTGCTGGTTTTGGAACTGGAAGGTCTTTTGCAAATAAGTTATTTAAAAGATTATATTCTTTAACGGATCTCGTTGATGCAATGGAATCAAAAATATAATTATCATGAGAAATTTTAGATGCAAATCCACCACGAATATAATGTTTTAGAATAAATTCCTTACCATCATGTTTTATATTGTATGTTTTACCTCTGCCGATAATTTCAGATTTGATTAGTCTCTCTTTAGTTATATAATCAACATTAAATAATTTATCAGAGAAATTATCGAAGACATTAGAGTCATATTGTATATATATATTCTTGTTCTTTATGATTTCGTCCATATTCCATTATATGCAAAATAATAAAAAAAAAGTAGATAATATATGTGTTCTGAGAACATCATCTCTTGGTGATATTTGTCATATGCTTCCCTTTATATATACGCTTAAGTCTGAGTATCCAAAAGCAAAAATTTCTTGGATAATTGGCAAAGACGAAGTTAATTTTATAGATAAAATTTCTGGAGTTGAGTTTATAGTATTTGATAAAAATAAAACTATTAAATCCTATTTTGATATTTCGAAGAAATTAAAAAATATTAGTTATGATATATTATTTATAATGCAAGTTTCTTTAAGAGCAAATCTTATAAGTTTATTTATTAATTCAAATACAAAAGTAGGCTATGATTCTCAGAGATCTAGTGACCTTCATAGTATTTTTTCAAACAAAAAAATTAAATCTTCTTCGCATTCTCATGTTGTTGATGTTTTTTTAAGTTTTCTTAATATTTTAAATATAGAAAAAAATAATTTTATATATAAATGGCATGTTCCTGAAAAAATTTCCAAACAGGTTTTATTTGAAAAATTTACAGGACTAAAAGAGAAATATTTTGTATTAAGTCCATGTTCAAGAAGTAGCAACAGAAATTGGATCATTAGTAGATATGCAGAAGTTGGCGACTATATAACTAATAAATTTGGCTTACAATGTGTTTTTTCATCTTCTTCAAATATCTATGAGAAGAATTTTGTAAATGAAATTATAAATCAAATGAAATCTAAACCTTTAAATCTATCGGGGTCAACTGGTATTCATGATTTATTATCTTTAATTAAAAATTCTGAATTTTTGATAAGTCCTGATAGTGGGCCTATTCATCTTGCAACGTGTGCTGGTAAACCCGTTATTGGTTTATACGGTGTTACAAATACGGTTCGCGCAGGTCCATATAACAGCAAAGAATTATGTATTGATAAATATAATATTGCATTATCAAATTTTACAGGTAAAAAACCAAGTGAAGCAAAGTGGAGATATAAAAATAATAATAAAGATGTAATGGCTTTAATTAGCACGAAAGAAGTCATTGAGAAGATTGATAAATATTTTTCAGAAAGGAGAATAAGTTGATAATAGTTACAGGAGCAGCAGGATTCATTGGTTATAATATTGCCAAGCGATTAAATTTAATGGGAATAAAAGATCTAATATTGCTAGATGACAAAAAAAAATATCCTGACCCAAAAAAATTTTTAAACTTAAAATATTCTGAGTACAGAAACTACACTGATTTAAATAATCTTAACGGTGTAAAGTGTATTTTTCATCAAGGAGCATGTTCTAATACCATGGAATATAACAAGGATTACATGATGGGTATTAATTTTGAATACTCTAAAGAAATATTTTCACTTGCTAAATTAAACAATTCAAAATTTATATACGCATCTAGTGCAGCAGTTTATGGGTTAAATGAAGATTCTGAAGAAATATCAGATAATGAGTCCCCACTAAACATATATGCAGAATCAAAATTACTATTTGATAAATATATTATGAGTCAGGAATATCCAGCAGTAGGTTTGAGATATTTCAACGTATATGGGAGAGGCGAGGAAAACAAAGGAAAAATGGCCTCTATGGCATATAAAATGAATCTTGAATACAAGAATTCAAAAATGATTTCACTATTTAAAGGCACTGGCGGATATAGAGATGGAGAACAAAAAAGAGATTTTATTTATATAGACGACGTAGTATCAATTAACATTTTTTTCATGAGAAAGTCCAAACATGATATTTATAATGTTGGAACTGGAAATGCACAGTCTTTTAATGAGATAGCAAATAATATTTTTAAATATTACAAAGATGAAGACCGTAATTTTAATTATATAGAAATGCCAGAAAAACTCGTGCCAAAATATCAAAATTTCACAGAGGCAAATATTTTAAAGTTAAGATCTGCAGGATATGATTATGATTTTTTTAGTCTAGAAGAAGGAATCAAAAATTATTTAAACGATTTAAATACATCATCCGCTTGAATCTCTACCAAACAATTATAGTGACCATACTTACATATTTTTTCAAAACAAGGACTACATGGCATTCCTTTGTAATGTATTACTTTATTACTAGTTAGCGGCGGTGTTAATTCAGGCGAAGTTGCTCCATATATAGATATTGATTTAGTATTTGTGGCTGACGCAAGATGCATTAAACCTGAATCATTAGAAACACAAAATTCAGAAATATGCATTAAGTCAGTGGCGTCCGTTAGAGAAGTTTTGCCACATAAGTTAATCATATTTTTGTTAGTAACAATTTTATCTCCAATGCTTTTTTCATTATTGCTGCCTAGTATTAGAATAAAAAAATTTTTATTTAATTTTTCGCCAAGTTCTTTAAATTTCTCTACAGGCCACATCTTAGACGGCCCAAAAGCAGCTCCAGGAGCAAAAATAACTATTTTTCTTTCTGGGTCTAATTTATATTTATCATTAAGTATTTTAATATTGTCTGGATTTGATTTTAGAGATGGGTAATATTTTTCATCTAAATTTTCCTCTTTTTTTGAAAACATAGAGATATATCTAAATGCAGTTTTTCTTCTATCTTCTTTAGTAAATTTTCTGAGGTCATTTATTAAAATATATCTTGATTCCCCTAATTCCCCCGTTCTAATTGGTATTTTTGCAAGATATGGTATCAAAGCTGATTTTAAAGATCTTGATAATACTATGCTTTGATCATAATCTCCCTTTATTTTCTTTGCTAAGTTAAGTCTTTTAAAAAACCCAAGTTCTTTATGTCCGCAATCTAATATTATTGCTTTATTAATTTCTGGCATTCTTTCAACTAAGCTCTTAAAAGATGAATTTATAAGAATGTCGATTACGCAATCAGGATTTTCAGATTTTACTCTTTTCAAAAGTGTTTGCGACATTACAATATCACCAAGCCAATTTTGCGGGATAATTAATATTTTTTGCATTGGCATAAATTTAATCTGATGATTTAATTATTTTCTTAATAACATTTGACGAAGAAAAGCCCTTAACCAAAGGAATAATTTTTACTTCTCCTTTATTTTTTTTTACAAAATCACTTCCAACAATTTTATTTTCTTTATAGTCACCACCTTTAATTAAAATATTTGGTTTAATCTTCTTTATTAACTTAATTGGTGTTGGTTCACTAAACTTTATAATGAAAGCATCATCTAAAGTAGCCCTTCTAAGCATTTCAACTCTGTCCTTAATTTTATTAATAGGCCTCTTGTCGCCCTTTAAACCTCTCACCGAAGAATCATCATTAATACCAATGAAAAGGAAATCAACAAGTTTTCTTGCTTCATCTAAATATTGCGTATGGCCTCTATGTAAAATATCAAAACACCCGTTTGTAAAACCAATTGTTAGGTCTAATTTTCTTATAAGCTTGATTATATTATTTAGTTCAGTTTCATTTTTAATAATCCTATTATGTTCATATAATTTTTCATATATTTTAAAGAAATCATTTTTATAATTTTTTTCCTCAATTGTTTCATATACTTTATTTGTTAGCTCTTTGCCATCGATAGACTGTGAGCCTAATTTTTTTATTGTTTCTCCGGCTGCTATGTTTGCTACTGTAGATGCAAAATACATGTCGTTCTCATTTTCTGATGAAACATAAGTTGCACATAATACTGCTATTACGGTATCCCCAGCTCCTGTCACGTCAAATACTTCCTTAGAGGATGTAGCTTGAATATGCTCAGGCTTTTTATTTTTACTAATTAAAATCATTCCATCAGAGCCTAAAGTAATTAGTAATGAATTAATATTTAATTTTTTTAATAATTTCTTAGCTTTAAGAATTATTTCTTTATGGTCTTTACAGCATCCTACAATATTTTCAAACTCTTTGAGGTTTGGTGTTATTGCAAATGCATTTTTATAGCAATCAAAATTATCACCTTTTGGGTCAATAAAAACTGGTTTTTTATTTTTATTTGCGACTTTAATTAAATTTGAGATATTTTTAGCTGAACCTTTATTGTAATCTGAAAAAATAATTGCATTACAATCTTTTACTAGTTTTTCAATATTTGCAATAAAAGTATTTTTACTATTTATACTATCAATTGAATCATCATCTATTCTAATTAATTGTTGATTTTGACTAATAACTCTTGTTTTTGTGGTTGTTTTAAAACCCTCATATGGATTTGATATAAGATTAATTTTAAGATTTTTAATCAATCTGCTCAGAGCTTTGCCATTATTATCTTTACCTACATTGGCAACTAAATTAGTTTCGATACCAAGTGAACTAACATTTGCTGCAACATTTGCTGCACCTCCAGGTTTTAGAATTTCTTCTTGAACCTTTAAAATTGGTACTGGGGCCTCAGGTGACATTCGATCTATAGTGCCAAATGTATATTTATCCAACATGGCGTCGCCTATGACAAGTATTTTAGACTTTTTAAATAGACTCATTATTTTTTATACCCATTTTTTATATAAGTTTTCTTTTTATTAATGGTTTCACTTAATAGTTTATCATTCTTAGAAAAGTTTTCCCTACTATTAATTTCATGTTTTAAATGAAATAGACCTGTAGAGAAAGTAGCTTCTTTTCTAAAAATATTATTATTAATTAGCCTTACAACAAAATCAGAATCCTCCCGACCCCATCCAATGTATGATTCATTATAGCCATTGATATCAATAAAATCCTCTTTCCATACTCCCAAATTACAAGTCTTGGCTCCCTTCCACTTAGTCTTAAAAATTTTTCTAAAAGGAAAGTTAGTTATTCTTATTACAGGAAGTATTCTATTAATGTCTTTAAAAAATCTTAGTTTTAGTAATTCTAAATTGCTAATCAAATTAATATCCTGATCACTATTTATAATATGTTTAGATAATTTATTTGACAGCATTGCTCTATTTCCTCTTGCAAAGTAGCCGCGCTCTGAAATTTTTCTGTGATTTTCTATAAAATCATTATATGTGATACAGTCACCATCTATAAACACTAGATATTTGCCTGAAGAAATTTTTACCGCTTCATTTCTAATCTTTGCTGCACGAAAACCCTTATCGGCATGCCAAACGTGATTAATTTTAAGTTTATCTTTATAACTATAAGTTAGTTCTTTTGTTTCTTTTGTAGAGCCATCATCAGCAACAACTACTTCAAAATTTTTATCTTTCTGATTAACAAATGAGTTTAAGCATTGCTTAAGAAATTTAGGACTATTATAGGTTGTTATAATTACTGAAATTAACATTATTTGTTAACTAAAAATTTAGTCATTAAAAGTCATCATCGCTGCTTAACTCATACATAGTTGAACAGTAAGGACATTGAATAGTTTTTGTATCTTCTTTTTCAATTGGTAAAAAAATTTTTGGATGAGAAAGTTTTAAGTAATTATCTCTTGGGCAACTTAACGGCAAATTATTTTTTGTAATTAATATTACACCTGAAGTTTTTTTATTCTTTTTCACCGACATTTTTTATTTAACAATAGTTAGCCAATTCTTATATTTTTCAGATTTTCCATTCACAATATCAAAGAATTTTTTTTGCAATATTTCTGTTATTGGGCCTCTTGACCCATTTCCAATAGATCTATCATCTAATTCTCTTATTGGAGTCACTTCTGCAGCTGTACCAGTAAAAAAAGCCTCGTCAGATATATAAATTTCGTCTCTTGTGATATTTTTAACTTTAATTTCTATACCTTCATCCTCAGCAATCTGCATCACAGTTCTTCTTGTTATTCCATCTAGCGCAGAATTTACTTCAGGTGTGAAAATAGTTTTCCCATTTACAATAAAAATATTTTCACCACTTCCTTCAGCAACATATCCATTAACATCTAGAAGAAGAGCTTCATCGTAGCCACAATTCAGAGCCTCCTGCAGCGCAAGCATAGAATTAATATAATTACCATTGGCTTTAGCCTTACACATAGTTGCATTAACATGATGTCGAGTATAAGAGGATGTTTTAATTCTGATTCCATTTTTTAAATTATCATCACTAAAATATGAACCCCATTCCCATGCTGCAACCATTAAATGTTCTTCCAAGTTGTCAGCTCTTAAACCCATACCTTCTGAACCATAAAAGCACATAGGTCTAATATAACCAGATTTTAAATTATTTTTTTCAACTACTATTTTTTGGGCTTCTTCAATTTCTTTTTGTGAATAGGGTATTTTCATGCCGAGTATTTTCGTAGAGTTTATCAATCGTTTTGTATGATCTTCTAATCGAAAAATACCAGTTCCTTTATCGGTCTTGTAAGCGCGAACTCCTTCAAACGCACCCATCCCATAATGAAGTGTATGAGTTAATACGTGGACTTTGGCCTCTCTCCAAGGCACTAAATCTCCATCTAACCATATAAAACCATCTCTATCTGACATCGACATAATAATTACTCCAAGTGTAATAAATTAATCATTTGCAAGTGCGAATGAGAAATATTATCATTTAATGCTAATTACAACCTAAACTATATAAATTAAGGAAAATATATATGCAAAATACACGTTTTTTTAATAATAATAAAGCCTTAGGAGTAATATTAATATTAATATTTGCCTTTACTCCCATTAAAAGCTTTTGCCATTCTGGCGGAGATCATGCGGATGAGGAAGTTAATATTTATTCAGGCAGAAAAGGAAAATTAATTGAGCCAATGCTTGAAAAGTTTCAAAAGGAAACTGATATCAAGGTAAACCTAATCACTGCAAAATCAGATGCATTAATTAAAAGGATGGAGTCAGAAGGAAAAAGCTCACCAGCAGATTTATTTATTACTGTAGATGTCGGCAGACTAGACCGCGCAAAAAGAATGGGTCTACTTCAAAATATTGACAGTTTTTCTATATTAAATAAAGTGTCACCATATTACGTTGATAAAGACCGTCAGTGGATTAGTATATCAAAAAGAATTAGAACAGTGGTTGTTTCAAAGAAAATGAAAGATAAAAACGATCTAAAGAACATTGAAGATTTAGCTAATGATCAATGGAAAAATAGAATTTGCGTGCGCTCATCTAATAATATTTATAATCAATCGTTAGTAGCTTCTCTTATTGCAAATCATGGAGAAGAAAAAGCAGAAACACTTATTAAAAAAATAGTCAAAAATTTTGCAAGAAAACCATCGGGCAATGATAGAGCACAAATTTCAGCAGTCTCAAAAGGAGAATGCGATATAGCAATTGTAAATCACTACTACCATTTATTAATGTTAAATTCCAAAGAGTCAGAGAAAAAGAAAGCAGGTAATGCTACAGAAGTAAAATTTTTAAATCAAAATAATAGAGGAGCACACGTAAATATAAGTGGAGTTGCTATTCCAAAAAATGCTAAAAATTATGAAAACGCAAAACAACTTATATCTTTTATGTTAGATAAAGATGCTCAAGAGTGGTATGCAAAAACAAACAATGAATTCCCTGTCATAAAAGATGCAAAGACAAGTCAAATGTTAAGTAGCTGGGGTAATATAAAATTAGATGAGGCCTCGTTAAATAAGTTAGGCGATCTTAACCCAAATGCTGTAAAATTAATGGATAGAGTTGGTTGGCAATAATCAGGGGATAGTAATTTTAAATTTAGAAAGATTAGCAATTGTCATTGCATTATTTTTTATGATTCCATTTATATATTTGGGGTCATCAGTCTTCTTTCCTTTCAATGAAAATTGGAATCACATTATTGATAATGTGTTATTGGATTATTTCATAAATTCTTTATCTCTTGCTATTGGCGTAGGATTTTTTTCTTTTGTATTAGGAACAGTGACCGCCTGGTTTACATCGGTTTATGATTTTCCATTTAGAAAAATAATCTCATGGCTTTTACTTATGCCACTTGCAATGCCAGCATATATAATTGCAATAACATATGTTGGGATAATTGATACCTATAACTTTTTACCAGATATTAGAAATCTTTTTGGTGGAATGGTCATGATCTCGTTAGTTGTATATCCATATGTTTATATATTAGCGAGGGGTGCATTTTTAGAGCAGTCAAAAGAACTTTATGAAAATGCACAGATACTCGGTTCATCACAACTAAGTATTTTTTTAAAAATTTCTATTCCAATGGCTAGGCCAGCAATAATTCTCGGTGTTACCTTGGCTGCAATGGAAGCTTTAGCGGATTTTGGAACAGTTACTTTTCTGGGAATTCCAACTTTTACAACCGGAATTTTTAGAACTTGGTTTGGTATGAACGATACAATTACCGCAACTCAAATGGCAACTTTATTTTTAAGCATTGTTTTTATTTTTGTTTTTTTAGAACAAAATTCCAGAAAGAAAATTCGCTATTCGGAAAATATAAAAACACAATCAATATTTAATTATAAGAAAACGTCAAAAAAAAATGGTTTTATAATAATTTTGATATGTACTTTACCTCTCCTATTTGGATTCCTTATACCCTTTACACAACTTGCATATTGGTCAATCTTTATTTCAAATGAAATTATAGACGAAA
Source organism: uncultured Gammaproteobacteria bacterium (assembly GCA_913042035.1). Classification (GTDB taxonomy): domain Bacteria; phylum Pseudomonadota; class Gammaproteobacteria; order Poriferisulfidales. Next base: position 9,787 of record CAJWIN010000010.1, on the reverse strand, counting down.
GTTTCTTTAAGATAGTTAGAAGTACATTATTCCTTGCATTCATATCTGCAGTAATAATTTCCTTGATTTCAATATTAGTAACTTATGTAAAAAGACTTAAGCCAAAAAGCATAACCAACAAGTTTATGCAAATTATTACGCTTGGATACGCAATCCCAGGGCCAGTAATTGCTATTGCAGTAATGATTCCACTTTCAAGTTTTGATAATTATATTAATCAATTACTTATTGAGAAATTTAACATATCTACAGGTTTGTTTTTAAGTGGAACACTTTTTATTTTAGTCTTTGCTTACTGTATTAGATTTTTAACAGTCTCCTCAAGAACAATAAAAGCTGGATTAGATTCTGTAAGTATTACTACCGATGAAGCAGCAAAATCTCTTGGTGCAAATAACATCACAATGTTCTTTAAAATACATTTTCATATGCTAAAAACACCATTATTGGTAAGTTTTTTAGTAGTTTTTATCGATATCATGAAAGAACTACCTTTAACTGCAATCTTAAGACCATTTAATTTTAATACTTTGTCTATAAAAGCTTTTGAGTTGGCATCTGATGAAAGAATTGCCGATGCTTCGAGCTCAGCAATAATGATTGTAATCGCTGGAATTATTCCAGTTATATTAATTACAAAAAATATATTGGGAAAAAGAAATAAGGTATAATTTCATTCAAAGAATTAAGGTATAATTCTTCCATTATGGATACTAAACTTATTATTTCTAATTTATCTTTAGCATTTGAAGAAAAAGAAAATGTGCTTACTAATATTGACTTAGAAATTCATGATTCAGAAATTGTATGTTTACTTGGCCCTAGTGGATGTGGAAAAACAACTCTTCTAAGAGCTATTGCTGGATTTGAAACTATAAATTCTGGTTCAATTATAAAAGATGGAGTTTGTGTATCTAATCACTTAGAGAACACGCCAGTTGCAAGTAGAAACATGGGTATGGTTTTTCAAGATTATGCTCTTTTCCCAAATATGGATGTGAAAGCGAATATTTCTTTTGGACTTAAAGACTTATCTAAAAAAGAAAAAAGTGATCGAGTGGATTATCTTTTAGATCTAGTTGATTTGCAAAATCATAAAAAAAAATATCCTTATGAGCTATCTGGAGGAGAGCAACAACGAGTTGCTTTAGCTAGAGCATTAGCACCATCACCGGATATACTTTTGATGGATGAACCATTTTCTAATATTGATGAAGAAATTAAAGAAGATTTAGTGTCAGACATAAGAGTTTTGCTTAAACAATTAAAAATTACATCAATTATAGTTACCCATGATCAATATGAGGCTTTTAATCTTGCCGATAAAGTTGCAATTATAAACGATGGAAAAATTCAGCAAGTTGGAAATTCATATGATATATATCACAAACCCAAAAATAAATTTGTTGCTGATTTCATAGGACTTGGGGTATTTATGCCTGTTAAAAAAACAAATAACAATGATTTTGAAATACCGATTGGAATTCTTGATTATACAAAAATTAAAGATGATTTATTAAAATATAAAAACCCAGAAATGTTGATTAGACCAGATGATATTATTCATAACGATGCAAGTGATCTAAAAGCTGTGGTGTTAGAAAAGCAATTTAGAGGTGCAGAATTTTTATACAGATTATTATATAATGAGAAATATCCATTATTATGTTACGCACCAAGCCATCACAATCACGAAATTGGAGAGTCGATAGGGATAGAACTTGATATGGAACATTACGTAATATTTGAAAAATAATGAAAAAAAATAATACAAAATTTTCGAAAGAAATTGTCAAAGGCTATGAAAGGGCTCCGAGCAGAGCAATGTTAAGGGGTGTAGGCTTTAAAGATAAAGATTTTGAAATATCTCAAGTTGGAATTGCTTCGACATGGAGTGAAGTTACACCGTGTAATTCTCATATTAATAAATTGGCAGAATCAGTAAGCTCAGGGATAGAAAAAAATAATTTAAAGCCTGTTATATTTAATACGATTACAATATCTGATGGTATTTCAATGGGAACAGAGGGCATGAAATATTCTTTGGTTTCAAGAGAAGTTATAGCTGATTCAATTGAAACTGTTGCCGGATGTGAGGGATTTGATGGAGTAATAGCTATTGGTGGCTGTGATAAGAATATGCCGGGTTGTTTAATAGGTCTTGCAAGATTAAATCGACCATCAATATTTATTTATGGTGGAACAATAATGCCTGGCTCATATAAGAACAAAAAAATTGATATTGTTTCTGTTTTTGAAGCTGTAGGCCAGTTTGCAAAACAAGAAATCTCGGAAAAAGAATTAAAAAGTATTGAAGAAAAAGCCATTCCTGGCCCAGGTTCATGCGGTGGAATGTATACTGCAAATACGATGGCGTCAGCAGTAGAAGCCCTAGGAATGAGTCTTCCTGGGAGCTCTTCACAGGCTGCAATATCAAAAGATAAGAACTTAGATTGTATAAATTCTGGTAAAGCAATAAAAAACTTATTAGAAAAAAATATTACACCCAAAGATATTATGACTAGAAAAGCTTTTATCAATGCTATTACAGTGACTATTACATTAGGTGGTTCAACGAATGCAGTGTTACATTTGTTAGCAATGGCAAATGCAATTGGGGTTAAGTTAGAATTAAATGATTTCACAAAAATTGGAAAAAAAATTCCTGTTTTAGGAGACCTTAGGCCAAGTGGAAAATATATGATGTCAGAATTGGTGAAAATTGGTGGAATACAGCCTTTAATGAAAATGTTACTTGATGAAGGAATGCTTTACGGTGATTGCTTAACAGTTACTGGAAAATCACTAGCTGAAAATCTTAAAAAGGTAAAAAAATATCCAGCAAAACAAAAAATCATTAGACCTTTAAGTGATCCTATTAAAAAAGATAGCCATCTTGTAATTTTGTATGGAAACTTAGCACCAGATGGAGCGGTGGCAAAAATTTCTGGAAAAGAGGGTTTAAGATTTGAAGGAAAAGCAATAGTTTTTGATTCTGAAGAAAAAGCTATGAAGGCTATTTTAGACGGAAAAGTAAAAAAAGGCCATGTTGTTGTTATAAGGTATGAGGGTCCAAAAGGTGGGCCTGGAATGAGAGAAATGTTAGGTCCAACTAGCGCAATAATGGGTCAAGGTTTAGGCAAAGATGTCGCTTTAATGACAGATGGAAGATTTTCTGGGGGCAGCCATGGATTCGTTATCGGCCACGTTTCTCCAGAAGCAGCAATAAGAGGCCCAATAGCAATAATAAAAAATGGTGATCAAATAATAATTGATGCACAAAATCAAACAATAGATCTTAAGGTAAGTAAAAAAGAAATAAAAATAAGAACTGAAGAATTATCTCAATTTAAAACAAAATATAAAAAAGGTATTTTAGCAAAGTATGCGTCATTGGTCAGTTCTGCTTCTAAAGGTGCGGTTACAGATCTTTTTGAATAAATTTTTTTAGGCAGGTTTAATTGTAAATCGTCCAGTAATTACCCATCTAATTATCAAATACGTCGGAAATATTAATAAAGATACTAAGGCAATTTCATTTTTACTATATGGAAGTAATTTGCTGAGAGGCCAAAATAAGGAGTGGCCTTCATAAACATAATAAAACATATTTACGGGATGTATTAAAAATAACATTAACGTTACAACATATAGAAATCTATTTAATCTTTGATAAATACTATTCATCAAAATCCTCTATTCAATAAATAAGTTAACTAATAGCAATTTTACACCATTAATTTTTAATTTCAAAAGCCAGCTTTTTTTAAAAGCTCTTTTGCCTTTTCTTTATCTTGCTGTACTAAATTTCCCTCTTCGTACATCATCGCTAGTGTTGTTAATGAGCCAACCAGACCTTGACTAGCAGCTTTTGTATACCAAATAACAGCAGCTTCTCCATTTTTTTCAACACAGTCACCTTCCATATACATAAAGCCTAAACCATGTTGCGCTAATGCATGGCCACTTTCTGCAGCAGATTTCATCCATTTAAAAGCTAACAGAGGATTTGCTTTATTACCTAAACCATTTTGGTACATAATTGCGCACCTATGCTGAGCCTCTGTATTTCCATCTTCTGCAAGAGGCGACAAAAGCTGCATAGCTCTGGAAAAATGTTTGGCTTCAAATGCACTTAAACCACTGCTTAATTCAACATCATCTTTTTTCATCTTTATATCCCATAAACAATATTTTTATTCTGATAGTATATACATATAATTAATTAATATTAAACGCTTAAGGAGAATTTGTGTCAAATAATGTTATTAGAAAAGCAATTCAAAAAGTTGCTACTGGTCCAGAATTTAGTAAAAATATATCCGAGGAAGAAAGTTACCATACAATGATGGATATCTTGGATAATGAATCCGATTCTATTCAAGCAGCAATATATTTAATAGCCATGAGAATGAAAAGAGAAACTATGGAAGAAAACATAGGTTCCCTTAAAGCTTTAATAGATAGATCAAATATTATAACAGCAAATGTTGATGAGTTGCTTGATATTGCAGAACCTTATAATGGTTTTTTAAGAAATACACCCTTAAGTGCTTTTTTACCTGCTGTATTTTCTGCAATTGGCATCCCGTGTTTAACTCATGGAGTTAATACAGTTGGACCAAAATTTGGATTGACAGCAAAAAAAATATTAAAAGCATCTGGGGTTAATGTTAATAATGATCTTCAGGCAGCTTCTGATTTTTTAAGTAATGAAAATATAGGCTGGACTTATATAGACCAGGAAAAATTTTGCAAACCTCTATATGACCTTATTGACTTAAGAACAAGGATGGTAAAAAGAACAATATTGACAACTATCGAAGTATTAGTTGGACCAATTAGAGCAAAAAATAAAACTCATTTACTAACAGGGTACGTTCATGCGGCATATCCACCAGTATATTCAGACCTAGCAAAAGTTGCTGGTTTTGATACCGCAGTTTTAGTTAAAGGAGTAGAGGGAGGTGTTTCACCGGCATTAAGAGGTGATGGCAAAGTTTTTTATTATTCTAATAATCAAGAAATGAAGGAAATAAAATTTAATCCAAAAAACATATCGATAGAACAAAATATGCGAGCAGTACCACTTCCAGACCTTGAAAAGATTGAGGATATTAAGCTTGATGAAATATCCAGCGATATTAATATTGATGATTTTTCAATTAAAGCTGCAGAAATTGGTAGCGATGCTTTAAATGGTAAGGATGGTCCAGCTAAGGATACATTGATTTATACTGGCGCTTTAACTTTATCAATTATAAAAAATATCGAGTTTAACGTTGCAGCTGATCAGCTAAAAAAAGCTATTAATAGTGGCAAAGCAAAAGAATTTTTTTATAATGCAAAATGATTTATAATAAACTTACAAACAAATCTAAATAGCTATTTAGGATTAAAGGAGAAAAATGAACGAAACATATAGAAACGCAATTGTGCAAATGGAAGAGCAGCAAGTACAAGATGAATATATCCTTGGTTGGCAAGGTGGGTTTTTAGGTCATCCACCAAGAGAAGAGACAAGAACTACTGAAGCTTATGACGCGGGTTATGAAGATGGTCAAGAAAAAAATCTTGCCAATATAGGCGATTGGAAGAAATAGTTTATTTATTTACTAATGAAGCGAGTGGTCTTCGTAAAGACAATAAAATTTTTGGAACTTCTTGATCGATAACATACATTCTTATCCAGTTATTATCTAGTTCTCCCATATTTCTCATTAAATGATTACCAAGAATTATTCTTGCTTTGTAACTTGGTTCTTCAACATATTCAAGTTCAGAATATTCTTCCATGCGTTCGTTTAGAAGATTAACAAATTTAACTTTTACATCTTTTTCTGGAATATTTAAATCAACTTGATTTACATTTACAGTTTCATTAAGTTTTTTTGCAATATCTGTTATAAAAGTTACTTTTTTTTCTTTTTCATATGCTTTAACCTCATTGCTAACTACATAGATCTGAAAACAAGAAACCTCTTTTAAAATTTCCATTCTGTCAGACCATGTGTCTGTGTCAAAACCTTCGTTTTCTAAATTTAGTAAAGTTTTTTTTGAGATTTTCCAAATACTTACTGCAAGAGCGCTGGCAATCTGACCGATTTGTCTTTTTTTTCCTTTTTGATTCCAACCACTATGTATTCTTTGTATACTCATCTTTAAAAATATGTCAAATTAACTTCGATTATATTATACATTATTAATTATGAGAGAGATAAAGCCAAATACTTTTATATTTGAATTTGATAATGCTTTGCAAAAAGATGATTGCAAAAATATTATTGAAAGATTTGAAGATGATAAAGATGAGCATTATGTAGGAAAAATTGGGCAAAACCTTTCTGAAGATTTAGATATAAAAAAGTCTACCGATCTTTTCATAAGCGGTAGAGAAGCTTGGAGCGATGTAGATAAAATCTTCTTTACTGCATTAGCCAAATCTTTAAATAAATTTAAAAATGAGTTTGATTTCTTTAAAGGCCCCTTTAAAGATATGGGCTATGCCATTCAAAGAACTGATGTTGGTCAATATTATCATTGGCATATTGATGGGGGTAGTCACGAGTTTAGCTATAGACAGCTTGTTGCAATTTTTTATTTAAATGGTGTTGAAGAAAATAAAGGCGGTACAACAGATTTTATTCATCAAGATGTAAAAGTAATCCCAGAAACTGGCAAGCTAATACTATTTCCACCATTTTGGACTCATAAACACAGAGGAGCAGAAGTTTTGTCTGGCCAAAAATACATTGCAACAACATGGGTTGTCTTTGCTTAATACTGTTACGAGAATGAAGTTTCTTCCATATTGCCAGATATATCTATGTCTATAACTTTCACGGTTGGCATTTGATTAAGTATGTAAGCTGCCATCATTATAGCAGTTTCTTTTTTGTTTAAATGAATGGAGGTAAAGAGGCGATCAGCCGCAATCTGACATTTTTGAAATTGCGAAGGTCTTTCAACCCAAGATTTACTCATTTGCCATCCTTTATTCATATCAGAATCCATCTGATTAAAAAAAGGCTGACCTTCTGTAACGATTTTTTCTTTGATCTTTAGTGGGTACTCATTCTCACCGAGAATGATATTTAGTTCGTACATTTTTTATTTTTTAGAGCCTTTTTCTTTATGAGCTAGATCTACTATATCCATGGCTAAATCTCTGTACTCTTCTCTAAAACCTGCGATCTCAGATTCATCATCAGGTGCAAAATACTCAGATGCTTCTATCCCTTGTTCTCTATCTAAAGCCATAAACTTTTTTTGCATCTCAAGTATTTTTTTAATTTTAGCTTGTTTTTCTTCACTCATTACTCCACCCTCTTAGTTTTTTTACTTAACATAACTTAATGAAACTAATAATAACCTAGTTGAGGTTATAAAATCCACTAGTCCAAATTAGATATTTTAGTATCCGCCTTTTCTTCTACTTTCTGGCAATCCGGATATCCTTCCACCTTGTTTACTTGGGTCGCCCGGAAAAAGGTCGTAGAGGACTTTTGCATCTATTTTCTCTCCCCAAAGTTTCTCAAAAAACTTAACTAATTTTCTTGTATTAGGTTGATTTCCAGCATTATTAAAAAATTCGTCTCTTAAATGATTTATTACATCCCAGTGTTTATCAGTTAACTCTAATTTCTCTTGAGATGCTATCGCATTAGCTAGGTCCTCAGACCAATCCTCAGCATTTACTAGATATCCCATTTCAGTTGTTTCTATTTGTTTTCCCGCAATTTCTATTGTTGGCATTATTAACCTCCCTATCGAATTATGTTTTTTTATTCACTACTCTTAGATACAGCTACAGGAGCTATACTTTTATGAGGTAGAAAGATACCACATCCAAATAATTTTCCAATACCCAATCCGAGCTGTTGTATCTTTATTGAATCATCTTTTTCGAGGTCAGTAATTAACAATGTTTTGCCGATTAAAGTTTTATTGGGTATTTGGATCGTATGCTCTTTACCACACAACATTTTTTTAACATTGATTCCCATGGACCTTAGAGAAGAGTGAACATTCTTAAGAAAATCTTCTTCACTATTACAATTTTCGATTACGACAGACCTGCAAAAAAGAGTGTTTGTAATAATTAGATTTTTAATATTTGGTTTTGATAGGTTCATTTCATATTCCCCAACTTTTAGAACTTCCTTATCAAGTGCAAAAAAATCTTGAGAATATTCAATCGGTGTTCTAATACAAAACCTTGTCCTTTTTGATAAATATATTTCCTTTTCTGGCCTTTCCCAGCCTGCCCCAGATTCTGCTCCGTAAACAGAATGGATAGCTAAATTATTAATGTCGTTTATTTGTGGAAATTTTTTTAAGACTGCTTCAAATAAATGGTACGAATGATCAGCTGCAATTTTTTTACAATCAACCTTAAAAGAAACATCAACTATATTATTGTCAGCCATGTTTGTGCTATTTTGGTCGTCTTCTTCCCAGTACATAATTTATTTAATTTTTAGGTGATGTAAAAAGATTTTCAAGATCAGTTTCCCAATAATCAGGTGTATCATCAAAATTTGGCTTAATATCTAAAGACAAAAACATCTCTCCTTCATCAATTTTTTTTGATATATATTCTTTTAAATCTTTATAAGTTTCAATTTTATATTGTTGAATTAGTATTTCGCTTAAAGTTAACAATTTTTAATATCCTATTCTATTAGAGAATCTAAGTCTTTTTAATAACCTTTTTTTTTCACCATCAATATAGCTTTCTCTTTTATGGAGAATATTATTAGCTATGTACCCTTGATTTTTTCTTAATAACAATTTAAAAATATACTTTTTTTCTTCAGTAATAAATTCAAAGATAAAATCTTTTATCTTTTTTATCATATCATTTTTTTGCCAAATAATATTTTGTTCTCTTGAAGTAAATCTCATATTCAAGAGATTATTTTTATCGATATAAAATACAGGCCCAGATACATTTTTACTACCTTCAACATTTTTATTTTTTGGTATTTCCATAATATTATTTTGCATTAATACATCAATGAAGTCGGGGTTATAATCTCTAAGATGAATGTAAATTATTTCGTGATCAAGTAAAAAATTTTCCCCACCATTTTTCGCAGGATTCACGCAGTGTAGCAAAAAAGATTTTATAGCAGAATCAATCGGATAATAATAACCATCTGTATGCCAATTTAGTCGTTTATCTGTGTAAGGAATATATTCTTTACCAGAAATCTTATCTTTATTTCCTTCTTGATTAGTAATATTTGAAATATTATCAGCATCTGAAAGAAGATTAGATATAGATTTCTCTAGTCCAAGTTTTGAACAAAACTTATGAAGTTCTTTGTCTGAAACAACAGATTCAAACTCATAAAAAGCAAAATTATATTTTTTTATCAATTCTTTTATTAAATTAACATCACTTTTGCTGATAACATTTTTATGAAACTTAACAAGTAATTTTTCATTATTTGTAGGGTACTGTGATAATTTGTATTCACGCCAATTTGAATATTCAGTTTGATTTTCTAGATTAAATGGTGAGTTCATAATTTAGATTGTATGACATTTGACTGTAATTTTGTTAGCATAAAGTTAAATATATTTTTGGATAAATTGAATTTATACGTACTACCTATAATGGGATATACAAATTCTTCCAAAAGAGATAGAAAGCACACCCCAAAAGAACGATGTCATTAGCATAAAATAACTCATAAAATATTGTTATCTACAGATAAAAAATTGCGATTCAAAGGAGAAAAAGAGTGGCTGATAAACATAAAACCCCTATGTTAGATGA
>CAJWIN010000009.1 GCA_913042035.1 uncultured Gammaproteobacteria bacterium | reverse complement strand
GAGCAGTGGACTCATAATCCATTTGTCGTAGGTTCGAGTCCTACCGGGGCCACCATCTATGCTATAATTTTTATATTAATGAAAACTATAAGCATCATTATAATTGTTAAAAACGGAGAAGAGTTTATTGAAAAAGCTCTTAAAAGTTCAACTTGGGCTGACGATATTATTGTTTTAGATTCTGGAAGTACTGATGACACTATAAAAATTGCTAGAAAGTACACTTCAAATATTCATACGGATAACGATTGGCCTGGATTTGGCAAACAAAGACAAAAAGCTCAAAAATTATCTAAATCAGATTGGATATTTATGCTTGATGCTGACGAAGAGATTGATATTAGTTTGCAGAATTCAATAAAAAAAGCTGTAAATGGAGAGCCAAAAATTTATCAGGTAAATAGGCTAAGCAAAGCCTTTGGGTCAGAAGTTAGATATTCAGGATGGTTTCCGGACTGGATTAATAGGTTATATCCGAATAACCTAACAACCTATAATGATGCCCTAGTGCATGAAACTCTAATGATTCCAAAAAATTATAAACCCATTAAAATTTCTGGAATTCTTCATCATGAAACATACAAAACTATGAATGATTATTGGCAAAAAATGAATATGTATATTGATGCATGGAGCTCCCAAAATATTGATAAAAAAACTGGCGGTATTCTTATTGGAACTCTCAGAGGTTATTGGGCTTTTATTAAAATGTATTTTTTTAAATTAGGTTTCTTAGATGGGGCAACAGGATTTACCTTGGCTATGCTTCGCTACAAAACAACTGTTATGAAATATGTTGATTTAAAAGTTAAAAAGAAAGCTAAAAATATTATTTAATATATTTTCTAGTATAATAAACGCCAATATAAACAAGTGGCGTATCTAAAAGAGCAATTATAATTTTAAATAAATAACTGGCAATTATAATTTTAATAATTATATCCCAGTCTAAATTTAAACCAAAATATAAAAATATAGAATTTACAATTATAGTATCTATTAATTGAGAAAACATTGTAGAAAGATTATTTCTAAGCCATAGCTTTTTCTCATTGGTTACTTTTTTTAAATAATGAAAAATGCGCACATCAATTAATTGTGCTACCAAATACGCAAGCATTGAAGCAGATATCAAAAATCCTGGCAATGTAAAAACAGATTCATATGCGTTTTGCATATCTTTTATAGAATTATAACCAAGAGAATTATTAATCCAAACTTCTGAACCAGGGAGCATTACTGCCAAGTTAATAAAAACTAATGATAATATACTAGCAAAGAATCCCAGTACAACCATTAAACTTGCTCTTTTTTTACCAAAAACTTCACAAACTATATCTGTAATAAGAAAAGTTAATGGATATGTTATTATGCCAGTGGTAAGAGTAACAGAATTGATTTCAAATAATTTTACACCAATAATATTTGTGAGAACTATCATAGTTATAAAAATAACCATGAATAAACTGTATGCTTTTTCAATTTTACTCATTATTTTTACCTTTATTTTTTCTCCAATTCCATGGGGCTATTGGTTTTTTTGATTGATCTGACCATATTCCTAATTTTTTTTCTCTAGCAAGATGCTCCGCAAGCTTTATTTTTTCTCTTTTATTATATTTGTCATAACACCATGCATAGCCACTCTTAACAAGGTAATAATTTATTTCAATATTTTCATAGGTAATAATACCAACAATTCTTTTATATCTGTCAACCGTAACTTTATTTAACTTAACAATTTTTTTATCGATCATTTTCTTCAAAATATTTGTCGCTTCGTCCCCATAAGGTTGGTCTTTTTCAGGAGCATCAATGTCAGCGAGCCTAATTTTTAATTTACCATGCTCCTTATTTCTCAGATAAATGGTATCCCCATCAACAACTCTAATTACTTTTGCATATAAAATGCTAGAGGAGGATTCTTGAGCATGACAATGTACATTTATTAAACATATAAAAATAACTAGGCAGGTTTTTGTAATTTTTGATATCATAAAGTCATGTTTTTAAATAAAAAAATAATTTATACCACCTTAATATTTTTACTTATGGTTTTCAATACAAATGCAAACGAAGATTTATCCGCGGGAATGAATGCTCCTGATTTCGTCCTTGTAGATCAAAACAATATCGAAAGATCTTTATCTGATTTTAAAGGCGAATGGGTTGTCCTTTATTTCTACCCAAAAGACGATACTCCGGGCTGCACTACAGAAGCTTGTTCCTTTAGAGATAATATGGAAATAATTAGTAAGTTGAATGCTAATATTCTAGGAGTTAGTGTTGACTCTCAAGAAAGTCATAAAGAATTCTCAGAAAAATATTCATTGCCATTTCCAATTTTAGCAGATATTAATGGCGAAGTAGCAAAAAAATATGATAGTTATGGATCATTTGTAGGATTTAAATATGCAAGTAGGCACACATTTATTATTAATCCGTCTGGAAAAATTCATAAAGTATACAAAAAAGTTAATCCTAGCAAACATGCGTCTGAAGTAATAGAAGAACTAAAAAATAATATATAATGTTTTATAGAACAATTATTTCTTTTGTAATAATTTTATTCTCAACATCAGTAGCTTTCTCAAATGAGACTATATTCAATGGGAAATTTGTCCAGGGTGGAATAGTTATAGGTCAAAATAAACATGCTAAGGAAGTACTCTTTGATGAAAAGCGTTTGCAAATTAGTAAAGATGGATATTTCATATTTGGTTTTGGCAGAAATCATAAATCATTTTCAACTTTAAAGATTATTAAAGATAATAAAAATAATGTTCTTAAATATAATTTTGATATCAATAAGAGTATATATAAAATTGAAAAAATTGATGGCTTACCAAAAAAAATGGTTACGCCAGGGCCTGAATTTTATAAAAAAATTAACGAAGATAGGGCTTTAATTAAAAATAGCATGAATGAAAAATATGTTATTGATAAATTTCCTTTGACCTTTATCATGCCTACAGAAGGAAGAATTTCAGGAATTTATGGAAGTCAAAGAATTTTAAATGGAGTTAAAAAAAATCCACATGGCGGTCTAGATATCGCTGCCCCTTCTGGAACCCCAATAAAATCAACTGCGGATGGTAAAATTTTATTGGCTGCAAAAGGTTTATACTATACTGGTAATATAGTTATTATTGATCATGGATATGACCTTCAATCTATGTATATACATATGAAAGACATAAATATAAAAAAGGGTGATCTTGTAAAACAAGGGCAAATTATTGGGACGGTAGGTTCAACTGGACGCTCAACTGGGCCCCATCTTCATTGGAATGTTTATTGGAAAAAAATACGAATTAATCCAAAACATCTTATTTCGATATCAAAATGAAGACTTTTATTTTAGTATGCTTATTAATTATTTCCTTTGCATCCTATGCTAAAGAAAAAATAGATATTATCGTTATAAAAAAATCTGAAAGAATTCTTTATGCAGTTAAAAATGACAAAATCATAAAAAAATATAATATTGCTTTAGGAAGAAATCCAAAAGGGCATAAAAAGAAAGAAGGTGATAAAAAAACTCCAGAGGGCTATTACTTTGTTGATGGGAAAAACGCAAAAAGCAACTTCTTTTTATCTCTTCATACATCGTATCCAAATTTTCATGATAAACGAGTTGCTGCTAAAAATAGTGTAAACCCCGGCGAGCACATTGCAATTCATGGCTTGCCGCCAATAAATTTATTAGCACAATACTTATATAATGGGGCAGATTGGACAGACGGTTGTATTGCTTTAAATAATTCAGATATGCAAGAACTTTGGGACTTAACTGAGGAAGGAACTCAAATTCTTATTAAACCTTAACATTGTTTTTACTTAGATAATAAGAAATTATTATTGCTGGAATTCCTAAGGAAGCTGAGATCATAAATAGTTCGGAATAACCAAAGTTGTCTACAATTAAACCCGAGAATCCTGATAGAAATTTTCCAGGAACTAACATCAATGAACTAAAAAGAGCATACTGGGTAGCTGTATATTTCGGATCAGTCAAACTCGAAAGATAGGCAATAAAAACTGTTCCTGCAAAACCACCAGTAAAGTTATCTAAAGCTATTGTCAAAATAAATAAATTCATATTATTGCCAAAGATAGATTGAACAACAAACATTAAAGTGGTTAAAGCTATCATTATTGATCCATAGAAAAGTGGCTTCCTAACTTTATATCTTAAAACTATAATTCCCCCAAAAAATGCTCCAATTAATGTCATTGCAATTCCAAAAACTTTTGTAACTGTAGCAATTTCACTCAATGTAAAACCAATATCTAAATAAAATGGATTTGCCATTACCGCCATTGATAAGTCGCTTAATCTGTAAACACCTATAAAAATTAAAATTAAGATTGCATTCTGATATCTTAAAAAGAAATCTCTTATTGGAGCCCAAAATACTGCAGATATAAGATTATCTGATTTGTCTACTTTAAAAATATGCTCTTTCGGTTCTGATGCCATAAGTGTTGTTACTATTCCAATAAGCATTAGTGAAGACATAACTTTATAAGATATTTCCCAGGAATAGCTGTCAGCTATATATAACGCCCCGGCTCCAGCTACTAAAATAGCTACTCTGTAGCCAAATTGATAGCCTGCAGTAAGAATTCCTTGAGATTCTAACGGAGCGATTTCAATTCTATATGCGTCTACAACAATATCTTGAGATGCTGAAAAAAAAGAAACAAATAAAGCACATATAGCAAAGGCTAATAAGCTTTCTCCGCTCGGAGAAATTGTGGCTAACAAATAAAGAAAAAAACCTATTGATACTTGTGTTAATAATAACCAGCTTCTTCTTTTACCCAAAACTTTATTAATTATGGGTAACTTAATACTGTCTATCAAAGGCGCCCATAAAAATTTCAAACCGTAAAAAATTGTAACCCAACCAAAAAAACCGATTGTAGATCTAACTATATCCTCGTCACGCAGCCATGCTGATAAAGTTGTAAAAACTAATAACAATGGTAGGCCAGCTGAAAACCCTAACAAAAACATTATTAATAATTTTTTGTTTTTCAAATGTGAAAAAATATTAGACCAAGCCTCTTTGTCAAAAAAATTTTTCATTACATTTTATAAGTAAGGATTAACGGAGCGTGATCAGAAAAAAATGATTCTTTATATATTTTTTCTTTGTTTATATTATTTTTAAGATTACCAGAAACTATATGATAATCTATCCTCCAACCAACATTATTCTCCCTTGCGTTTCCTCTATTTGACCACCAAGTATATTGGTCTTCTTTTTTATTAAGAAACC
Organism: uncultured Gammaproteobacteria bacterium; assembly: GCA_913042035.1. GTDB lineage: Bacteria > Pseudomonadota > Gammaproteobacteria > Poriferisulfidales. The sequence continues at coordinate 22,514 of CAJWIN010000009.1, read as the reverse complement.
TAAAGGCATCTATATACTTATCATCTTTAAATAAATCGTCTAACCATGCTCTTTCCTCTGGAAGAAAACCGGAATTTTTTTTATTACCTTTCCAATTCTTTAAATCAATTTCATTATGCGCTATGTTCCAATCGCCACAAATAATATATTTTCTTTTCAGCTTTAAGATATTTTGTAAGTGTTTTTTAAATGATTTTAAAAATCTAAACTTTGCCTCTTGTCTAACATCACCGGACGAACCAGATGGTGCATACAATGAGATTATTGATAAATCCCCAAATTGAGCTTCGATATATCTGCCCTCACTGTCGAATTCTTTATCACCGTATTCATAGATTATTTTGTCTGGCTTTACTTTTGTATGAATTGAAACTCCACTGTATCCTTTTTTCTTTGCGCACTTAAAATATGAATAAACACTGTTTGGAAACATTGAATCAGTATCTATCTGGTCCTCCTGTGCCTTAAGTTCTTGTATACATAAAACATCACATCTTTGCTTGCGGTACCAATCAAAAAAACCTTTTCTGTGTGCACTTCTAATTCCATTAAGATTGCAGGATACTATTTTCATATAATCGTCTTTTTTAATATATAATGTAATCAGTCTATTATAACTTCGATAAAAAACAATGGATTATAAAAAAACGTTTATAGAGCTAGCAATAAAGAAAAATGCTCTTCAATTTGGAAACTTTAAGCTTAAATCTGAACGTATAAGCCCATACTTTTTTAATAGTGGGGTCTTTTCAGATGGTGAATCCCTTTCAATTATAAGTAATCTTTTTATAGAGCTAATAAAAGAAAAAAAAATAAAATTTACCAATGTATTTGGGCCGGCATACAAAGGCATTTCTTTAGCATCAGCTTTATCAGCTTTTCTAGCTTCAAACCACAAGGAAGAAACATATTTTATTTATGATAGAAAAGACCAAAAACTACATGGCGAAAAAGGGGATATTGTTGGAACATTTCAAGATGGAAACACCATAATTATCGATGATGTTATAACTGCAGGAACAGCTATGAAAAACACTTTAATAAAATTGGAAAAATACAACCTTAATATAAATTCATTATTAGTTCTTTTAGATAGACAAGAAAAAGGAAGTGAAGATGTATCAGCATCAGACGAAATTAAAAAAAATTTTAACATTGATGTTTATAGCTTGATTAGCATTTCGGATATTATAGATTTTGTTACAAACACAAAAGAATTTGAAAAATTTAAGAGCAGTATAATTGAATACAAAGAAAAATATGGATCATAGCTTTGCTTTTAAAATATTTTTTAATTCATCTGTAATTAAAGGTCTTTTTGACTCCCAAATATAAAAAGATTCTGCGGCTTGTTCTAATAACATCCCCAAACCATCGTAAAATATTAAATTATTTTTATCTGCCCAATTTTTAAATGAATTAGTTGCTATTCCATATGATAAATCGTAACAAACTGTATTGTCTTTAAAAAAATTTACAGGTAAAGAAAAATCTGAATTACTCATTCCTGCAGACGTCGAATTAATAATTACATCAAATTTATAATTTTCAGTATCCTGCATTTCAACAATATCTAATTTCCCAAGATCTGAAAATTTATTACATAATTTTTTTGCCTTCTCTAATGTCCTATTACAAATTTTTAATTCAAACGGACGTTCATATAAAATATTAGGAATTATTCCCATTGCAGCTCCACCTGCACCTAACAAAAGAACTTTCTTGCTCTCTAAATTACAACCAATATTATTTTTTATATCTTTTATGAAGCCATAACCATCTGTATTATCACCATGGACACGACCTTTTTTGAGTGAAATAGTGTTAACAGAACCAGTAATCTCAGCAATATCAGATCTAGTCTCTGCTAGATTAAAAGCTTCTTGTTTGAATGGAAGTGTAATATTGAAACCTAATCCACCTTTTTTTAAGAAGCCACCTGCTTCAATCTGAAATTTTCCTATATTTCCTAGAATAGCTTCGTAAGTCAGTTCAATATTTAGCGACTTAGCAAAATACGTATGTATTAAGGGTGACATACTATGCTTTATAGGATTTCCAAAAACAGCATACTTTTTCATTAGTTACTCTTCAACCATTCTATTATTTCTGGTGTGTAATAAGTTAGAATTGCGCTACAGCCGGCTCTTTTGAAACAATACATAGCTTCAATAACAGATTCTTTTTCATTAATACAATTATTTAAAGCAGCTGTTTTTATCATGGAATATTCTCCGCTTACATGATAAGAAAATATAGGTATAGAAAATTCTTTTTTTATTTTTGAGACAATATCTAAGTATGGCAATCCTGGCTTTATTATAACTATATCCGCTCCCTCATTTACATCTAAATTTATTTCTAATGAAGACTCTGTAATATTTGCAAAATCCATTTGATATGTTTCTTTTGAAGAATCATTTAAATTTTTTGAAGAATCAACAGCATCTCTAAAAGGCCCATAAAAATTTGAAGCATATTTAGCCGCATAAGATAAAATTTTAATATTATGATACTTATTTTTCTCAAAAGCTTTTCTAATAGATAATATTCTACCGTCCATCATATCTGATGGCGCAACTATATCTGCGCCTGCTTCAGCATGCGACAAAGCTTGCTTTGTTAAAACATTTACTGTTTTATCATTTAGTACATATCCATCTTTATCAACGATTCCATCGTGTCCGCTTAATGTATAAGGATCTAAAGCTATGTCAGTAATTATTCCTAAATTAGGGTATTCTTTTTTAATTTTTTTTACTGCGCTTTGTACTAAACCTCGAGAATTAAAAGCTTCTTTTGCATCTTTCGATTTCTTTTCTTTCCCAACAACAGGAAATAGCGCAATCGCATTAAGTCCTTTTTTATGAAGTTTGCCAATTATGGGTAAGAGAATATCAACAGAGTATCTGTTTTTACCTGGCATTGACTTTATTGGCTCCTTTTTTTTCTTGCCGGGGAGTATAAAAACTGGGTAAATAAGATCGTCAACAGAAAACGAAGTTTCGCGAACTAAATTACGTATGAATTTAGCTGATCTATTTCTTCTCATTCTGGTGTTTGGATAACTCTTATTCATAGCGTTTGAGCTGAAATTATATGTTAATAAGCCTATAATATAGATATGTTCAAACTAATCAAATTAGAAACAGCAGGTTTTACTTTATGTGCGATATCTTTATTAATAGCATATATATATTTTGATATTACCAAAGAGCTTGCTGCATGCACATTATGTATTCTAGATAGATTTATACTTTTTGGTATTGCTGCATTGTTTGCTATCTCATATATTACAAAAAGAAAGTTTTTTTTTAGGACATTATGCACATTAAATATGACTTTATGTATTTTAGGAATAACTAGTACTTTAAGACATATTTGGTTGCAAAAATTTCAAAATAAAGAAACTTTAGATGGCTTTGGATGCGGAGGTGATTTTTTTTATTACATATCTACATTGCCTATTTTGGATGCGATTATGAATATATTTAATAATCCTACGCCATGTAATGACATAAAGTGGCAACTTTTTGGCCTTTCAATTCCAATGTATACATTTATTTTATTCATAATTTTAACTATAATTAACTTTAAAATAATCAAAGAAGGAAAATATGATTAAATTTAAAAAAAATTTTTACTTTATTTTTTTGTTTTTTATTTCTAGCCTATCATATGGAGATACATCTGGTGACAGATCAATAAAGCTTGAAGGGGTTGAAAATGAAAAAACATATTCGTCACCAATCGAGCTAAATTTTATTGTAGAAAACATGAAAGTCCGCCCTGCTGGTGTAATGGAAGAAAATAGCGGCCATCACCATTTGCTTATAAATTTGAATGAACTTCCAGATATGACTAAGCCACTTCCGATGACAAAGAATATTAGGCATTTTGGAAAAGGGCAAGAATCTACATCCCTTGAGCTAGAGCCTGGAAAATATACGATACAGTTATTATTTGCTGATCACAATCACACTCCTCATAAGATTCCCTTAATAACAAAAAAGATTTCATTTTATATTAAGTAAAAGACGTAAAAGAGAAAAAGATAAATGTTTAAAAAAATTATACTAATATTTTTAATATCAAATTTTTCTTATAGTTCAGATTTTTTGGTTATTCAGTCAACAACATCAACTTCTGATTCAGGATTCTATGATTATATATTGCCAATCTATGAGAAAAAAACAGGAATTGATATTAGAGTTGTTGCTGTGGGGACTGGACAAGCTATTAAAAATGCAATGAATGGAGATGGTGACTTACTTATTACTCACTCAGAAGAAGACGAGAAAAATTTTGTTTTAAACGGTTACGGTTTAGAAAGAAAAAAATTAATGTATAACGACTTTATAATAATTGGCCCAAAAAATGATCCCGAAAAATTAAAAAGTAAATCTAATATTAAAAATGTATTTCAAACTATCAAAGAAAAAAAGTTAACGTTTTTAACAAGAGGTGATAATAGTGGAACACATAAAAAAGAGGTTTTCTTATGGGAAAACGCTAAAATAAATCCAAAGAATATTGATTCAAAGTATTATATTGACGCAGGGAGAGGAATGGGGGCTACATTGAATATGGCAGCTAGTATGGAGGCTTATACTATAACTGATAGAGGAACATGGCTTAGCTTTAATAATAAACAGGACTTGGGAATAATTTTTTCGGGAGTTCCACCGTTACACAATCAATATAGTGTAATTGTTATTAATCCAAAAAAGCATCCTCATGTGAAATTTGAATTAGCTAATAACTTCTCAAGATGGCTTATAAGTGAAGAAGGTCAAAAGTACATTTCTAAATATAAAATTATGGGCGAACAATTATTTTTTCCAAATTCTTTAAATAATTAAATCCATTTTTTTGGAACTAAAAAATCATTATATAATTTTTCTTCTGAACTATTTTTTTCAATATTATATTTGTAAGTCCATTTTACTAATGGCGGCATAGACATTAGTATTGATTCTGTTCTTCCATTCGATTGTAAGCCAAATAAAGTACCTCGGTCATATACAAGATTAAATTCAACATATCTGCCTCTTCGAAATAGCTGAAAATCTTTTTGCTGTTCATTATATGTTTCATGTAAACGCTTATCAACTATTGGGTCATATGCTTTAATAAAACCATTGCCAACAGATTTTATAAAATCAAAACAATTCTTAAAATCCCATGTATTCAAATCATCAAAAAATATCCCACCAATACCTCTTGGCTCATTTCTATGCTTAATATAAAAATAATCGTCACAATCTTTTTTATATTGATCATAAATATCTTTTCCAAACGGAATACATAAATCTTTTGCAGTTTTATGCCAATGAATAGCATCCTCTTCATAGCCGTAATATGGCGTCATATCAAACCCGCCGCCAAACCACCATATAGGATTAGAATTTTCACTATAAGCTATAAATAACCTTACATTTAAATGCACTGTGGGCACATGTGGATTCTTTGGATGACAAACAACAGATACTCCCATGGCCTGGTAGTTTCTACCTTTTAACTCCGGCCTTAACTTTGTTGCCGCAGCTGGCAAATGATCGCCTGAAATATCAGAGAAATTAACACCTACTTTGTCAAAAACATTTCCATTTTGCAATATACATGTAACTCCACCTCCGCCTTCATCTCTAGACCACTCATCTTTTATAAATTTAGAATTATCGTACTTAAATATCATCGCGATAATATTATCTTGTAAATCTAAAAGATATCTTCTCACATCTGACACATGATCTTTGTTGATTTTCTGCATTTAATCCCCTGCTCTTAAAACTTGTTTTGTTGATAGATCTAAAATTCTTGATGGCTTAATGTTACTCCCTAGATCGCCTTCAATAATATAATCAACTTTATTATCAAAATATTTTTTAATTCGTTCAAAACTGACTATAGGCTCGTCTCCTGTTCGATTAGCACTTGTTGAGATAATTGGGAGATCTAGTAATTTACATATTTCACACGAAACTTTATGTCTTGTTATTCTAATAGCTATTTTCTTGCTAGATCCTGTTACTTCTGGAAGTACGAATCTACTTGCAGGGCATAACCAAGTTGTGGGAGAAGTATCATTATTTAATTCAGAAAAAGTTTTATAATAATTATCGTCTATTAAGCCTCTAACTTTTTCAAGATTATCCGAAATAACAATTAGTCCCTTTGAAACATCTCTTTTTTTGATATCTAATATTTTTTTTATTGCATCTTTATTATTAATGTCACACCCAAGCCCATACACTGCTTCTGTGGGATAAGCAAAAATAGCTCCGTTTTTTACTGATTTAATGAAGTCCAGTTGATTTTCATTATTTTTTAAATTAATAGTTTTTGACATAAGAATTTTTAGAATGAATTAACTATTTTCTTCTTTGTTAGAATTTTCTTTAGATTTCTTTTTGGTTGTCTTTTTTTTTGCTGCTTTCTTTTTTACTACTTTCTTTTTTACTACTTTCTTTTTTGCTCCAAATCGTCCCCTTTTAATCGGAGCATTTTCTATCATTTCTTCACACTCAGCTAAAGATAAATCTTTAGGATCTTGATCCTTCGGAACTTTTACATTTTTATTTCCATCAGTTACATAAGGTCCCCATCTTCCATTTAATACTTGAATTCCTTTTTCTTCAAAATCTTGTATTACCTTATTGGCTTCTATTATTTTTTTTTGCTCTACTAATGGAAGCGCCTCCTCAAAAGTTATAGTATACGGATCAAAAGGTTCCTTGCCTTTTTCTTCTAAACCTTTCAGCGATAGATTTTTCTTCTCTCCATAGTTCAAATATGGCCCAAACCTTCCTAAACATGCTGTAATATGTTCACCATCTGGCGTTTCACCCAGCAACCTTGGTAATACGAATAAATCCAATGCTTCTTGTAATGAGATAGAAGCAATATCTTGACCTTTTTTTAATGATGCTGACTTTGGCTTTCCAGCCTCCTTCGGATCATCTTTAGTTCCAATCATTGCGTGTGGGCCAAAAGGACCATGACGAACACTTACTGTACGTCCACTTTTTGGATCTTGTCCTAAAATACGCTCTTGTTTTCTTTCTTCCGGCGAAAGCTTCTCTGTCTCGACAACCATCTTTGTGAGATATTTATAGAATGAGTCTGTTGTAGGCACCCATTCTACTTCGCCTCTTGCAATTTTGTCTAAAGTTTCCTCTAGTTCGGCAGTGTAATTATATTTAATAAAATCATTAAAGTTTTTATCTAAAAAAGCACACGCTGATGCTCCTTTTCCAGTTGGTGTTAATGTTCTATTTTCAATTTCAACATATTCTTTAAACCTAAGAGTTTCAATAATCGCAGCATATGTTGATGGTCTGCCAATCCCCTCTTTTTCCAAATTTTTTATTAAACTTGCTTCTGTATATCTTCCAGGTGGCTGAGTAAAATGCTGAATTGCATCTAATTTTTCAAGCTGCACTTTATCTCCTTCTTCCATTACTGGGAGTATCTTAGATTCCGCTTCTATATCTTCTTCATCTGTTCCCTCTAAATAAACTTGCATAAAACCAGGATATTTTATTGATTGCCCCGTAGCTCTGAAAATTTTTTCGTTAACTCCTAGATCTACTGAAACAGAATCTAAAATTGCATCATTCATTTGTGAAGCAATAGTTCGTTTCCAAATTAAAGTATAAAGATCGAGCTGATCTTTATTCAAATATTTTTTAACTTCATCTGGCGTTCTTGAAAAAGAAGTTGGCCTTATTGCTTCATGAGCTTCCTGCGCATTTTTAGAAGTATTTGCATATTGTCTTAACTCATCTGGTAATGAATCTTTGCCAAACATATTTGGAATTATTTCTCTCATTTCGTCAGTCGCTTCCTGGGCCAAATTAATAGAATCTGTTCTCATATACGTTATAAGCCCAACAGGTCCATCACCAAGATCTATTCCTGTGTATAATTCTTGAGCAATTCCCATTGTTCGCCTTGCGGCAAACCTTAATTTTCTTGATGCTTCCTGCTGAAGTGTTGATGTAATAAATGGTTTAGCGGGTTGTCTCTTTCTTTCTTTCTTAACAACTTTTATTACTTCAAACCCATCCTTAGAAGCATCTAATATTTCATTTTTAATTTTATTTGCATCAGAGTCATTATCTATATCAAATTTTGATAGTTTTTTATTATTGTTAATATGTAAAAATCCATCAAATGGTTTATTGTCTTTTAAAAAATTTGCATTTAATGTCCAGTACTCTTGCGGAATAAATTTCCTGATAGATTCTTCTCTCTCAACGATCATTTTTAGTGCTGGGCTCTGAACTCTTCCGGCAGATCCTTTCCTTATTCCTATACCCCAAAGTAATGGAGATATGCCCATTCCAAACAAATAATCAATTGATCTTCTAGCGAATTGAGCATTGATAAGATCGTGAGAAAGTTCTCTTGGGTTTTCAATTGATTCTAAAATAGCTTTTTTAGTTATCTCATTAAAAACAATTCTTATAATTTCAATTCCAGCTAAAGATTTTTCTTTTTCCAAAATATCGATAAGATGCCAGGCAATAACTTCACCTTCTCTGTCCTGATCTGTTGCTAAATAAAGTTTTTTTGCTTTTTTCAAAGCCTTTTTAATATCATTTATTATTTGTTGAGGCTTATTATGATCCCTATCTATCAACTCATAGTTCATTTGATAATTATTATTAACATCAATACCTTCCTTTGATGGTAAATTTCTCAAATGGCCAACGGTAGAAATCACTCGATAATTTTGACCAAGATATTTTTCTATAGTTTTTGATTTTGCAGGGGATTCAACAATTACTAAATTCTCACTCATAATTTAATCCAACTCTAATAAATCATTTGTCATTAATTAGTGAATATAAGGTAATGCCTTATCTGAATTTAAATTTTGTAACCAAGTATAATTACTTTCATTGCCTGGGGTATTAAATAAAATCATTAATACAACCCATCTGATTTGACTTAAATCTACACTTTGTGTGTCTAACGCCATTATTCTATCAATAACGTGTTCTCTAATTTCTCCATGAAAAATACCAAGTCTTTCTAAAAACATTAGAAAACTTAGGCCTTCTTCTCCAATTTTTCTATGTTCAACATCGCTAAAAAGTCGAAAACTATTTTTTGTGGGTTTATTTAATAAAGTGCTATGATCTACACCTGGTAAGCCTTCTAACCACTCAAAAGCTCTTTCAATATTTTGATCTGCAAACCCAGCTTCCAAGAGATTTTTATGAAGTGATTCTTTGTCTAGCTCCACCTCTTCATTATCTTCTACGTAACTTTGAAACATATACATTAGAACGTCTAAAATGGTTTCTTTCATAGAGCTTATCCTTAAGTATTTGATTTATATTAAAAAAGTAAATTTATATCTCTTCTTAATAATGCTATTTTTTTTAACATTAATACATTGTATGTGTTTAGTCAAAAGTAGTTGCTAAAATAATATATAAACGACTTAAATTTTACACAAATTATATTCAGAATAGTATAATTAAATTTAATTAAAACAGGATTTTAAGGCCATGAACAGACTAGAAGTACTTCATTTCCCAGACAAAAGGCTAAGAAAAATAGCAGAGCCTGTTAAGAAAGTAGATAATGAAATTAAAAATATTATTGAACAGATGTTTTTTACCATGTACGAAGAAAAAGGCATTGGTCTTGCTGCAACTCAAGTCAATATTCATAAAAGAATAATAGTAATTGATGTGTCAGAAAATAAAGATAAGAAAATATTCCTAATTAACCCAGAGATAATTTCATTATCAGACGATATAGATACAATGGAAGAAGGTTGTTTATCAGTTCCTGGTTTCTATGAAACTGTATCTAGACCTAAAACCGTAAAAGTTTCATCATTGAATTATGATGGAAAACAAATTGAAATCGAAGCAAATGGCCTTTTGTCGACGTGCATTCAACATGAAATTGATCATCTTAATGGAAAGTTATTTGTTGACCACATATCTTCTTTAAAGAGAAGTAGGATAGAAAAAAAGATTACCAAGTTGAAAAAAGAAGGTGCTGTGCCCTCCAGAAAAAGCACTCCAAATTATAAATCAGCAATATAGAAAGCGAACAATATGAATAAGCTAAAAATTGTGTTCGCTGGAACACCGCAGTTTGCAGAGAGTTATTTATCATCGCTTATTAATTCTAGGCATGATGTTATATCTGTTTTTACTCAACCTAGCAAAAGGTCTGGGAGAGGATTGCTATTTAATCATAGCCCGGTTAGAAATACTGCTAAAGAAAATAATATAAATATAAGACAGCCCGAAAAAATAACAATAATGGAAACAGATGCTCTAACAGAATTAGAACCAGATATTGTTGTTGTGGTTGCTTATGGCTTAATGCTCACAAAAGAGTTTATTTCCGTGCCTAAGTTTGGTTGTATTAATGTTCACCCATCTTTGCTTCCAAGATGGCGAGGAGCTGCTCCCATTCAAAGGTCAATAGAATACGGTGATAAGCTTTCAGGAATTACAATAATGAAGATGGAAGAAAGGCTTGATGCTGGAGATATTATATATCAAGAACCAATTAAGATTGAAGATAATGATTCATCAATAAGTTTACATAAAAAATTTATGCAAATTGGAACTGATAGCTTGTTGCTAACTTTAGATTCAATAGTAGAGAATAATTTTATGCTACATCCGCAAGATGAAAGTTTAGCGACATATGCAAAAAAGATAAAAAAGGAAGAGGCAAAAATAAATTGGGATAATAGGGCAGAAAAAATACACAAAAAAATTATGGCATTTAACTCCTGGCCTGTTGCAGAAACAACATTATCTGGGGAGAGGATTAGAATCCATGAAAGTGAATATAAGAAACTCGAAATCAATGGAATTCCGGGGAATATAAGATCTATTGATAATAAGTTTATCGAGGTTTTTACTAGAGATGGTTCTCTACTTATTAAGAAGCTTCAAAAAGATAACTCAAAAATTTTAAATGCTATAGACTTTATAAATTCTACTGATTTAAAAGGCAAAAAATTTGAATAAACTAATATTTAGATATCTATTAAATTTGATCTATAATGTGCACATATTATGAAAATTATCATCGTAGGGGCTGGGCAAGTTGGAAGCTCATTATCAATAAATCTAGTTAAAGAAGGCAATGATGTAACGCTGATTGATAAAAGTCTAGATCTATTAGAAGACATTGCTGACAAGATTGATCTGCAGACAATTCATGGAAACGGTGCTCACCCGAGAATACTGGAATTGGCAGGTGCGCACAAAGCCGACATGATTGTAGCAGTTTCAAAAAGTGATGAAACAAATATGATTGCTTGCCAAGTAGCTTTTACAGTATTTGGTGTAGGCAAAAAAATCGCGCGTATACGAGATTTGGAATATTTAAATTATGAAAGTTTATTTGCTGATGAATCTACTCCTATAGATTTTACAATTAGTCCTGATCTTATAGCTTCAAACTATATAAATAAACTAATTTCACACCAAGGAACTCATCAAATATTTAACTTTTCAAATAATGAAAACTGTTTTTTAAATATTATATATAAAGAAAAAGACAATGAAGAAAAGTCCATAAAATTTTACCAATCTGCCTGCGAAAAACTAAACTCACAAATTTGTGCTTTTATAAGAAATGACAAAATATTTTCTATAGAAGATGGAGATGAATTAGAGGATGGAGATGAATTATTATTTATTTGTAAGGAAGAAAATATTAATGATATTGCAAAAATTTTCAAAAAAAATAAAGAAAATAAACGCATAATGATTGCTGGTGGAGGCAATATTGGTAAACATCTTTCTGACAGCATGAGTGGCAGTTTACAAGTTAAGGTTATAGAAGCAGATGAACCTAGATCAGATTATTTATCAGAAGTTTTAGATGATGTAACAATAATAAATGCTGACTCTTCAAATGAAGATATTTTGTTAGAAGAAAATATTGAGCATATGGATGTATTTTGTGCACTAACGAATGATGATGAGGCGAACATATTGTCAGCAATGTTAGCCAAAAAGCTTGGAGCAAAAACTGTTATATCTATTATTAATAAAATAAGTTATTCGGATTTAGTAGAAAAACAAGAGATAGACATTACTATCTCACCCGAAGATTTAACAATGGGTGCTTTGTTAACCCATGTTAGAAAAGGTAGTATATTGAAAGCTCACTCACTCATGCATGGATTGCTAGAATTGCTAGAAATTGAAGTAAGAGATAACTTCAAATCAAAAGTTATCGGTAAAAATTCAGGACAAATGAATTTATCAGAAAATATTATCTTATGCTGTATTATTAGAAATGGTGAATTTATTTTTAATACTTCAAATATAATTTTAGAGCAAAACGATCGATTGATATATCTTGCAAATAAAAAAGACGTAAAACAAATAGAAGAATTGTTTGAGTAAAGAATAATGCAAATTAAATCTGTCATAAGAATACTTGGCTTACTTTTAATGCTATTTAGCCTGGCAATAATACCTCCAATTATTGTGAGTACAATTTATCAAGATGGCGAAATCTGGTCCTTTTTTTATGCTTTAATTCTAATTTTTGTCTCTGGTTTATTGCTTTGGCTTCCGGCCATGCAAGCAAAAACTGATCTTAAGCTTAGAGATGGCTTCATTATTGTTGTCTTATTTTGGTTCGTATTAAGTACTTTTGCTTCACTTCCAATGTTATTAAGTAATTCACTTAATCTCTCAATAACAAACGCCTTATTTGAATCTGTTTCGGGGTTAACCACGACTGGTGCGACAATTATTAATAATATTGATGATTTGCCTAAATCAATATTATTTTATAGGCAGTATTTACAGTGGCTTGGCGGACTTGGAATAATAGTCTTGGCAGTCGCTGTTTTGCCAATGCTAGGAGTTGGAGGAATGCAGCTTTATAAAGCAGAAGTTGCAGGCCCTATAAAAAATAAAATAACGCCTAGAATAACTGAAACTGCAAAATGGTTATGGATTGTTTATTTAATCATGACTTTTTTGTGTGGTGTAAGCTACTATTTTGCTGGAATGGATGTGTTTGATTCTATATGTCATAGTTTTTCAACTATTGCTATTGGAGGTTTCTCAACTCATAACGATAGTTTTGGATATTACAATAATCAATGGATTGAATTAGTTGCAATATTCTTTATGATTGCAGCGTGCTTGAATTTTAGCCTGCATTATTTAGCTTTTAAAAGTAAATCCATATTACCCTATAAGAAAGATAACGAAGCATATTTTTTTATTTTTTTGGTACTTCTTATATCATTTTTAACAGTTATGTATATTTATAGCTTTTCTCCAGAAATGAATTCAAAAGAAATAATAAAAAATATTTTCTATGCTGTGTCTATATCAACAACAACAGGTTTTACAAATTCAAGCTATTATGCATATATAGGTTTTTTACCAATTTTGTTAATTCTTTTTAGTTTTATAGGCGGATGTGCTGGCTCAACTGCGGGAGGCATGAAAGTCATCCGGGTCATGCTGTTATTAAAACAAGGTTATAGAGAGCTTGTAAGGCTGGTGCACCCAAACTCGAAAATTAAAGTTAAAGTTGGAAATAATGTAATAAATGAAAGAACCTTGGAAACAATATGGGGGTTCTTCGCAATATACGTCATAGTGTTTTTAACAGTATTGTTATTGCTCATGCTATCTGGCTTAGACTTTTTAACTTCATTTTCAGCTGTCGCTGCAACCATAAATAATTTGGGGCCAGGCCAAGGTGATGTTCTTTATAACTATGCAAATATTTCAGATATGAATAAATGGATATTGTCATTTAGTATGATTGTAGGAAGGCTAGAGATATTTACATTGCTGGTGATTTTTATACCAGATTTCTGGAAAAAATAATTTGTACTAGTTATATATGCTTTCTTCGACCCCAGATCTGTTTCTAAATCTTTCATAAGACCAAAGATACTGAGGAATATTTTTGTTGACTAAGTATTCAATTTTTTTGTTTAAATAATCTGCAGAAGTTTTCTCATCAAGATTATAAAAATCATCTTCAATAACTCCAAGATGGATATCGAAGCCTTTTCTGTTAGCTAGCCTTTCTGAAAATACATAAATTATTGGAACTCTGTTTTTTTTTCCTAATTTATATATTAAAGTCGCTGTATTTACTGGAATCCCATAGAAGCTGGACATTACTCCTTGATTAATTTTTGGAGTGTGGTCAGGTAAAATTCCAATCCCGTTACTACTTTTTAAAGCTTTTAATAATTTTTTTACTCCAATATTGTCTGTCTCAACAAGAGTTGCTCCTTGCGATTCTCTTCCTTTAAAAACGAAATCATTAAGTGCCTTATTACGAAGTGGCTTAAACATATGAAATGTTTTTATTTTACTTGCTACATAAAGACCGCTAAATTCCCATGATCCATGATGAGGTGTCATAAAAATAATTCCTTTATTCTTATCAATGCAATTTTTTATTATATCTTCATTGTGAATATTTTTTATTAGAGTTCTTATTTTCTTCTTAGAAGATCTATATAAATAAGGAGACTCAAATATGGATTTTAAATATTCTCTTATACTTTCTCTAGCGGTTTTTTCAATCCAATATTCTGTCTTTTCTGGGAAACATAACTTTAAATTTTTATATGCGACACGGTATTTTTTGCTCTTTGTTAAAAAGAACAAAATAAATAAAATGTTTGCTATGCCATGTGTGATACGTAAGCCACATAAGCTTAGCAGAAAGAGGCATAATTTTTGGAATGTGCTAATAATCATTATTTTAGTGTATATTGTAACTAATTTTAATTATACTCAACTTTTAGCAATTTTTTTATAATAATAATGAGTAAAAGACAAGCATCAATAAAACGTAAAACAAATGAAACAGATATCGAGCTAACACTTAATATTGACGGGACTGGTATATGCAAAATAGAGACTGGCATGCCTTTTTTTGAACATATGCTAGAACAAATATGCAGGCACGGACAAATTGACTTATCCATTAAGGCGAAAGGCGACTTAGATGTAGATGCTCACCACACAGTAGAAGACATTGGAATATGTTTTGGTCAAGCATTTGATAAAGCGATTGGAGGAAAAGAGGGTATTAATAGGTATGGTCACGCATACGTCCCTTTAGACGAAGCATTATCAAGAGTCGTAATAGACTTTTCAGGAAGACCAGGAGTTGAATATTCTGCATCTTATCCTAGACAGTATATTAATGATTTTGATGTTGATCTAATACATGAGTTTTTTCAAGGTTTTTGCAATCATGCAATGGTCACTCTTCATATTGACAACCTAAAAGGAGAGAATGGGCATCACATAGCTGAAACTATTTTCAAAGCTTTTGGGAGAGCTTTTAGATATGCTAAAGAAGTCGATTTTTTAAATAATGGAAATAAACCACCTTCTACAAAAGGCGTTCTCTAACCTAATAGGCGATGTAAATTGAATATTATTGCTATCATAGACTATGGAATGAGCAATTTAAGTTCTGTCGAAAAAGCTACAAAATATGTTGCGCCCAACGATTCAGTGGTAGTCACCTCGAGCCCAAGAGAAATAGATAATGCTGATAAAGTAATTTTTCCTGGACAAGGCGCAGCAAAAAACTGCATGGAATCTATTTATGATAAAAATCTTGATAAAATTATTAAAAAAAATTCAAAAGAAAAACCATTCTTAGGAATCTGCATGGGAATGCAAGTTTTAATGAGTTATAGCGAAGAAAATTCAGGGACAAACTGTCTTGATATATTTGAAGGTAAAGTTAAAAAGTTTAAAACAAGAAAAGATACAAAAATAAAAATACCTCATATGGGATGGAATAAAGTATCAAAAAAAAATGATCATCCTATATGGTATAAAATAAAAGATGAATCATATTTTTATTTTGTACATAGTTACTTTATTGACCCAATAGATAAATCTACTGTTATAGGAGAAACAAAATATGGAGATATATTTTCATCAGTGATTGCAAGAGATAATATTGTAGCCATACAAGGACATCCTGAGAAAAGTTCAGATACAGGACTACAGTTTTTAAAAAATTTTATAGGAATTTGACTACATAATGAAAATAATACCAGCAATAGACATACAAAATGGGAATTGCGTAAGACTTAAGCAGGGTGATTTCAGCCAAGAAACAATATTTCATAATAGCCCATTAGATATGGCCAAAAAATGGGTTGATGAGGGGGCAGAAAGAATTCATCTTGTAGATCTTGATGGCGCAAGACTTGGAAATCCTGTAAACATTAATATTTTTTCCAACATATGTGAAAAATTTCCAAATACACCCTTGCAAATTGGTGGGGGTATTAGAGATTTAATAACTGCTGAAAAATATATTGATTCAGGAGCAAGTTATATAATAATTGGTACAAAAGCTGTTGAAGATCCTGCTTTTATTGAAAAACTTTGTAATAAATTTCCAGGGAAAATCATCGTTGGAATAGATGCTAAAAATGGAGAAGTAGCAACTGATGGATGGAAGTCTATTTCTAAAAAAAACGCACTAGGCCTTGCAAAAGAATTTGAAAATTTGGGAGTTTCAGAAATTGTTTACACAGATATTGAAAAAGACGGAATGATGAAGGGCCTCAATATAGACGCGACTTTGAATTTGGCAAATAATATCAACATACCTGTCATTGCTTCCGGGGGTGTAAGTTGCATAGAAGATATTATTGAAATTAATACTCATAGCAAATCAGGAATTTCTGGTGTTATTGTAGGGAGAGCTTTATATGAAAAAAAATTTAGTATCAAAGAAGCAAAAAAAATATTTACATAATTAATATGAGTATTACAAAAAGAATAATACCCTGTCTTGATGTCGATAATGGAAGAGTTGTCAAAGGGGTTAAATTTGTTGATATTAAAGATGCGGGAGACCCCGTGGAAGTTGCAAAAAGATATAATGATCAAGGTGCTGATGAAATAACATTTTTAGATATAACTGCAAGCTCAAGCAATAGGAAAACTATTCTTAATGTTGTTGAGGATGTTGCCTCTCAAGTATTTATACCCCTAACTGTTGGAGGAGGAATAAGCTCTGTTAAGGATATTAGAGCATTATTAAATTCAGGCGCTGATAAAATCACTATTAATACCGCCGCTATAAAAAATCCTGATCTTATATCTGAAGCTAGTAATGCAGTAGGAAACCAATGCATTGTCGTAGCCATTGATGCTAAAAGAAAAGCAAATAGTCCAAATGGAATCTCTTGGGAGATTTATACTCATGGTGGTAGAAATTCAACGGGCATAGATGCCCTTGAATGGGCTCAAAATATGGAGCTTCGAGGAGCAGGCGAATTGTTAGTGACTAGTATGGATAAAGATGGAACAAAACAAGGTTTTGACCTAGAATTAATGAAAGCTATTAATGACAAAGTTAATATACCAACTATAGCAAGTGGCGGTGTTGGAACTTTAGAAGATCTCTATGATGGTATAGAGAAAGGAAAAGCAGACGCTGTTCTTGCGGCAAGTATATTTCACTTTGGAACATATAGTATTAAAGAAGCTAAAGAATACTTGTCAAAAAAGGGCATTAATGTGAGAAATACGTATGACTGACATTTTAAAAAAATTAAATATTATCTTAAAAGATAGAAAAGATAAAAATTCTAAAGAATCTTATGTTGCATCTCTATATGAAAAGGGCTTTAACCATACTTGTGAAAAAATAGACGAGGAATCTAAAGAGCTTATTAATGCCCTCAAAAAAGAAAGTAATGAAAGAATAATTTCTGAGGCTGCAGACTTATGGTTTCACAGCCTTATAGCATTATCCATGAAAAATCTATCTTCAGATGATATATTAGAAGAGTTACAAAAAAGACTTGGAGTATCAGGACATGATGAAAAAAAGAATAGAAGTTCTCGATAAAATAATAGGAGTATAAAATGGCTGGGATAAGCATATGGTCATTATTGTTGATTTTTGCAATTGTTCTTTTGCTATTTGGCACAAAGAGACTAAAAAATATTGGTAGTGACTTAGGTGGCGCTATAAAAAATTTCAAAAAATCAATTAACGATGATAAACCAGATGATAAAAAATAAATAAGGTATAAGTCATGTTTGATTTTGGATTTTGGGAGATTGCCTTAATACTTATAATAAGCCTAATAATTTTGGGCCCTGAAAGACTTCCTGTATTTGCATCTCAATTAGGTTCGTTCGTTAAAAAAATTAAAGATTTTGCGAATAACGTTAAAAAAAATATTGAAAATGAATCAAGAATGAAAGATTTAGAAAAAATAATTGAAAAACAAAAAGATGAGCTCTCTGAATTTGAAGATAAAATAGATTTAGATGAAAAGTAAAAATTATTCATTAACAGATCATCTTCTAGAATTAAGGAATAGAATTTTAATCATTGTCTCTTCTATCGTAATATGCGCAGTCCTATTATCTCCTTTTGCAAATACTATATATAATTTTCTATCTTTGCCATTATTAAGTGTCCTCCCTGAAGGCTCGAGCATGATTGCTGTAGATGTTGCTGCACCTTTTCTTGCGCCATTTAAATTAATTGTGCTGCTTGCAATTGCAATTACTTTTCCAATATCAATTTATAATTTTTGGGCTTTTATTTCTCCTGGCCTTTATAATAATGAAAGGAAATTTGTAGCTCCTATTCTTATTTCAAGCACCATATTATTTTATTTAGGAATATTATTTGCGTATTATATTGTATTCCCGCTGATATTTAGTTTCTTTACTAGCATTGCTCCTGCGGGCGTCCAAATAGCAACAGATATAACTAGTTTTCTTAATTTTGTAATTAAAATTTTTTTTGCTTTTGGTCTTGCCTTTGAAGTTCCTATAATTACTTTAGTTGTTGTTTTAGCTGGACTAACAACCGTAGAATCTTTATCCAGAAAAAGGCCATATATAATTGTATTTGCTTTTATTATTGGGATGATTCTAACTCCGCCCGATGTTATTTCTCAAGTTTTACTAGCAATTCCGATATGGGTATTATTTGAATTTGGCCTATTTTTAGCCAAAATAATAACAAAAAATAAAGGTAAGAAAAAACGAATTTAATTTGTTAAGATCTATAAATATTATCAAGAATTAAATTTATCATGAATAATAATGACATTAAAAGAGCTCTCCTAATTATTCTTGATGGAGTAGGCATTGGACCTGATTCCAAAAATAATGGTTGGGCACTTGCCAATACACCTAATATTGATTTACTACTAAATGATTACCCATCAACATCTATAGAAGCTTCTGGTCAAAGCGTAGGATTGCCAGATGGACAAATGGGAAACTCAGAAGTTGGGCATATGATAATAGGTTCTGGCTCAGTATTTAAACAAGATTTAGTAATAATTAATGAAGCGATATCAGACTCAACTTTTTTCAAAAATGAGGCAATATTAAACGCCATATCTTCTGCAAAAAAAAATAATAATGAGCTCCATTTGTTAGGGCTCGTATCATTTGGAGGAGTCCACTCTCATATTGATCATTTAATAGCGCTTCTAAAAATGTGTAAATCATATGGCGTGTCTCCAAAGCTTCACCTCTTCTCAGATGGTCGAGACGCAGACCCAAAATCAGCTATAGAAATTTTTAAATATTTAAGTGATTTTTTAGAAAAATATGGTGGAGAAATTTATACGATATCTGGAAGATATTATGCTATGGATAGAGATCAAAGGTGGGCAAGAACAGAATTAGCTTGGGACGCTATAGTGAATAACAAAGGTAAAAAAGCAGATAATTATAAAGATGCCATAGAAAAATCTTACGAAGAAAATGTAACAGATGAGTTTATTTTACCAACCATCTTAAAATGCGCTAAACCTTTAAAGAAAAATGACGCTCTATTATTTTTCAATTTTCGTAATGACAGAACTAGACAAATTGCAAGAGCACTTAATGTAGAAAGATTTGATAACTTTAAAAGAACAAACAATAATACTGCCTACTCAATAACAACTATGACTGAATATGATCCTTATTTATCATGCCCTGTGGCATTTAGGACAAAATCACCATCAGTTACTTTGGGCAGCGTTGTAAGCGGCCTTGGCTTGAAACAATTTCATTGTGCAGAAACTGAAAAATATCCCCATGTTACCTATTTTATAAATGGAGGTAGAGAAGAACCATACCCTGGAGAAAAAAGAGTACTTGTACCATCTCCAAATGTGGCAACTTACGATCTAAAGCCAGAAATGAGCTGCCGTGAAGTCGCGGAGGAAGTCCTAAGCGCTATCAAAAATCCTGAATATAAACTTATCATTGTAAATTTTGCTAATGGCGATATGGTTGGCCATACTGCCGTGAAAGAAGCAATTATTAAAGCTATGGAAGAGCTAGATAACGCATTAGGTGAAGTCGTATGTGAGGCTATTGGGGCAAATATATCTACTCTAATCACTGCTGATCATGGTAATGTGGATGAAATTAACAATCCTGATACTGGAAACCCAAATACACAACACTCTTTGAACCCTGTGCCATGCATAGTTATTGATAATAATAGGAAATGGAAAATTATGAATAATAAGGGGGGGCTGTCGAACATCTCTCCTACTGTGCTAAAGCTAATGGATATTAAAAAACCAAAAGAAATGACGAGTGACTCCTTAATTGAGGAATATTAGTCAAATACGCTTTCAGGAATTTCATTAACACTATCTTGATCTGGCGAACTTAAATCATCAAATACTAATGTGCCGTCAATACTTTCTTCGTCGTTGTCGTTTGTTAATCTTAGCTTTTTTTCTTCCTTTTCAATTATATAATCATTCTCTGAATCTATATTTATATCATCTAGATCCAGTTTCCCGCCTAAATCACTCCCTATTTTCTTTCTGTTAACTGACTCTTTATGGAAAGCAACAATTTCTTTCATGGTTTCTAATGCATAATTAAAATTTAGACCTTTTTTAATAGGAATTAATACCTGACCTCTTTTTTTACCTAGTCTTGCTCTTACCTTCTTTTTTAAAACGTTAGCATCGTATTCAGACAAACCTTCGAAGCCACCGATAATTTTAGTTTCTACGTCACCCTTAACTAGTATACTTTTGTTTCCAAATACTACTTTTTCTTTGAAAACTTTTTCGGAAACGGTCACTGCTGCTAAGTTGACTTTTACTTGAATTGTTGCACAACCTTTTTTGTTTAAATCAGAGCCCGGTTTCGCTAAACCTTCTCTTGCACATTCATATACATGAAAGGATAGCTCATCTCTGCGAAGTTTTATATTCTGTGCTCCAAGAGAAGCTTTAAAGAAAACTTGTCTCTCGATTCTCATTCTTTTTACATATTCGGCATCTTGCTCGTCAGCATATTCGTCGCTAAAAGATTCGTATGTATTAGATTTTTCCTTAAACTCTAAATTTCGACTACATAAAGCTGTTACTTGCTCTGTAGTAAAACCTTTTTCCAAGTAGTAATCTATGTTTTCTTTAGTGCATTCTGCAGATACATTTCCATTTATTAAAAACAAAAATATAACTGACGTGACTTTATAATAGAATAATTTTTTTCTAAAAAAACTTGTCATTTAAGAATCCTTTTTTTAACTTTTATTTAACTTTATTTTAACACTTAATTATAACTATCTTCAAAAAAAAACAGGCGCCATTACAGCGCCTGCTCTTATAATACAAAATTCTAATAAATATTAGAACATTGTTAATATACCGAATTGAATAATTTCAACTTGGTTATTAGTTGTACCAGAACCTAATGCACTAATACCTGTACCATACGCAGCGTACGTATCATTTTCAACTTCAATGTAAGATACATTTAATTCTGTTGAATCACCTAATGCATAGAACACACCAAATAATGTTGTGTCAGCACCAGTTTCTGCAGAGTTATCTGTACTTAAACTTGTAGCATCCATATCTAACTCATCAGCTTCTGCGTACATGAAACGGAAGTCAAAGTTCCCACCTGGAGCATATTTACCAGAAACTAAGAATGCGTCACGATCAAAGCTTACATCTGTGTTAGCTGTACCACCCGCAAATACTGTGCTTCCAAAACCAAAGTCTTGTAATGCAGCACCAGGAGTTGTTGTGTTTTTAAATTCATACTCAACATTTTCCCACATAGCTGAAAGTGTTAAACTTGCACCACCGCCTAAATCAGCGATGTAACGTGCAGCTATTCTGTAAGACTCAGCTTCTGAATCTGACATTGTATTGCCGTCTAATTTTGCAGCTGCCCACTCTTCATGCTTCTGATAAGTTACCGCACCCCAGAATGGCCCATCTGAGTAAGCAATACCCATAGAGTAAATTACTGGATCAAGATTACTGTTACCAGATCTTCCATTTGTTGCATCAGTTTTATTGTCAGCTGTCATAGCGAACCTGTATGATACTTTACCTGAAGAACCCATGTATTGAAGAATTTCTTCTTGACGTCTGTTGAAACCCATGTTGTAGATTCCGCCATAAGCACTATAAGATACAAATGTTTGTGATCCAAAGTCTCCTAAGTTATAGAAGATTGTGTATGCACCAA